>CABSFC010000020.1 GCA_902476875.1 uncultured Oscillibacter sp. | reverse complement strand
CCGCCGTTTCATCTGAAAAGCCGGAGCGCCCGGAGGGTCACTGCTTCACAGACTGCTGCTTCTTCGTGGCCCGCAGGAAGATCGCCAGAAGCACGATGGCAAACACGATGCCCACAGGATAGGCCACCGTGGTGTTGTACACAACGGCGCCGGCGGCGTCCGTCGTGTTGAGGAACTGGCCCAGGCACTCGTTGCCCAGCAGGAAGTAGGTGCAGGACACGGCGCTCATGAAGGTCGCGGGCACCGCGGTGACCCAGTAGTTCTTCTTCTGCTGATACAGGTACATGCTGGCAGCCCACAGGACGATCATGGCCAGGGTCTGGTTGGTCCAGCTGAAATACCGCCACACGACGGAGTAGTCCAGATGGCCCACAAAGGCGCCCACCAGCAGCAGGGGCACGCACAGGATCAGGCGGTTCTTGTAGCCCCCCTGGTCGATCTTGAACCAGTCGGCCAGGGTCAGGCGGGCGCTGCGGAAAGCGGTGTCGCCGGAGGTGATGGGGCAGGCAATGACGCCCAGCATGGCCAGGGCAACGCCTATGCCGCCCATGGTCTTGGCGCACACGTCATAGATGGCGGCGGACTGGCCGTTGGCCAGAGCTGCCTGCAGTCCGGTGCTCAGACCGTCGGTGACCTCATAGATGGCGCAGCCGGCGGCGGCCCAGATCAGGGCGATGATGCCCTCGCAGACCATGGCGCCGTAGAACACCATGTGGCCCTGCTTTTCGGACTTCATGCAGCGGGCCATCAGGGGAGACTGGGTGGCGTGGAAACCGGAGATGGCGCCGCAGGCCACGGTGATGAACATGAAGCTCCAGATGGGCTTGCCGGTGGGCTCCATGTTGTAGAAGTGGGTCCACAGCTCGGGGATGGTGTAGGCGGAGTTGGTGAAGATACCGATGGCGACGCCCACGGCCATGATGATCAGGCAGATGCCGAAGATGGGATAGATCTTGCCGATGATCTTGTCGATGGAGATGAAGGTGGCGATGAAGTAGTAGATCAGGATGATCCACAGCCACACCTCGGTATTGGTGACCACGCCGGTCACGCCGGCGTTTTTGAACAGCGTGACGATCAGGCCGGCAGGACCAACCGCGAACACGGTGCCCACCATGACCAGCAGCACGACGCTGAAAATACGCATCACGGTCTTCATGCCGTTGCCCAGATAGATACCGCAGATCTCAGAGATGGAGGCGCCGTCATTGCGCTCGGAGAGCATGCCCGCGAAATAGTCGTGGACGCCGCCGGCGAAGATGGTGCCGAACGTGATCCACAGGAACACCACAGGCCCCCACAGGGCGCCCTGCATAGCGCCGAAGATGGGTCCCAGACCCGCGATGTTCAGCAGCTGCACCAGGAACAGTTTCCACTGGGGCATCACGACGTAGTCGATACCGTCGTTGATGCGGACAGCAGGCGTCTCCCGGTCGTCCGGCCCAAAGGTGTTGTCGATGACTTTACCGTATGTAAAGTAACCGCCAATCAGGAGCGCCAGACAGATGAGAAAGCTTACCATAATGATTCCTCCCTTAAAATTTCCGGGCGGCCGCACCGGATGCGGCGGCCCAATTTATATGAACGCCCATGACGGGCGGATCATATTCAAGCGCGGCGTTCCGGCTCTTTGCCGTCCGCGGTCCGGGCCAGGACCGACTGGGCTGCCTCTGCGTCCGCCTGTGGCACGGTGATGAAATACATGCTGCGGTCAATCCGGCCCTTCGGCCCGAAGTTCCTGGGGTCCAGCTTGGCCCCGCAGCCGCATACCGGCGGCTCCACGTCGTAGTGCCCGGCTCGAATGTCACGGACGTCCGCGTCCTTCAAAGCGGCCCTGGCCGCCAGCCAGCCAGCCTTGTCCTGGGCCCGAAAAACTGTCACGCGCTTTTGAAACCATGCCATGGCGATATTCCTTTCATCAAAATGGGGTCCTTCAGTCGGAGAGCTCCCGGATCTCCCGTTGGATCAGGGCGCCCGCCGCGTCCGCCAGCTGGTCCATGCCACGGATGCGGGTCAGGCTTTTGCCGTAGATGGTCTCCGCGGCCGGGGCGCTCATCGGCTCGCCCATGAACACCGCCGCCACACGGACGCCGCCGCGGCGCAGAGCCCGGACCTCCCGGGCCGCGTCCTCCACGGCGGCCTGCTCTCCATAGTCCCGGCCGAAGGGATTTTTGCCGTCCGGGGGGATACGGTGACTGTCGTTGGGGCTGGCGTCGGTCAGCAGCAACAGCAGGCGCCGCTCCCCGGGAGCGTTTTTCAGCAGCTGTCCCGCCGCCCGCAGGACCAGCCCGTCCCGGTTCCAGCCGGAGGCGAAGTAGTGGAATATATTCTGGTTGCCGTGCTTGTCCCGGAAATCCTTCAGCACCCGCAGGACCGTATAGCCCCGGAGACTGCAATAGCCGGATACCCGCACCGGGACCCCGCACCGGTTCAGGCTCTCCGCCAGGATATAGCCCTGGGCGGCGACGGCCTCCTGACAGTGCAGGCGGGAGGAGGACGCGTCCAGAAGAATGTCCACGGAAAAGCCCGGGCGGTTTGCGCTGCTGTCCCGGAGAAAGACGCGGCCATCCCCCAGGACCGCCGCCCGCCAGACACGGGAGCCGTCCAGCCTGCCGCCACGGGCCGTGTCCGTCTCCGTCCGGCTGTGGACCTGGAGGCAGTTACGGACCTGGTCCGTCAGACGCAGGATGGCGTGTTGGTAAAGGCCGATGTCCTTTTGGAAAGCTTTCTGGTTTCGCCGGAACTGGAGAACGGCCTCCCCGGCCAGCCGCCGGGATTCCCCGCTGCGGGCGCTGCTGGGGTCCGGGACCCCTGCCGTGAACCACAGGTGACAGCCCAGGTGATTGCCGGTGCAGAGCCGCTGCTCCGCCGCGGCCAGCTCCTCCGGCGGGTAGAGGGAGCGGCCGAAACAGCTCTCAATGTACTGCCGGTCCGTCTCCGCGTTTTCGTTCAGCCGGAATTTCGCCCGGCGGACATCCAGCTTTTGCCCGCCGCCTCCGGCGACGCCGGAGCGCCCCACCGTCAGCACGTCCGTGTGGACGATCTCCGTGGGCAGAAACCTGGTCATGGCGGAGGCCCATTTCCCGTCAAAATGCAGGTGCAGGGCCGCTTTCGGCTGCGCATGCCCGTGAAACAGCCCCGCTTGTTCAAAGGCGTTCCGAATGGCGGCGCCCAGGGCCCCGGCGTCCAAAGCATCGCAGAGCAGGGCGGCGGACAGCTTTTTCTCATAGGGCGTCATCACAGGCGGCCGTCTGCCCAGCACGCTCCGCCAGCGGGCGGCCTCCATGGTATAGGCCAGCTGGTTTTTGGCCATCCACTCTTGGCGGGACAGCTTGTGCTCCTGGGCGAAAAAGTCCTCCGCGTGGGCGCGGCGGAGCTCCGCCAGAATGGGGCGCTCCGGCAGCTCCCGCTGAAACACCGCGTTTTCCAAGGCCAGCCAGGCAAGATCGTCCAGCAGGGCCTGACGGCGGTCTCCGCTCCACGAGCCGAACAGGGCGCTGGGCATCGCGTCCCCGTACCATTTGCGGACGCAGCCCACAATGCAATTCATATAGAGGTCCGGGCTGCCGTCGCTCCGCAGCGCCAGAAACAGGGGGTCGAAGCCGTAGCCGCCGGCGGCGGTCCAGATCTGGTTCAGGGCCTGACGCTGCCTTGCGCTGTAATGCTGTGTCAGCATGGCCGTCACTCGTCAAACAACTCCGCCCGGGTGAGCCTGGCGGAGACCCGCATGGAGGCGGCGTCCCGGATCAGCCCCTGTTCATAGCTGTCAAAAGCCTTGTTGGTGACGCCCATATCCAGCGCCGCTCCGGCGGAGACGCCGGTACGCATCAGGTCCAGCGCGTCCATCAGTCCCCGGAGGTCCAGGGCCTTGGTGGAGATCTCCGCGCTCTCACACTTCTTTTGCAGGTCAAAAAAGAGCTGGGCGAACTGCTCCCGGTACTTCTTTTTCAGCGTGGGAAAGTGCTTCGCCAGCAGCCTGTTCAGATTCTCCGGGCTGATGGTGGGCATCTGGATGACGGCGAACCGGGAGGTCAGGGCCTCGTTCAGCTCCCGGGTCCCGGCGTAGCCGTAATTCATGGTGGCGATGAACCGGGTGGAAGCTTCCATGGGAATACGGTCGTAGCCCGGCACGTCGATGGCCCGGCGGAAATCCAACGCGGAGTGGAGTACCGCCAGGGCCTCGTTTTTTGCCATGTTGATCTCATCCAGGATGCCGAAGCCGCCGTACCGGGCACACTGATAGATGGGGCCGGGCCGAAACCGGACCTGGCCGTCTTCAAAGGTATCCATTCCAATGAGGCTGGCGGCGTCCGCGTTGACGTGGAACGACACATTCCATGCCGGCCGGCCAAACACCATGGCCAGATTTTCCGCCAGCACGTTTTTTCCGGTGGCTTTTCCTCCGGTCAGGAGCAGATTCTTGCCGCAGAGGAGAGCCGCGATAGCGTGTTCCCAGATATCCTTACCGTAATAGTGATAGCGGGGCGCCGGAACGCGTCCCTGAAGGGCCTCCGGCAGAGGATTTGCCGCCCGAAAGGCTTCCAGCTCCCGCAGCAGCGCGGGATCGATCTTCTCTTCCTCCAAAAATGCAGACATCCGCTCACTTCTTCTCCACCACAATAACGGGATTGCTTATCCAAAACGGAAGAAAACGCCGCAATCCCTAACTTCCCACTCTGATTTCGCACTACATTATAATGATATGGCCGATTCGTGTAAAATGTATTATTCATATGATGGTAATATGAAATCGATATAGCAAACTGCCGACAACGGGCAGACGCGGGGACAGAGGGGCGGACGCCATCGGCGTCCGCCCCTCTGTCCTTGCATATAAGCCCCGTTTACTTTGCGCAGAGCAGCTTATGCAATGTCTTCATGGCAATACTCTGCGGCCTGGAAGTATCCTCAATCAGACTGATCGAGCGCTCCGGAACGATTTCCGCCAGACGGATCTGGTTGATCACGCCTTGGGCGATGGCGGGGGCCGCCAGCGTCTCAGAAAAGAATCCGATGCCCAGATTGTACTGCACCAGGGGCGGCACCTGATCAATGGTGGACGCCTCCATATCCACATGGAAGCTCAGGCCGTGCTTCAGGAACAGCCTTTGATAGAACGCATAGGAGCTGGTCTCCCGCCCCAGGCAGACGAAGGGGTATTTCACCACATCGCGCAGCTGCTGCGGCTCCCTGGTCAGATGCTGGAACCGGGAGCCGCAGATCAATATTTCCCGGAAGGAGAGCAGCGGGATCGCCCGCAAAGGCTTTTTGACCTCACAGGGCGTGGTGATCACCGCACAGTCGGTCTGGCCCCGGGCAAGGGCGGCGACGGCCTGGGGCGAAGACACGTTGGTGATCCGCAGGTGCACGCCGGGATGCTGCTCATGAAACACGGACAGCCTGTCCAGAAGGAGCAGGTGCAGCCCCGTCTCGCTGGTGCCGATGGACACCGAGCCCGTGTCCAGGCTGCAATCCTTCTGGATCTCCTCCTCGCCAAGCCGCAGCTGGTCAAAGGCAACGGCCACCCGCGTGTACAGCCTGTGGCCCTCCGGAGTCAGCGTGACGCCGTGGTTGCTGCGGACGAGCAGCTTGCACCCCAGCTCCTGCTCCAGGTTGTTCATGCAGCGCGTGATATTGGGCTGGTTGTTGCCCAAAACCTCCGCCGCCCTGGTGAAGCTCTTGTGCTGGGCAACGTAATAAAAAATGCGGTAATAGTCATATGTGATTGCCATGATATCCACCCTCATGCTATCCTATTATGATATTGCAAAAGCGTTGAATATACTTTTTATATCTTACTATGCTGACAGTATAATACGCGCGTCCTGAAAAAGCAATCGGCAAGAGGAGAAGAGGGTGCCGACCGGACAGAACGGAGACATCCGGCCGCGCGGCGGGCCCCTTTTTAATTCGGAAAGGCGGAGCGCTTTATGAAGGCTTATCAAAACGTGGAACACGTTGCTCCATGGCGGAACTGACGGCCCCGCTTACTGGAACGGTCGCGGAAAATCCACAAAGACGCATGGCGGTCACAATATCTTCCGCGTTGTCCCAGAGGCGTTCGCCATGTGGTTTTCGCGGGCATCCCTCATCAGGAACACCGATTCGAAAACGATGTCTTCCCGGTCAAATTATCGTTTATGGATAAACCATCAAAACGACCAGTCCGCCCACGATCGCCGCTCCCACGGGCCAGATCAGGGACAGGAGGCCGCGCTTCCGCAGCACCTGTTTCCAGGTCTGCGCGAAGGGGAGGTCCTCCGTGCCGGGAAGGACCCAGAATATGCTGTGCCCCACCCATAGCCTGTCGATCACGACGCCGTCGTACCAGTTCATCACTTCCAGGAACAGCAGCGCCTGCCAATACGCGGTCTGAAAGTCCCGGACCCCGTTCCAGCAGCCGATGATGAACAGCAGCGCCCCCAGCATGACGAGGTAAAACGCCGCCATGAACCGCTTCCGCCTTTTACCCATGGCCGCCCTGTCCGCCAGCCCGATGGCAAAGGCCCGTTCCTGCACCGGCCTGGGATAGAAGAACAAGCCATTTACCGCTCCGCCCCGGACAGCCAGCGCCACCATCCCGGTAAACAGGAGGAGATAAGGCGATTTGCAATACGATCATACGCGCTCCTCACTTCCGGTCCTGCTTTTGCAGGTAGTGGCCGCGCGCCTTCTCCTCCGTGTCGTCCGACTCGTCATAGGCGTCGTAGGGCGCATCCGGGTCGTGGGGCTTTTGCCGGACCCAGGCGTTGCACACCCTGTCCCGGTGGGCAAAGGCGAAGTCCAGATCATCTGTCCAGCCGGTGTGTCCGGTGATCACCATGGGCCGAAGGCCCCGCGCCCGCAGCCGCGCCTCCAGTGCCGCCAGAGACCGGAGGGCCACACGGTTGCTCTCGGCCAGCATATTGAGAAAGCTGTAGCCGCCGTCCGGCCCAAACCACAGGGTGTCCCCGGTAAAGAGATAGGCGTCGTCCACGAGATATACCAGATGTCCCCAGGTGTGCCCCGGGACCAGGAAGCACTCGATCTTGATGTCCCCGATGTGGAACGTCTGTCCGTCCCTCAGCAGCACCTTGGGATTTTCGATCTTCACCATAGGCAGCTTGTACAGGCCGTAGATCACCCGGCGGCGCTTTTCGCCGGTGAGATAGCGGTCCTCCTCCTCGCCGATGTAGAGCGTGGCATCGCGGAACAGTCCGCCGCTGTCCGCCTCCACCGCGCCCACATGGTCGGTGTCCTGATGGGTGATCAGGATGTGCCGGATGGCGCCGGGGTCCAGGCCGAGCCAGCCCATCTTTTCTTTCAGCCGGTCATAGTTGTATCCCGCGTCGATCATGATGGTGGCGCCGTTTTTTGTGTAGAAAAAGATGTTCGCCACAAATTCCCGGATACAGCTCACATGCTCGTCGACGCGGCCTGTGTTCAGGGGCTTGAAAATCTCCTTTCCCCTGAAGATGCGGGACATGAGTTTTTCCTGAGATTCAGACGCTTGTTTGGACATTTCGTTACGCCTCCTGATCGGTTATAAAGTGTGGCTTCCAACCTCGCTTTCAGGTTCCGCCTGTGTAAATCGTTATCCGGCGTACCGCTTTCCACACAGCCGGAGCCCCATGGCCATCAGCAGTACATATCCCATCGTCTCAAAGGCCGCGCCGAGCTGGCTCACCGGCCAGGGGACAAAATGGAACAGCTCCGCCAGCGTCAGACCTGCGATGGGGCAGCACAGCGCCGCCCATTTGGGCAGGCCCAGCCGTCCCTTCAGGACAAAAGATACCCAGGCGATGGATACACTGAGATCGGCCGTGAAGTAATACGCAAAGAATGGGATGTACATATACACCGCCGTTTCATTGGTCAGAGCCGCCGCGGCGGCAAAGTCCATCCCGGCCGCGTAGGCACACTTGAAGATGATGGCCACAAAGCAGCACATGATGTGGATAAACAGGAAGGAGATCACGCCTGCCATGGCCCCGATATCGAACAGGCGGGACATTCTGCGGTCGCCGGCGGTTTGACATTTGGCCCGCAAAAGCGCTTTCATCTCCCGGATGCCCAGCCAGAACAGCGGAATGATGGCCGCGGCAATGAGGATGGACGCCTCGAACCGCCACAAGGACATCTCCAGCCAGCCGGACTCCACCACCATGTCGCTGACACTGCCCGCGGGCTTCACATCCAGCAGCCAGTCCGCCGCCATGCACAAAGCCATGCCCAGCACGCCCAGGCGCAGGCCGCGCTTTTGCCGGACCTGAATCATCGTTCAATCTCCCTCCGCATCATAGATTCTCTCTGTCTCCCGTGATGAAATAGTCGCAGCAGGCCCCGCCGGAGGCAATGGTCTGCCGGCGGTGCAGGACGCCGTGCTGAAGGCTGATCATAACAGAGTCCAGCTCGCACAGCAGCGGCATCAGCTCGCTGACGCCAAGCCTTTCACAGTAGGCGCAGATGGGGCAGCGGGTGATGCGGTAGTAGCAGGCCCCCTCGTAGGGCCTGCCCACAAAATCCACTTGAAAGGATCCGGGATACTGCCGCTCTCGCTCAGGGGTGTACCATTTCACATACTTCAGGATACTCTTTTGGTTTGCCAGCTTGCCCTTTGGCGTGTTCAGATCCACCATGGAGAAATAGAACTTCACATGGTACAGGCTGCGCCGCATCATCTCTTGAATGACCTCAGGCGCGATTTTTTTGCCGCTTGCGATGTAAGGCGCCACAAAGGCCAGGGCGAACAACTCGTTGTACGCCATGGGATTGCCGTCCCCGATGTCGTCGGCCTCCGTCACCAGCTCTTGATAGACCGGACGGGCCCTTTTCATGGTAGCGCGGGCAAACGCCTTGCCATAGTGCTCCGACAGCACCTTTTTCATCGTGCCGCGGAACAGTACAAAATAGAATCCGTTGTATTTCATGACGGTTCTCCCTCCTCCAAAAAAAGCGGTCAGCCATTAGGCAAATGCAGCCGGGTGGAGTGGCGCGTATTCGGCATGATCGAGGCCGCCGATCTCCACAAACCTCGTCTCCGGGAAAGTCTTTTTTGCGTAGTTGATATCCCACGCCCCGGCTTTTTTCTCCAGGCTTCCATACCAGTATTGGATCGCAGCGGTTGGAACCGGCACGATCTTCGGCGTGGAGTCGTTATTGCGGGAGTCGAACACCCGCCAAATGGTCCGGCCGGCATATGCATTCGCTCCATCCAGTCCGGCGCCTCCTCGCCGTATTCCTCCGGCGGATAGGCCAGCTCCACCATCAGGAAGTCCCGGAGGGCAACGCGTCTTGTCGCCAGCCGGCTTTTGATATATCTTCTCATTTCGTTCCAGCATGGCTTTGCTCTCCCATTCCACAGATTTGGCGCATCGTCTCCCGGTCCGGCATGGCCGCGCGCGGCGGGTTCCGGTCGGGCACGGGGAAGCCGGGGGCGTTTGCCCGCGGTTCGGTCAGGCGGCGGCGACCTCCATTTTGGAACAGCGCGGCGGCAGTGAACCGCCAGCTTGCCGATCACGAAGGTTAGATAGAACTAACCTCTTGCTTGTATTATAGTACCGCCCCTTTTTTATTTCAAGGCACTTGGCAGAATAATCTTGATAATCTTGTGGTCCGCCGCTTGAAAAACGGGGCCGTTTCCTCTTGCCCGATGGTGAAAAATGGGCTAAGATAAGAGCGTTCTTTTTATCGGAGGGAAAAATCATGTGGTTCCATGAAGCGATTCTTTATCAAATCTATCCTCTGGGCCTGTGCGGCGCGCCGGATGAAAACGACGGCGTCACGGCCCACCGTATCCTCCGCCTTGCGGATTGGGCGGAGCATATCAGGCGTCTGGGCGCGGACACCGTGCTCTTAAATCCGGTGTTCGACAGCGACCGCCACGGCTACGACACCCGGGACTATTTCACCGTGGACCCCCGCCTGGGCACCAATGAAGACCTGGCCCGGGTCTGCCGGGTTTTCCACGGCGCGGGCCTGCGGGTTTTGCTGGACGGCGTGTTCAACCATGTGGGCCGGGGCTTCTGGGCCTTCCGGGATGTGCTGGAGAAAAGGTGGGACAGCCCCTACAGGGACTGGTTCCACATCAGCTTCGACGGAAACACCCCGTACAACGACGGCTTTTGGTACGAGGGCTGGGAGGGGCACAACGAGCTGGTGAAGCTGAATCTTCAGAACCCCGCCGTGGTGGAGCACCAGTTCCAGGCCATCCGGTCCTGGGTGGAGCGGTTTGGCATCGACGGCCTGCGGCTGGACGTGGCCTACTGCCTGCCGGCGGACTACCTGCGGCAGCTCCGGGTCTTTACACAGTCCCTGAAACCGGATTTTGTGCTGTTGGGCGAAACACTTCACGGCGATTACAACCGCTGGATGGGGCCGGAGCTGTGCCACTCCGTCACCAACTACGAGTGCTATAAGGGCCTGTGGTCCAGCTTCAACTCCATGAATCTGTTCGAGATCTGCCACTCCCTGGTCCGGCAGTTCGGCCCGGAGCCGTGGACGCTGTACAAGGGCGCCTATCTGCTGTCCTTCCTGGACAACCACGATGTCACCCGCATCGCCTCCCGGCTGACCCAGCCGGCCCACCTGCCCCTGGCCTATGCGCTGCTGTTCGGTATGCCCGGGGTGCCCGCCGTCTATTACGGCAGCGAGTGGGGCATGGAGGGCGTCAAGGGCGGCGGCACCGACGCGCCCCTGCGCCCGGAGGTGGAGGCTCCCGCGTGGACGGAGCTGACGGACTATATCGCCAGTCTGGCCGCCGCCCGCCGGCGCAGCTCCGCCCTGCGCCACGGCGGCTACCGCAACGTGCTGTTGACGAACCGGCAGGCCATTTTCGAGCGCGCGGCCGGGGGACAGCGGGTGCTGGTGGCCATCAACGCAGACAGCCAGCCCTATACCGCCCACTTCGATGCCGGATGCGGCCGGGCGGTGGACCTGATCACCGGCCGGCCCCACGACTTCGGCGGCGGCAGCGAGCTGCCCCCCTACAGCGCCTTTTACTGGCAGACAGAGGGATAGCGCTTCTATACGGCAAGAGGCCGGATACCCACAGGAATATCCGGCCTCTTGTTATGCGGCGGTGCTTTTGCGCGCTCCGGCCCTCCCGGGGGCCGGGATTCCGCGTTCGTATAGATGCCTCTATTTGCGATACAATGGCGACACTGTTTTACAAAGGAGTTTTTCGATATGACAGAGCGAAAATTGACGGCGAAGCGGATCGCGGCATTTGAACAGAGCCCGCGGACGGAGAAGCGGGCCCCCGGGACCGTTGAAAAATACCTGCGGGATGTGCGGGCCTTTGCCCTGTGGCTGGAAAGCCGGGAAGTGACCAGGGAGACGGGGACGGGATATCCGGAAGTACTGCCTGTAGCGGGTGGAACGCCCCTGCCTGATCTGAACGGATGATCGTCATTGTTCAGACTGGGCAGGGGCGTTTTCCACTGACGCCTATTATGTATAATTTACAAATATAAGATCAAATTTTCGTAAAAATTATTATCCCAAACTTGATATACTGGCATTACAGACAGGCATACAGACAAAAATAAATGGTATAAAGGAGGATGCATGATGAAAATCGTGATTTTGGATGGCTATACAGAAAATCCCGGCGATCTGAGCTGGGAGGAGCTGGAAAAGCTGGGGGATTTGACGGTATATGACCGGACCAGCCTGACAGATGAAGCGGAGGCTATTGCGCGTATCGGAGATGCGGAGATCGTATTTACCAACAAGACGCCGATCAGGAAAAACGTCATTGACGCCTGCCCCGGCATGAAGTTCATCAGCCTGCTGGCCACGGGCTACGATGTGGTGGATGTCGCCTATGCCAGAGAGAAGGGCATTTCGGTTACGAATGTCCCCGTATATGGGACCTGCTCCGTCAGCCAGTTCGCCATTGCCCTGTTGCTGGAAATCTGCCACCATATCGGGCACCACAGCGAAACCGTTCATGCCGGGAAGTGGGAAAACTGTGTGGATTGGTGCTACTGGGATTATCCGCTGATCGAGCTGGACGGCAAGACGATGGGCCTGATTGGCTGCGGCAAAATCGGCCAGCACACCGCCAAGATCGCCGGCGCATTGGGGATGCGTGTGCTCGCCTACGATCCCTATCCCACGGACGCGGGCCGGCAGGTGGCGGAATACGTGGACTTTGACACCCTGCTGGCGGAATCCGACGTGATTGCCGTGCACATGCCTTTGCTGCCCACCAGCCGCGGCCTTATCAACAGGGATACCATCGCCAAAATGAAGGACGGCGTCATTATCATCAACAACAGCCGCGGCCCCATTGTGGTGGAACAGGACCTGGCCGATGCGCTGAACAGCGGCAAAGTGGCGGCCGCCGGACTGGATGTGGTTTCCACAGAGCCCATCAAGGGCGACAACCCCCTGCTGAAGGCCAAAAACTGCATCATTACCCCGCATATTTCCTGGGCGCCGAAAGAGAGCCGCCAGCGCATCATGGATTGCGCCGTGGCCAATGCGAAGGCATATATCGCCGGCGCGCCCATCAATGTGGTGAATCCCTGACCGTCTGTTATGAAGAAGTGTATCATCATCTCGGATTCTTTTAAGGGGACGTTGTCCAGCCTGCAGATCTGCAGGATCGCCAGAGAGACGGTCTCCGCCTTTTTTCCGGAGTGCCAGACCGTCGGCATCCCGGTCGCCGACGGCGGGGAGGGTACGGTGGACTGCTTTCTGGAGGCCATCGGGGCGGAAGCCGTGACGGTTCCGGCGCGGGGGCCATATGGCGAATCGGTCCAGGCGGTCTATGCTCGGAAGGGCGCCCTGGCGGTGATCGAGATGGCCGCGGCCGCTGGCCTGCCCATGGTCGAAGGGCGCGGAGACCCCTCGATGACGACGACTTACGGCGTCGGGCAGATGATCCGTCACGCGGTGGAAAACGGTTGCCGGGAGATCCTGCTGGGGATCGGCGGCAGCGCCACCAATGACGGCGGCTGCGGCTGCGCCGCGTCGCTGGGGACCCGGTTCTACGACGAAAGCGGAGCGCAATTTGTCCCGGTGGGCGGGACTTTGGGCAATATCCACCACTTTGACAACGCTGAAACGAAAAAACTGCTGGCAGGCGTTCGCGTCACCGTTATGTGCGATGTGGAAAATCCCCTGTACGGTCCCACCGGCGCGGCTTATGTCTTTGCTCCGCAAAAGGGCGCGGACGAGGCGATGGTGCGGCAGCTCGACTGTCAGCTCCGGGCGCTGGATCGCGTGTTTTGCCGGGAATTGGGCAGGTCTTTCGCGGATATCCCCGGCGCGGGCGCCGCTGGCGGCCTGGGAGCGGGCTGCATGGCGTTTCTGGGCGCGGAATTAAGATCCGGTATTGAGGCGGTGCTGGATACCGTGGATTTCGATCGGCGGGCGAGGGATGCCGATCTGATCATTACAGGCGAGGGCCGCATCGACAGCCAAAGCGTCCACGGGAAGGTCATTTCCGGCATTGCCCGCCGGGTCCGCGCCACCGGCGTTCCGCTGGTCGCGATCGTGGGAGGCATCGACGAAAGCGCCGCGGAGGCCTATGACCTGGGTGTGACCGCGATGTTCAGCATCAATCGGGAGGCCAAATCCTTTGCGGAGAGCGCCTCAAAAAGCGCGGTGAATTACCAGCGGACGCTGGCGGATCTCTGCCGCTTGCTCCGCGCAATGCCTGGCCATTAAATTTAGCATAAAAAGGGCCTGGAAAACATGGAACAAATGCTTACCAGGCCCTTTTTGTTCAAAACTGTGCCAGACGCCTATAAAACAGAGAATGGCTGTGCGCGGACACGGGGGACTTCTTCCGCGGTTGCGCATAGGGCGCGGCGGCGCCTGTTGGCGGACTGACTCAGGCTCCGAACAGAACCTCTCTGGCCTTTCTGACACCGAGTTCCGGGCTGGTGAAGACAGGTTTCTCCATGCCTTCCAGACGGGGCAGCAGGACCGTCATGCTGCCCTGAGCCAGTACGACGACGTCACATTCCGCCGCGCACTTTTTCACGGTGTCCATCACAAGATCGTTGTGTTTTTCATTCCCTTCGCGCATCAGAACATTCAGCGCGCCGTCCACCAGGTAGGGGATGATCTCCACTTCCTTGCCGGCGGCCTCGGCTTTTTCCCGGATCAGGCCGCAGCTCGGGGTCACGGTGGAGCCCACGGTAGCCACCACACCGATCCGCTTTCCAAGAGACACGGCTTTCTCGACCATGGCCTCGTCGATCCGCAGCAGCGGCACAGACACTGTCCTGGCGGCAATCAGCGCGGCATCGCCGACAGAGGAGCATTGGGTGAAGACCAGATCAGCGCCAAGCCGCTGCGCGTTGTCGAAATACTTACACATCCGATTTACGATCCCCGGGCGTGATATGGCCGTTTTGAGACACCTCGGCCAACAGACTGCCGTCAATGATGTTGAAGATCTTGGCCTCGGGAATGATATCGGCGAAGAGCTGGTTCAACTCCGTGTGGGATACCAGGCTGGTGTGGATAACAACGATTTTTTTCATGATTCAGGAACTCCTTTTTGTTTTTATAAAGTCGGCGAAACCGCCGGACTTGGCGGGAAATCCTCATGCGCGGAGCATTCGCCAGATCGTGCCTCGGCTGATGCCGAGCCGCTCGGAGGTCTTCTTCTGGCTTCCGTTTTCCTGCTGGAGGACCAGGCGGACGATATCCACGTCGATGTCCGCCAGTTTTTGATTGAGGTCGAGCTGCAATGTATCTCCCGACCGATACCCAGGGTAGAGCGCGCTCTCCTTTTTCAGGCACGCCTCCACAGCTCCTTTGGAGATGTAAAGGCCGTGACTGGTGACCACCAACTCCTGGATCACCCGGTTGAACTGGTTAACATTGTGAGGCCGGGAATATGCCTGCAGCAGTTCCATGCCGTCCGGTTCAAAACCGATGATCTGTTTGCCCAATTGGGAGTTGAATTTGCTCAAATAGAGCGTAAGCGGACTGGGAATATCTGCGGTGCGGCAGCGCAGGGGAGGCAGATACAGGGAAAGGCAGGCGTGTACATTCAGTAGATGGTTGAGAAACGGATGCTGATTGCAGGACTCGTGATCGGAAACTTCAAAAGAAAAGATTGTTAGATTTGTGATAAACGATAATAATGATATTGGCAATCCCTGTTATGATCGTGGTCCTGTTCAACCTGAATCCGCGCAGGGGGAAGCGATACGCCCGGGGACGGTTCCGCCTCTGATGAGACAGAATGTTGAGGAGTGTGCGATATGAGCAAAGTATTGAAAAGCCCCGCAAAATACGTGCAGGGCAAAGGCGTCATGCGTGAGCTGGACCGGTATCTGGACGGCGTCGGAAAGCATCTGATGATCCTGCAGACCGAGGGCGGCGCCAGACGCAATATGTCCACCCTGAACGCCTGCTTTGGGGATACGGATTTTGCGGTGGATTATGAGGTGTTCTCCGGCGAAGCCACCCGGGCCAAGTGCGAGGCGCTGGCGCAAACATGCCGGGAGGCCGGCGTGACCGCCATTGTGGGCATCGGCGGCGGCAAGGTTTTGGATACGGCAAAGGCTATCTCCCATCTGGCCGGCATCCCGGATGTGATCATCCCCACCGTCTGCTCCACGGACGCGCCCTGCTCCTCTCTCAGCATCATGTATGACGACGACGGGGTATTCGACTGCTATTTCTTCCTGCACGCATGTCCCAACATCGTGCTGGTGGATACGGAGGTTATCAGTAAGGCGCCCGCCCGGTTGCTGGTCGCCGGCATGGGAGACGCCATGGCGACGTATTTTGAAGCGCGCGCATGCCGCCGGAGCGGCAGCGACAACCAGATCGCCGCGAAGCCCACCCGGGCGGCTTCCGAATTGGCCGCCCTGTGCTGGAAGTATCTGAAGGAGGACGGCCTCAAGGCAAAGAAGGCGGTGGAGGCGGGCGTCGTGACGGAGGCGCTTGAAAATATCATCGAGGTCAACACCTATCTCTCCAGCGTCGGCTTCGAGAGCGGCGGTCTGGCGGCCGCCCATGGCATCCAAAAGGGCTTCACCGTCATCCCCGAGCTGCACGGCGCCTATCACGGCGAGAACGTGGCGTTCTGCACGCTGGTGCAACTGGTCATGGAAAACGCGCCCACCGATGAGATCCGGGAGGTCGCGGATTTCTGCCTCTCGGTCGGCCTGCCCATCTCGTTCGCGGATCTGGGCTACGAAAAGGCGGACCGGGAGATGATCCGCAAGGCCGCGTTGAAAGCCTGCATTCCCAACTCCACCATTCATCACCTCCCCTTCGCGGTAACGCCGGATATGGTTGAAGACGCGCTCATCGCGGCGGACCACATGGGCCGTCAATACAAGGCGGGACGCCTCGGCCCGCAGACGGAGCGGTCATAAAGCGCCTCCGCAAAGCCATGGCCCGCCGCTATGAGAGCGACCTGCAGGCGGAGGCCAGAGACGGCGTGTTCCTGGCCCGCACCGCGTTGCTGATGCCGGACACGGAGATGGGGTGAAACGGCGATCCCATGTGGCGCGTGCGCAAACTGACCGCCGCTTTTCAGGGAAAAACGGCGGTCAGTTTTTCAGAAAGGCAAAATACGGTTGCAGGGTGTCCTGGTAGAAGCGCTTGCTGACGGGAATGACCTGCCCGTTGTCCGCCCGGGCCCTGTATCGCGCCAGCCCGGTCACATGGGACAGGTTGAGGAAGAAGCTGTGGTGGCACCGGCGGAAGCACCGTCCGGGCAGCGCGGACGCCAAGGCGGACAGCACGCCCGGCTCGATATCCAAAAGCAGAAGCTGGTACCGGCTCCCGGCCTTCTCCGGCGCCGCCGGCAGGGACTGGGGCTGCTCAAAGCAGTCGATCTCATAGTCTCGGCCCCGCAGCAGGCTGTCGGCGTCCATACAGTCCGCCGTCATCGCCGCCGCCCCGCCATGGTGGCGTGGCTGGGCAAAAATCTGGCGTATCTGGCGGAGATCGTCGCCCGTGTTCTGCTATGGCGCGGGTCACTGGCGGGCGTGTGCCTGCTGAACCCGCGGATCAAAAGGCCAGAGCCATTGCGTTGCAACGGCTCTGGCCTTTTGGCTCCATGGAGAAAAGAGAGACTTTCAGATTCTCCGGATTGAATAAATGTTCAATATCATTTGCGTCAATTCGAAAACAGGCTTTTGCGGTTCAGGTCGTCTCTTCCGCCTGCGCGGACTGAATGGGGTAGTCATCCAGCACGTCGAAGAGGTGGGAGTAGTCCTGGTTGGCAAGATGGGTGTAGCGGGCCCAGCGCTCGCGGCAGTACATCCGGGCCTCGGTCAGAAGCGCCTCCGCCTTTTCCGGGAAGGTCCGCTGCAGCGAGTTGAACCGGACCTCGCCCATGAGGAACTCCCGCAGGTCGTACTTCGGGTCCTTGAAGTCCAGAATGAAGGGGTTCTTGCCCTCCAGACGCAGCTTCGGGTCATAGCGATAGAGCACCCAATAGCCGCTCTTCACCGCCAGTTTGGACTCCTCCTGGGCAAAGGCCATGCCCTTGACAATGCCGTGGTTGATGCACGGCGCGTAGGCCACGATCAGGGATGGGCCGTCGTGGGCCTCCGCCTCCCGCAGGGCCTTGATGTACTGCGCGGGGTCCGCCCCCAGGGCCACGGACGCCACGTACACGTTCTGGTACTGCGTTGCCAGCATGCCCAGGTCCTTCTTGGCGGTCTTCTTGCCGGAGGCCGCGAACTGGGCCACCGCGCCCAGAGGCGTGGCCTTGGAGGACTGGCCGCCGGTGTTGGAGTAGACCTCCGTGTCCACCACCAGGATGTTCACGTCCTCGCCGGAGGCCAGCACGTGGTCCAGGCCGCCGTAGCCGATGTCGTAGGCCCAGCCGTCGCCGCCGTACATCCACATGCTTTTCTTCACCAGCTGGTCCTGGGCAAGCCGGACCTTGTCGATCAGCTCGCCGGTCTCGGGGCAATCCTTCAGCGCGTCGATGACGGCGTCGCTCAGCTCGATGGTGCGCTCCTTGTCCTCAAAGCCCTCCAGCCAGGCCGTCAGGGCGGCCTTCAGCCGGGCGTCCCCGGTCTCGGCGGCCAGCTCCCGGACCTCCTGGGCCAGGCGCAGCCGCTGCTGGCGGATGCTCAGCACCATGCCCAGGGAGTACTCAGCATTGTTCTCAAACAGCGAGTTGGAGAGGGCCGGGCCCCGTCCGTTGGGCCTGGTGGTGTAGGGATAGCTGGGCACGCTGAAGCCCCAGGCCTGGGTGCAGCCGGTGGCGTTGGCCACCACCATCCGCTCGCCGAAGAGCTGGGTCAGCAGCTTCATGTAGGGCGTCTCGCCGCAGCCGGCGCAGGCGCCGGAGAACTCCAGCAGAGGCTGTTCGTACTGGCTGCCCTTGACAGTGAACTTGTTCATGGGGTTTTCCTTGGGGCTGAGGGAGAGGCTGTAGTCCCAGTTGGGCTGCTGGGGCAGCTGGCTCTCCAGGGGCTGCATGACGATGGCCTTCTCTTTGGCGATGCAGGCGGCGGCGCAGCTGCCGCAGCCGGTGCAGTCCAGGGGGTCCACCTGGATGCGGTAGCGCAGGCCCGCAAAGCCCTTGCCCCTGGCCTCCTTGGTCACATAGCCCTCCGGGGCGCCCTGGACCTCCTCCTCATTCAGCAGGAAGGGGCGGATGGCGGCGTGGGGGCAGACCAGGGAGCACAGGTTGCAGCCCACGCAGTTCTCCGGCAGCCAGCTGGCCACCCTGGAGGCGAAGCCCCGCTTTTCATATTTGGAGGTGGACATGGGCACGGTGCCGTCAGCGGCGTCTTTGAAGACGCTGACCGGCAGGGAGTCGCCCTTCTGGGCGTTCACCGCGTGCATGACGGTGCGCACGTAGTAGGGGAGGCTGGCGTCCTCCGTCTCCACCTCGTCCGTCAGGCCCGCCCAGCGGTCGGGGATGGCGACCTCGTGGATGCCGGTGATGCCCGCGTCCACGGCGGCGCAGTTCATGTTGACCACCTTGTCGCCCTTGCGGCCGTAGGTCTTTTTGATGGCCTCCTTCATGTAGTCCACGGCCTGGTCCGTGGGGAGCACGCCGCTGAGCTTGAAGAACGCGGCCTGCAGCACACTGTTGGTGCGGTTGTCCAGACCGATCTCGCCGGCGATGCGGGTGGCGTCGATGGTGTGGAATTTCGCCCTCCGCTGGGCCAGCAGGCGCTTGACCTTATTGGGCAGATGGGCCTCCAGCTCCTCGTCGGACCAGCTGCAGTTCAGGAGGAAGGTGCCGCCCTCCTTCAGCTCGGTGACGATGTCGTACTTCGCCATGTAGCTCTGGTTGTGGCAGGCGATGAAGTCCGCCATGGTCACGTAGTAGGTGGAGAGGATCGGCGTGTGGCCGAAGCGCAGGTGGCTCTTGGTGACGCCGCCGGACTTCTTGGTGTCGTATTCAAAGTATGCCTGAACGTACTGCTCCGTGTTGTCGCCGATGATCTTGATGGAGTTCTTGTTGGCGCCCACGGTGCCGTCGCTGCCCAGTCCCCAGAATTTGCAGCTGATGGTGCGGGCGTCGGCGGTGACCACGTTCTCCCCGATGGGCAGGGAGTGGAAGGTCACGTCGTCGGTGATGCCCACGGTAAAGTGGTTCTTCTGCGCGCCCGCCATGTTGTCGTAGACGGCGATCATCTGTGCCGGGGTGGTGTCCTTGCTGGACAGGCCGTACCGGCCGCCCAGCACCGCCAGGTGCCGCCCGCCGTGGAGCAGCACGGAGCAGACATCCTCGTACAGCGGCTCGCCGTTGGCGCCGGGCTCCTTGGTTCGGTCCAGAACGGTCAGGGTGGTGCAGCTCTCCGGCAGGGCCCTGAGGAAGTGCTCCGCGCTGAAGGGCCGGTACAGCCGGACCTGCAGGAAGCCCACCCTGCGGCCCTGCTGGTTCAGGTATTTCACGACCTCCTGCAGGCAGCCGGACACGCTGCCCATGGCGACGACGACGTGCTCCGCCTCCGGGTCGCCGTAGTAGTTGAACAGCCTGTAGTCCCGGCCCGTCAGGGCGCTCATTTGGGCCATGTAGTCCTCCACGATGCCGGGCACGGCGTCGTAATAGGGGTTCACGGCCTCCCGCAGCTGAAAAGCGGTGTCCGGATTGATGACCGTGGAGCGCATGAGGGGATGCTCGCTGTTCAGCGCGTTGGCGCGGAACCGGACCAGAGCCTCCGTGTCCAGCATCCCCCGCAGGTCCTCGTAGTCCAGCACGTCGATCTTCTGGATCTCATGGCTGGTGCGGAAGCCGTCGAAAAAGTGCATGAAGGGCACCCGGGCCCGGATGGCGGAGAGGTGGGCCACCGCCGCCAGGTCCATGCACTCCTGGACGCAGGAGGAAGCCAGCTGGGCGAAGCCCGTCTGACGGCAGGCCATGACGTCGGAGTGGTCGCCGAAGATGGAGAAGGCGCTGGTGCCCACCGTCCGGGCCGCCACGTGAATGACGCCCGGCAACAGCTGGCCGGAGATGCGGTACAGGGGCGGGACCATCAGCATCAGGCCCTGGGAGGCGGTGTAGCTGGTGGTCAGGGCGCCGGCCTCCAGAGAGCCGTGCATGGCGCCGCAGGCGCCGGCCTCGCTCTGCATCTCCATCAGGCGGACCGGCTGTCCAAAGAGGTTCTTCATGCCGTTGGCGGCCCAGGTGTCCACATGCTCCGCCATGGGGCTGGAGGGCGTGATGGGGTAGATTGTTGCAACTTCGGTAAATGCGTAGCTCGCGTAGGCGGCGGCCTCGTTGCCGTCCATGGTCTTCTTTTTCATCTTTACCATAGCAGTCCTTCCCCTCAAATGCTCAATATTGCTCAACAAATTGCTTTATTGAGCTTTCCTGCCTTTATAATGACACGATCAATTTGCGTTGTCAAGCCAAGGTTTTGTGGTTTTTCTTGATTTTACCGGCAATCCGGGGTATGCTGAATAAAAAGGTGCTCAACAAAGCATCCGTCACCGGAGGTCGACATGGTCACAGTATATGATATTGCCAAATCCTGCGGCGTTTCCGTCTCCACCGTGTCCTACGTGCTCAGCGGACAGGGGGACAGGCGCCGCATCTCGCCGGAGACCCAGGCCCTTGTGAAGGCCGCGGCGGCGGAGCTGGGCTACGTTCCCCGCAAGCGCCGCAGGGCGTCCGCGTCTCCCGCCCAGGGGCGGAGCGCGACGCCGGTGGTGGCGGTGTACTGGCCCCGGCGGGACTTTGAGATGTGCATGCCGCCCCTGACCCAGGGGCTGAACAACGCCCTCTCCACGTCGCCTGTGCCGGTCAACATCTCCATCCGGCCCTACGACCAGGGCTATCTGGGGGCCCTGCTGCAGGAGCAGGCCCCCGCCTGCGACGCCATGCTCTTCGTGGCGGGTCAGAAGGAGGACCTGGCGTGGCTGGGCAGCCATCCGCCCATGGTGCCCTCCGTCCTGTTCAACCGCAATCTGGCCGGCTATTCCTCCGTTTCGGTGGACCACAACGAGGCCGCGCGTCTGGCCGCGGAGCACGCTCTGCTCTGCGGCGGCACGGACGTCACCATCGTGATGAACACCGTGGATTACTATGGCCTGACCTCCCGCAGCGAGCACATGGCGGAGCTCCTGCGCGCCCACGGCTGGGACCCGGCCGGCGGCCATACGCGCTACTGCGCCAACCGCGTGGACGACGGCTACGAGCTGGGCTGCGACCTCGTCCGCACAGGCGGCCTGACCCGGGTGATCCTCTGCGCGTATGACATGGTGGGCTTCGGCATCCTCAACGCGCTGTACGAGGCGGGCGTCCGCGTCGGCGGGGAGGTGCAGGTGCTGGCCGTCAGCACCGGGCCGCAGCGGCTCTTCGCCCGCAGCTGCCCGCCCATGACGGTGGTGGATCTGCGTACCCGGGAGATCATGGAGCGCTGCCTTATTCTGGCCATTGATTACGCGTCCGGTCGCCTGAACGAGCCCCGCAATCTGATCATCCAGCCGGAGATCGTGTACCGGGCTTCCGCGCCCCAGCGTGCGCCGGTGTGAAACAGGCGGCTGGAATTTGCAAAAAAGTGTTGACAGGCCGAGACAGTTATGGTATTATAAATCCGTGGTTAGAGGAAGCTAACCGCAAAGCGGGCAACTGCGTGACCCGCTTTCTTTTCAGATTTTGGTTAGCAAAAACTAACCGCGGGCGGGGCTGAACCGGCCCGGCCACGGATGCGTGGGCTCTACAGGCAGAGAACCTGCGCATCCATGGCCGGAAAAACCGATGCGCGTTGTCCCGGAAGAAAGGCAGCTTCCGGGCCATGGAGCCAGCACCTCTTCACATCGGTTTGGCGGCAGGAAAAATCCCGCTGTCAGGTGTTCGTCTGATCCACCTGCAAGGGCGGATGGCTCCGTATGATCCTCGCGGAGCCACTCCGCCCGCTCTCCTTGATCCTTTTTGCCGGACGGCTGCGGCCGTCTGCCGAGGAAGCTCTCTCAAGTTGATACTTATCTCCTTTTTTCCCCTCATAGCCCCGCACGGGTTTCCGTGCGGGGCAACTCCTTTTCGCCCGTAAACGGCGAGAAACGGCCGCCGTTTGGGGTCGGAGATTCCATACGGCGGCCGTTTTTGCGCCGGGCAGGTCCGGCGGTGGGGAAGGAGCTTATTTCAAAACCTCGTTCAGATCCAGCGTGGTGCTGCCGTCCTCCAGGACAAAGCAGGGGATGCCGATGCCGCCGTTGTCGCGGATGGCGGCGTACAGGGGGTTGTTGTCCCGCTGGGCCAGATAGGCCTTCAGGTCGGGCAGGCTGGCGGAGAGGTTCTTGAATTCGATCTCCGCCCTGGCCTCGCTGAGACGGTTCAGCGCGTACAGGGTGTCGGGGCACAGGTGGCTTCCGATGACAGTGACTTTCATGGCGAATACTCCTTTTTGAATGGTGGATTACTTCACGGCAATGGCTTCGATCTCGCAGAGGACGCCCTTGGGCAGGTCCTTGACGGCCACGCAGCTGCGGGCGGGCTTGGAGGTGAAGTATCTGGCGTAGACCTCGTTGAAGGCGGCGAAGTCGCCCATGTCGGCCAGGAAGCAGGTGGTCTTGACGACGCGGTCATAGCCCGTGCCGGCGGCCTCCAGGATGGCGCCTACGTTTTTGCAGCTCTGCTCGGCCTGGGCGGAGATGCCCGCGGGAACGGCGCCGCTGACAGGGTCCACGGGAATCTGGCCGGAGGTGACGACAAAGCCGTTTGCCTCATAGCCCTGGGAATAGGGGCCGATGGCGCCGGGGGCGTTTTGGGTTTCCAGTACGGTCATGGTTAAAAACTCCTTTTCAAAAAAGATGTGGGATGACTTATTTCAGTTCGCCGGAGGCGGCGCGCTTCTCCAGCCAGTCCTTGCCCTCCACCAGACGGGCCACCATCATGGAGGCGATGGTGTCGCCGGAGGCGTTCAGGCAGGTGGCGGCGGGGTCGAACAGGAAGCCCAGGGTGGCGATCAGGGGGAAGGCCTCGGCGGGGAAGCCGAACATGCTGACGATCAGCATCTCGCCCACCAGGCCGCCGCCGGGGGCGCCGGACAGCACAAAGGCGCTGAGGACGGCCACGGCGATGGCCATGGCATAGGTGCCGGCGCCGGTGAAGGACATGCCGAACACGCCGTACAGGAAAGCGATCTTCACGATGGAGCTGAGGACGGAGCCGTCCATGTGCATGGTGCAGCCCATGGGCAGGACCAGGTCGCTGACGTCCTCGGGCACGCCGATATTGTTGCAGGCCTCCTTGCTGCAGGGCAGGGTGGCGGCGGAGCTCTGGGTGGCGAAGGCGGTGACGGCGGGGGCGAGGATGTATTTCAGCATCCGCTTCAGGCCCAGCCTGCCGCCGGCGAACAGGGCGTACAGGGGGAAGAAGACGACCACGTACAGCAGGCACAGGGGATAGTAGACCACCATGGACCGGCCGTAATCGCCGATGAGCTCGGGACCGTAGACGGCGATCAGGTTGGCGAAGTAGGCGCCCAGGCCGATGGGGGCGAACTTCATGATAACGCCGACGAACTTCATGATGACCTCGTTCAGGTTGGTCAGCCACTTGCCCATGGGGCTCTCCTCGCCGCCGCAGGCGGACACGCAGAAGCCGAAGATGATGGAGAAGATGATCAGGGGCAGCATGTTGGACTTGGTCAGCAGCTGGTTGAAATCGCCCACGGTCAGGGCGCCCACCAGCATGTCGGCGGCGCTCTGCATCTCGCCCATCTCGGCGGTGCCCATCTCGATGTTGGCGCCGGCGGAGGGGCTGAACAGGTTGACCCAGATGAGGACGCACACGCCGGCAATGGCGCCGGTGACCAGGAAGGTGCCGATGGTGCTGGCCAGGATCTTGCCCAGGCGCTTCATGTTGACCATGGCGCCCACGGCGGAGGCGATGGAGGCGAAGACCAGGGGGACGACGATGGTGAACATCAGGTTCAGGAAGATGTCGCCCAGGGGCTTGAGCTTGGTGCCGAAGGAGGGGGCGGCGACGCCGATGACGGCGCCGATGGCGATACCGCCGAGGAGCAGGATGGGCAGCTTATACTGTTCCCACAGGGACTTGTTCCGCTGACCGCAGGGGGCGTTGGTTTTCTGAGCACACATGATAAAATCTCCGTTTCTCTTTTGTATTTTTATTTGCGGGGATTTGGATCACAGGGTATTGACGGCGGCCTCCAGCTGCTTCATGGCCTGCTCCAGCACGCCGCGGGGGCAGGCGGCGTTCAGCCGCATGTAGCCGTCCAGGCTGCGGCCGAAGGAGCAGCCGTCGTTCAGGCCCAACCCGGCCTTTTGGATCATGAAGTCATGGAGCTCCTGGTTGGACAGGCCCAGGGCGCGGCAGTCCAGCCACATCAGGTAGGTGGCGTCGGGGGCGTAGGTTTTGATCTTCGGGATGTGCTTTTCACAGTAGTCCACCACGAAGTCGAAGTTGGCGCTGATGTAGGGCAGCAGCTGCTCCAGCCACTCCTCGCCCTCGTTGAAGGCCGCCTCCATGGCGGTGACGGAGAAAGCGTTGTTGCGGTGGATATCCATATTCATCCAGAACCGGTCGAACATGGTCTTCATGTGGGCGTTGGGGAACACCACGGCGCTGGCCTGGAGGCCCGCCAGGTTGAAGGTCTTGGTGCCGGAGATGCCGGTGACCACGTTGGCCGCGATCTCAGGGGACAGGGAGGCGGTGGGGATGTGCTTTTTGCCGTGGAATACCAGGTCGGAGTGGATCTCGTCGCTGACCACCAGGACGTGGTGCTTCAGGCACAGCTCCATCATCCTGCGCAGCTCCGCCTCCGTCCAGACGATGCCCACGGGATTGTGGGGGCTGCACAGCAGGAAGATGTCCGCGCTGCGGAGCTTCTCCTCGAAGTCGTCCCAGTCCACGGTCCACTTGCCGTCCCGCTCCACCATCTGGTTTTCGATGACGTGCCGGCCGGCCAGCTCGGCCATGTCGTAGAACTCGCTGTACACGGGGGTCTGGATCAGGACGTTGCCGCCCTGGGGCGTGTACAGCCGGATCATCACGCTGAGGGTCTGGACCACGCCCAGGCAGAAGCTCATGCGGGAGACGTCCACGTCCCAGCCGTTGCGGCGCTTCTGCCAGCCCCGGATGGCCTCAAAATAGCTGTCGGGCCGGGCGGTGTAGCCCCAGATACCCTCCTCCGCCCGGGCCTTCAGGGCGTCGATGATGGGCTGGGCCGTCTTAAAGTCCATGTCTGCGATCCACAGGGGGATCACGTCGTCGGTGCCGAACTTCTTCTTCCGTTCGTCGTACTTGGCGGAGAGGTTGTGCGTGCGGTCGACGATCTGGTCAAAATCGTATTTCATAGGGACTCCTTTCTTCCTGCCGTCGTTTTGCGGGTTGCTTGATGGCAAACCAATGAAGCAAAAATTGTGCCAAAATAAAAGGCTTTGCCGGTTGCTTTCGAAAAAAATAAGCAATCAGAGAAACATACAAAATCGCCCGAAAGTTTTTTGGCGCTTTGACGGGGGCTTTCCGGTGCCACGGGTCAAACCGCCCGACCTCTGGGGAAGTTCTCCCACAGAAGCCGGGCGGTTTGACGAATTTTATTGGTTTTTCTGGTTATAAATTTTGCTATCTTTGACCGTTTTCGAACAGAGCTCTGCCCGCCTGCGTCAGCTGGCTGCCGCCGCGGCCCTTGCTGACCCTGGCGAGGCCCCGCTCCGCCATATCGTTCAGAATGGACCGGACCTCCTGCTGGGACAGGGGCAGATAGCGCGCTCTTGCCTGCAGCAGCAGCTTTTCCCGCCCGATGGACCGGTGCTCCTGGGACGCCTGGTAGAGCTGTTCCAGCACGAACCAAAACGCGTCCGTCTCCTGGGCCGGGGAGACTGCCTCCGCGCGGGGGGCTGACGGCGCGGGAGCGGGCGGCTTCCAGCGGCCGCGGAGCACCGTGGGCGGCAGGTCGTCCACGGTGATCTCCCGGTGGCCGGTATAGATGAAGTACTCCACCACGTTCCGCAGCTCCCGGATGTTGCCGGGCCAGCGGTAGTGCCGCAGGAAATCCCGGACCGGCGGCGTCAGGTGGAAGTCGCCGCGCAGCTCCTGCCGGAAGTGGTCCATCAGCAAAAACAGATCGTCGTCCCGCTCCGCCAGAGGCGGAATGACGATGGGCAGCGTGTTGAGGCGGTAGTACAGGTCCTGCCGGAAGCTGCCGTCGGCCACCTTTTCCTCCAGGGACTCGTTGGTGGCCGCCACGATGCGGACGTCGATGTGGATGATGCGGTTGCCGCCCACCCGCATGACCTCCTTTTCCTGCAGGACCCGCAGCAGCTTGACCTGCAGGGGCAGGCTCATGCCCTCCACCTCGTCCAGGAACAGCGTGCCCTGGTGGGAGAATTCGAACAGGCCGGGCCGTCCGCCCTTTTTGGCGCCGGTGAAGGCGCCCTCCTCATAGCCGAACAGCTCGCTCTCCAGCAGGTTTTCCGGGAAGGCGGCCACGTTGATGGCCACAAAGGGGCCGTCCCGCCGGTTGGACGCCCGGTGGACCGCGTGGGCGAAGAGCTCCTTGCCGGTGCCGGTCTCGCCGATCAGCAGGATGGGGCTCTCGCTGACGGCCATCCGCCGCAGGACCTCCTTGGTCCGCAGGATGGCGGGGGACTGGCCGATCACGTCCTCAAAGCCGTACTTTGCGTAGTACCCCTTGTGGAACAGCTGATTCCGCAGCTCACTCTGGCGGACCTCCACGTCGTTGAACTTCTGCAAAATGGCGAAGGCGCCGATGCACTCCTTCTGGCGGACGACCGGGACCACATCCATACTGATGTTGACGCCGTTGATCCGGGTGACCTTGGCGGGAAGCGCGCGCTTCTCCCGGAGACATTCGGAGAACGGGATGTAGGGAAAGACCTCGCCGCCCCGCTTTCCCTGGATCAGGGAGGCGTCGGCCCGGGTGATCTCCTCCGCGTGGCGGTTACAGGCGAAGATCTCCCCCTTCTCATTGACGCCGATGACGCCGTCCTCCAGGCTCTCCATTAAAATGTGGAACTGGCTCTCCAACCGGATGGAGCGGGCGAACATCTGGTCAAAGCTGTAATTATTGGTGGCGATGGAGCGGAAGTACTCCTGAAATTTCGGCGTCTCCAGCAGGTGCTCCAGCCCCAGCCGCAGGGCGATCTCGATCATCATGCCGGAGGTGCAGACCCGCTGGCCCAGGTCGATCCTGGTCTCGATATGGTCGGGGACATAGCGCATCTCGTCCGGCGTCACCGCGATGTGGACATCCTCCTCCAGCTTCCCACCGGGGAAGTAGGGAATCCACCGGACGTGGTTGATGCCAAGCTGCTCCAGCTGGGCGATGGCCTCCCGGGCCATGGTCTGGGTCATGTTGACGAACAGCACCCTGCTGCCCGCCGGAAGCTCCTTCAGCTTCCGCAGCTCGCGCCACCGGAAGGACGTCTCGATGGCCATGGTCTGGCAGCCCATGGGGACGTGGCGGGCCAGCTCCTCCGCCGAGCCGAAAGCGTCTGTGGAGGCCGCGAACAGGTCCGCCCGCTCCAGAACGCCCATGGCCGAGCCGTCCATGACGGAAAACACCGAGACATCCGCCACCTCGCCGAACAGACTCTCCACGTCCCGCCCATAGGACCGCGCGGCCCGGGGGTCCAGGGCGATGATGGAGATTTTTTTCTTTTCCATAGGCTGCCCTCCGTTTGACCAATTAACTTTAACCATTTTGACATACTTATCCACTTTTTTCAAGGGCGTTGTCGGAAAATGCGGCTTTTTGGCAGCGTGTGATCTGGCATAAAAATTGCTTCTATCTCTGCTGAGAACAAACCGCCGATCACATCCGCGGGGAAGGAGCTTTTTATGATCACGAAAGAAGAACTGCTGACACTGCTGCGCCAGGAGGTCGTTCCGGCGCTGGGCTGCACGGAGCCGGTGTGCGCGGCCCTGGCCGCCGCCGACGCGTACCACGCCATTGGCGGGGAGGTCGTCTCCGTCAAGCTGGAGGTCAATCCCGGCATCTACAAAAACGGCATGAGCGTCGGCATCCCCGGCTTTTCCAGAGTGGGCCTGAAATACGCCGCCGCCCTGGGCGCCTGCATGGGCAACCCGGAAAAGGGCCTGCAGCTGCTGGAGGATATCGACGACCAGGTCAGCCGGCGGGCCATCGAGCTGGTGGAGGCCCGCCATGTCATCGTCATGATCAAGCACGACGAGACCCAGCTGTACGCCCGGGCCGAGATCATCACCACCGCCGGCATTGGCATCAGCGAGATCCGGGGCACCCACTCCAACATCATCCTCACCAAGCGGAACAACGAGGTCCTGCTGGAGAAGCCGTACAGCGCCAGTACGCCGGACGACATCCACGCCCGCCTGATGCCCATGACTGTGGCGGAGATCAGGGCCGTGGTGGACCAGTGCGGCGAGGCGGAGCTGGCCTTCATGCTGGACGGTATGGACATGAACGAAAAACTGGCCGACTTCGGCCTGGACCACCAGCTGGGCATCGGCATCGCCTCCGCCCTGCAGGACCAGCTGACGGCTGGCACCATGGGCGACAACCTGTTCAGCCGCACCATGCTTCGGGTGGCCAGCAGCGCCGAGGGCCGGATGAGCGGCTGCCCCTACGCCGTCATGAGCAGCGCCGGCAGCGGCAACCACGGCATCACCGCCATCATCCCCGTGGTGGAGATGGCGAAGCACCTGGGCTCCTCCACGGAGCGGCTGGAAAAGGCCCTGGCCTTCTCCCACGTGCTGAACGTCTACATCAAGTCCTTCACCGGAAAGCTGTCCGCCACCTGCGGCTGCGGCGTCTCCGCCGCCACGGCGGCGGCCGCCTCCATGGTGTGGCTGATGGGCGGCACCGACGAGCAGATCGGCCACGCCATCATCAACATGAGCGGCAACCTGACCGGCATGATCTGCGACGGCGGCAAGATCGGCTGCGCGCTGAAGCTGGCCACCGCCACCAACGCCGCCCTGATGTGCGCGTACCTGTCCATGAGCGGCGTGGTGCTCCAGTCCACCGACGGCATCTGCGGCGCCACGCCGGAGCAGGCCATCCGCAACATGGGCCGGGTCAGCACGCCGGGCATGACGGAGACGGACAAGGTCATTCTGGACATCATGATGGAAAAGGACCGGGAGGACTGAGCGTATGGACCGCTGTGTATTGGCGTACCGGTACCACAGGCGGGGCCACGGCTGCGCGCAGTCCGTGGCCGGGGCTTTTTCGGACCTGACCGGCGGAGAGCCGGAGAGGCTGCCTGCCGCCGGCGGCTTCGGCGGCGGGTCTGGAGCGGGCTTTGCGGGAAGCCGGGAGGCGTAGCGGGCCCGGGTTCCCCCTGTTTTCATCGCGACAGCATCGCACGGGCAAGGGGTGGGGCGCCTTTCGGCGCCCCGCCCTTTTCTGATGTGTTCGCGGCGGGTCCCACGGCCTGCCGCCGTTGACTACCGGCGGTATTTATGCTAAAATACTACCATTCCGGTAGCTTGAAAAGGGCGGGCGGCCGGACGGCGCAGGGTGACTCCGCGTCTCCCGGAGACGCGGGGATGAGGAAATCCGGTGAGAGCCCGGAGCGTGACCGACACTGTATGCGTGAGGCTTCCCCTAAGCGCCCGCGGGGCGTTGAACGCGAGTTCGCCATTGGAGCGATCTGAGAAGGTGGGGGAGAGGCCGATGGAGCGGCAGGCTCCGCAGCGCGAGTCAGGAGACCTACCTTGCGGGATCGGAGGCAGGGCCGTGGAAGCGGTGCTGCTCTTCTTTGTTGCGGGAATATCGGCCGCGGCAGTCGTCAGGACGCCGCGGCCATTGCTTTTCTTGGTAACAGGATGAAAAACAGAAGGGAACAGGTGGGAGCATGAAAAAGGCAGTCATATGTGTCAGCTTTGGGACCACGGTGGACGCCGCGCGGGAGAGCATCACGGCGGTGGAGAACGTACTGCGGGAGGCCGCGGGGGACCGGCTGTTCGTCCGCGCCTTCACCAGCCCCACGGTCCGCCGCGTCCTGGCGGAGCGGGGAGAGACGGTGCCGGACGTGTTCGGGGCCATGGAGGACCTGAAGCGGCAGGGCGTACGGAGGGTGGTGGCGCAGCCCACCCTGGTGGTCTCCGGGCGAGAATATGACGAAATGCGGGAGAATGTGCGGATGTCCCGGGGGGACATGGAGATATTGACCGGCGATCCGCTGCTGGCGGACACGGCGGATATCAAGGCGCTGGCGGTCGCTCTGTCGGAGGAGTATCCCCCCTGCCGGGAGGAGACGCTGGTCCTGTTCGGCCACGGAACGGACCACTTTGCCAACGCAGTGTACCCCGCCCTGCAGCTGGCGTTCCAGCTGGCCGGCCGGGAGGACGTATTGGTGGGGACCGTGGAGGGCTGGCCGGCCTACGAGGACGTCTCCCGCCAGCTGGCGGGCGGCGGGAAGCGGGTCCACCTGGTGCCGCTGATGCTGGCGGCCGGGGACCACGTCGTGCGCGATATGGCCGGCGCGGACGCGGACAGCTGGGCCTCCCGGCTGACGGCGGAGGGCTACACCGTTCGCTGCACCCTGCGGGGGCTCGGGATGCTCCCGGCGGTGCAGGCGATGTACCGGGCCCATCTGGAGAGCAAACTGCGCCATGGCTTTTGAACACTACATCCGCAGCGGCCAGCGCCGTCTGCGCTGCGGCTACACCACCGGCACCTGCGCGGCGCTGGCCGCGGCG
>CABSFC010000019.1 GCA_902476875.1 uncultured Oscillibacter sp. | reverse complement strand
CGCAGTACTCGTCGCCCACGATGGGGATCTCCCGGTTCATGATGGGCAGGATGCAGGTCTTGCCGATCAGGTGCTTGAAGCGCTCGTCCTCCGGATTCACGGCCACGCCGGTGTCGCCCATCATGGTCTCGGGGCGGGTGGTGGCCACCACCAGGTCGCCGGAGCCGTCGGCCAGGGGGTAGCGGATGTGCCACAGGTGGCCGGGCTTGTCCACATACTCAACTTCCGCGTCAGACAAGGCGGTAGTGCAGTGGGGGCACCAGTTGATGATGCGGCTGCCCTTGTAGATCAGGCCCTTGTCGTACAGCTCGCAGAAAGTCTCCCGGACGGCCTTGGCGCAGCGGTCGTCCATGGTGAAGCGGGAGCGGCTCCAGTCGCAGGAGACGCCCAGCTTCTTCTGCTGCTCCACGATGCGGCCGCCGTACTTCTCCTTCCACTCCCAGACGCGCTGGAGGAACTTCTCCCGGCCCAGGTTATAGCGGGTCTTGCCCTCCTTGACCCGCAGCTCCTCCTCCACCTTGATCTGGGTGGCGATGCCGGCGTGGTCGGTGCCGGGCAGCCACAGTGTGGAGTAGCCCTGCATCCGCTTGAAGCGGGTCAGGATATCCTGGAGGGTGGAGTCCAGAGCGTGGCCCATGTGGAGCTGGCCCGTGACGTTGGGGGGCGGCATGACGATGGAGAAGGGCTTCTTTTTGGGATCGGGGTCGCCGTTGAAGCAGTCGTGGTCCTCCCACATTTTGTAGATGCGGGACTCCACCTGCTGGGGCTCATACACCTTGGGCAGTTCTTTGTTCATGTGTGTTCTCTCCTATTCTGTGAACTGATTGATTCCATTCTTCCTATTTTTTGATATATCGGCTTTCGCGCCTTTTCCAGCCGCTTTTGCAGCCGCTCCGGAATGGCGTAATACCGCACGGTGCGCCGCCCTTTCAGGCGGGCATCCAAATACTTCCGAAAATCCGCAAGATTTCCCTCTTTTAGATGCGTTTTGGGGACAGTCAACGTGCTCCAGCCGTATTTTGCGCCCCGGCGCAGAAGAAACGTGGTGTCGCTCTCACTGGCGCGCTTCAGTCTTTCACATTCCCAGGTGCCAATCTCCGCTCCGGAGCGGGCAATCAGGCAGGTATCCCCCTGGAATGTCAGGCGCATCAGCTGAGCGTCACTTTCCGCCGTTGGCTTGAGGTCGCCGCCGTACTGCATTGCCAGCACCGTTCCCAGGTCTCCGCCCCGATATTCATTCCAGGCTGCCCCAGCCAGTAAAACAGCATCCATGCCCAATATCATGAGCAGCCATAGAGGGCCCTCGCCCGTCACAGCCAGAAACACGCCGCCAAGGAGCATCACGAAACAGAAACCAACTGTGATGAGCCACTCCCCTTTTCGCTGTTCCATCCACCGCAGCAGGATGTTCTGCTCAGCGGCCACGTCAAATTCCCGAACTGTCCCTTCAAACACAAACCGTTCCACTGCAGTCCTCCCAATAAAAACGCCCCGAGCCTTTCGGCTCAGGGCGAACAAAGCTGTCCGTGGTACCACCTGGATTCGGGAAAGTCCCGCACTCATGGGCGCTTCCACGCCCCTCCCCGGTAACGGAGGGATTCCGTTGCGGCCTACTATACTTTCAGCCCAATGCTCCGGGACGACTTCTCCGGCCGCTTCACAGGCGCTCCCACCATCCGCGCCCTCTCTTGGCTTTCACGAACCGGGTACTGCTTCCCATCCTCGCAGTTTTCGATATTACTTAGCTAGTATAGTATACCCGTTTTGGATTGTCAAGGGTCAGGATAGCCGCAAAATCTCCTTTTTCAGCCGGGAGATGATGCGCTTTTCCAGCCGGGAGATGTAGCTCTGGGAGATGCCCAGCTGGTCCGCCACCTCCTTCTGGGTCTGCTCCCTGCCGCCGCCCAGGCCAAAGCGCAATGTGATGATCTGCTTCTCCCGGGGCGAGAGGATATTGATGGCCGCCGCCAGCAGCGAGCGGTCCACGTCCTCCTCGATGGGCCGCATCACCACGTCCGCCTCGGTGCCCAGCACGTCGGACAGCAGCAGCTCGTTGCCGTCCCAGTCGGTGTTCAGCGGCTCGTCAAAGGAGACCTCTCCCTTGCGGTTGGCGTTTTTCCGCAGGTACATCAATATCTCGTTCTCAATGCACCGGGAGGCGTAGGTTGCCAGCTTGATGTTCTTATCCGTCCGGTAGGTCCCCACCGCCTTGATCAGGCCGATGGTGCCGATGGAGATCAGGTCCTCGATATTGATGCCCGTGTTCTCAAACCGCCGGGCGATGTACACCACCAGCCGCAGGTTATGCTCGATCAGCTCCTTCCGGGCATCCTCTTCCTCCAGCCGGGCCAGCAGCTCCGTCTCCCGCTCCTTTGTCAGCGGCGGCGGCAGGGTGTCGCTGCCGCCGATGTAGTGGACCCCCGCCCCCGGCAGCAGCCCCAGCCGCCCCAGCAGCCGCCGCAGCTTTTCCCGCAAAATGTTCATGGCTTCCTCCCTTTCTCACTTCGCCGCCCCACAGGGCCGTGTAGCCTGTTCCCAACGCCGTGGGCGACAGCGCCACCGCAACGCCTGCCCGCCGCGTCCCGGCAATTTCCACCCAATCCGTCCGCACCGCCAGCAGCAGTCCGGCGGGCATCCCCACCGTGTGATACGGCAGCAGCCGGGGCCGCAGCTCCGGAGCCGCCCGCCGCGCCGGCTCCAGAATATCCGCCGGAGATCGAAGTCCCACCGGCGTCAGCAGGCGGCGCAGCTCCCGGGGCAGGCTGCCCTCCAGGGTGCCGGGGGCCGTCACCAGCACCGGCTGGCCCCCCACCGGGTCCCGCAGGGAATTGCCGCTGTCCCACAGGGCGGTCAGCTCTGTCACGCGCCCGCCGATGCAGACCCGCACCGGCAGCAGCTCCCCGCCGAGCCCGTGGCGGGCCGCCGCCCGGAACACCACCGTCAGGACCAGATAGGCCGCGGTGCCCGCCGCCAGCAGGACCTTGGCGTCCACGTCCGTGTAAAAAACGCCGTTTACCGCCGGGACCGCGCTGCCCGCCAGCAGCCCGAGGGCCAGCACGCAGCCCGCCAGGGCGCAGGCGATGGCGAACAGCAGCAGGGTCAGCCGCAGCAGCTTTTCCTCCCCGCCGAAGGCCAGCAGGGAAAGCAGCACGCCCACTGCCAGCTTGGCCGGGGTGGCGGCCAGAAAGGCGCCGCCCGGCAGGAACACCGCCACGGCATAGGCCCCGCCCGCCACCGCCGCCAGCAGGTACCGCCTCCGCCGCAGCGGCACCCCCGCCAGCCGGGCGGTGACCAGAAACAGCAGGTAGTCCATGGTCGCGTTCAGCACGAACACACTGTCCACATAGATCACCGTCATGGCCCGCCCCCCTTTCGTCAACGCAGTTTATTATAGGGCAGGCTCCCCGTAAAACCAGTCGCAAAAACGGGGCGGAGGCAAAACTGCAACCGGCGGTTGCGGAAATGGAAGGTCCGGGGTATAGTAAGGAAAAAAGAAGTTTGGTAGGATTAATTCAGGAGGATTCCCCATGAAGCTGTCAGAAAAGCTATACAATCTCCGGCGGCAAAGCGGCCTCTCTCAGGAGCGGCTGGGCGTCTCCCGGCAGGCCGTCAGTAAATGGGAGGGCGGCCAGTCGGTGCCGGAGGCGGACAAGCTGGCGGCCCTCAGCAGGCTCTACGGCGTCACCACGGACTACCTGCTGCTGGAGGACGCGCCGGAACCGGCAGAAATGACGGTCCGGCCAGGCACGGCGCCCGCGCCTAAGCGCGGCTTTGCCGTGGGACTGCTGCTCTGTCTGCTGGGCGTGGGCGGGCTGCTGCTCTGGGGCCTGACCGCGGCCTTCTCCCCCGCCGCCGCGGCGCGGCTGGACGCCTCGTCGGCGGTGACGCTGAACGGCTCCGGCATCCTGGCGGTCCTCTGCGCGGCGGCCCTGGCGGCAGGCGCCGGCCTGCTCCTGCGAAGCAAAAAATAGGCGGTCTTCTTATGAAACTGCTCCCGTCCCGGTCCGATCCGACCGCTCCGGCCCACGTCTTTTGGAAAGTGAGGCTTTTTATGCGAGATCATCCCAAGCTCTCCCGGCTCTTTCTGGTCCTGGCCCTGCTGCTGTCCCACACCATGTGCGCGACGGTGGCCTCGGAATACACCGGGCTTGTCTACTGCGGCAGATACGGTGGGTGCAGTGCGCCGCCCTCCACCGCGTTCCTCCTGGCTGTACCCTTCCTCTTCGGCGTCCTGATCTGTTTGGGGCTGGCCCGCGCGTCCCGCAGGCGGTAAGCCGCAGCCTCCGCGCCGCAAAGCCCCCGCCTGTCAGTCTACCCGACAGGCGGGGGCCCTTCTCACAAGATCAAAAGCAGGCCCAGGGATACCAGCAGCTCCTCGTCCGCGTCCTCCCGGAACAGGAAGAACAGCAGAATCAACAGCAGCAGGTCCCCGGTGTCCACATGGTCCAGGTGGAGCTGGTCCAGAACGTGCCGCAGGAAGCTGCTGAGTCCGTCGGTCAGATGGCCCGGCCCGCCGCCAAAGGACGGCGAAGGTCCGGCGGGCATCCTCCCGTCCCCGCGCTCCCGCTTCTCCGGCTCCGGGGAGGGCTGGCGGTTCTCCTGCCGCGTCCCTTCCTCGGAGGGCTGGGTCCTGGGCGGGTCCTCCTGGGGGATGCGGGTGTAGGAGCCGTTGTCGTTGCGGATATAGCGGTTATACATCCCTCATCCCTCCCAGCCCGCCAGGAATTTCTTCCCCAAGTGGAACAGACGCGCCAGCTGGAGCGCCCGCTCGATCTTGTCCTGCCGCTCCGGCTTCAGATAGGGCCGCAGGGCGTAGAGCAGCTGGCGGGCGTTGGAGTCCTGCTGTCCGCCCAGCTCCTGAATCAGAGGCAGCAGCTTCATCATCAGCTTGGGGTCCATCCCGCCGGTGAGAGAGGAGAGGATGTCTCCGCCCTGAGACGGCTGAGGGCCGGCCTGCTGCCCCTGGCCCGACCAGGAGACAGCGGACGCCGGCTGCTGGGTCCGCGGCTGCTGCGGCGGAGGGGAGGGCGGGGCCTGCTCCTGTCCGCCGCCGGAGAGGGACTGCGCCATCTGCATGATCTGCGCCATGGCGTCCGGGTTGGACAGCAGGCTGTTCAGTTTGTCATCGAATTCCGCCACGCGTCCCCACCGCCCTTCTCCTGATTACTTCTGGACCGCCTTGTTGATGCGGTCCACCAGCTCCGCGCCGCCGGGGCTCTGCATGATCTGATTCACCAGCCGCACCATCTCCGAGGTGTCGCCCCTGGTGGCGGACTGGACGGCCCGCTGGAGGCCCGCCCCCCGATCCCCCTGGGTCAGCATTTGTAGCAGGGCCTGCCCGTCCCGGGACTGCATCAGGGACCGGAGCATCGCCGGGTTGCTCTGCAGCTGTTTGGCCAGCCGCGCCGTGTTTTCGTCCATAGTACCTCCTAAGCGCATGGCGTATTCTTTGCGTTCCAAGTCAGTATATGAGGGCGGGCGCAAAAAAGTGCCTGCGCTTTGGCGCAGGCACAAATGGCTGGCATTATTTTGCGGCGGCTTTTCCGGTGTCGCAGTCCTTCCGCAGCGGGCAGCCCTCGCACTTGGGGCTGCGGGCGGTGCAGGTCTCCCGGCCAAACAGCACCATCCGGTGGCAGAAGTTGTTGGACTCCCTGGGCGGGATGGACTGGCGCAGCTGTTTTTCCACCTGAAGGGGGTCCTTGGAGCCGTCCGTGATGCCCAGCCGCCCGGTGATGCGGATGCAGTGGGTGTCGCAGACGTAGCCCTCCTGGCCGAAGATGTCCCCCAGAATCAGGTTGGCGGTCTTGCGCCCCACACCGGGGAGGGCGGTCAGCTCCTCCATGGTGCCGGGGACCCTGCCGCCGTGCTTTTCGATCAGCTGCTGGGCGCAGGCCACGATGTCCCTGGCTTTCCCGTTGTAGAAGCCGCAGGAGTGGATGTACTCCCCCACCTCCCTGGGGTCGGCCTGGGCAAAGCTCTCCAGCGTCGGAAAGCGCTGGTACAGCGCCGGAGTCACCTTGTTGACCCGCTCGTCGGTGCACTGTGCGGAGAGCCGCACGGCAAACAGCAGCTCGTAGTCCTTCTCATATTGCAGGGAGCACAGGGCGTCCGGATAGACGCCCTTCAGCGTTTCAATGATCCGCTTGACGGCGGCCTTGGATTTCATGGCAGTCACCTCACGCCGACAGGATACCACAAAATCCGCCTGTTGGCGAGAGGAAAATTAAAAATCGCAACACACAAAATGCTTTTTCATCAAACGCTGGTCAAACATGTTTCTTTGTGGTAAAATGCCAGTGGCAACGAATGGGGGTGGGTCTCATGCGCATGGAATCCCGTTTCAGCGAAGAGGAACTCAAGCGGCGGATCTTGGCCCACATAACAGTTGCGCGCAGCCCCAGGGGAGGCGGGAGTTTCCTCAGCAAGGAGCAGATGATCGGAAATGTATCCGGGAACACCTTTTGGGTGCAGAAAATCTGCAAGCACCGGAAAATATCCGGTCAGAGACACTTTGCCGGGAAAATCCTGACGGAGGATGGACACACCGTCATTGAGGGAAGACTGCGGTTTTCGGAAAAAATCAGCCTCATTAGATGGCTGCCGTTTCTTTTATTCCTTTATTTTATCATGAGAAGCAGAAATATTTTTTTGATATGCTGGTATCTGATTTGGACGCTTTTAGCATTCCCCCTCAGTCTTATGAAATATGCGACGGAGGAATCCGATACGTTACTGTTTGTTCACCAAGTAGCCCAGGCAGATGAGATGTAAAAGAGAGGAGCGTGCGCCATGCAGCGGCCTTTGGCGGATGAGATCCGCCCGAAAACCTTGGATGAAGTGGTGGGACAGCGGCACCTGCTGGCCCCCGGCGCACTGCTGCGCCGCCTGATCGAAAAGGGCACCGACGCCAACATGGTGTTCTACGGGCCCTCCGGCACGGGCAAGACCACCATCGCCAACATCATCGCGGAGAAGACCAACAAGACCCTGTACCGGCTCAACGCCACCACGGCGTCTTTGCAGGATATCAAGGACATCATCGCCGATGTGGGGACCCTGCTGGCCCCCGGCGGCGTGCTGCTGTATCTGGACGAGATCCAGTATTTCAACAAAAAGCAGCAGCAGAGCCTGCTGGAGTTCATGGAGAACGGCAAGCTGACGCTGATCGCCTCCACCACGGAGAACCCGTACTTTTACGTCTACAGCGCCCTGCTGTCTCGCAGCACGGTGTTTGAGTTCAAGGCGATCTCCCCCCAGGAGGCGGAGCCCGCCGTTCTGCGGGCGTTGAAGATCGAACAGACGCGCAGCGAGCTCCCCCTGGACTGGGAGGAGGGCGTGCCCTTACAGATCGCCACAGCCTGCGGCGGCGACGTCCGCAAGGCCATCAACGCGGTGGAACTGCTATGTCAGGCGGCGGTGCCGAAAACGGGCAAGCTTTATCTGACAAGGGATGACGCTTTACAAACCGCTCAGCGCAGCGCGATGCGGTACGACAAAGGCGGGGACGCCATGTATGACATTGCCTCGGCCCTGATGAAGTCCCTGCGGGGCAGCGACCCGGACGCGGCGCTGCACTATCTGGCCCGCTTTTTGGAGGCCGGAGACCTGGTCACGCCCTGCCGGCGGCTTCTGTGCTCCGCCAGTGAGGACATCGGCATGGCCTATCCCCAGGCTGTATCCATCGTCAAATCCTGCGTGGACACAGCGATGCAGCTGGGGCTGCCGGAGGCCCAGCTCCCCTTGGCCCAAGCGGCCATCCTTCTGGCCACCGCCCCCAAGTCCAACAGCGTGGTGGAGGGCATCTCCCGCGCCCGGGCGGACGTGCGGGCCGGCAGGACCGGAGACGTCCCCCGGGAGCTGCAAAACGTCCACGCGGACTCCACCGGCATGGAGCGGGAGCAGGGCTACCTCTACCCCCACGGCTTCCCCGGCCACTGGGTGGACCAGCAGTACCTGCCCGACGCGCTGAAGGGCGTCCGCTACTACGAGTGGGGCGACAACAAGACGGAGCAGGCCGCCAGGGCCTATTGGGAGAAGATCAAGGGGAAGGAGCTGTGAAGTCCGTCTCCACCGGCGGCTTTTCATAGTTGGGCGGAGAGTAGACCCAGCGGTCCAGTTTGCCGTCGGTGATCTGGTATTGGAGCGGCGACCGCCCGTCGTCAGGCGGCAGCTTTTCTATGACCTGGAGCTTGACTTTCATCCGCTCCGGGCGGATACTCTTGATAAAGACGGAGACCCCGTCGCCGGGCAGCAGGCCCGCCTTCGTATCCGCCAGACCGGACAGGTTGGGGGCCAGCTCGATGAAGCTGCCGTACTCCTTCACGCTGCGGACAGTGCCCCGCACCGTCTCGCCGGGGGCGAAGCGGCTGGCGTTCTCCATCCAGGTACCCAGCAGCTCCCGGTGGGTCAGGGTGACGCGGCGGTTTTCCCGGTCAATGGACCACACCGCCGCCAGAATTTTCTGCCCCTCCCGGAACCGCTCCTTCGGATGGGAGATGCGGGAGACGGAGATGTGCTCGATGGGCAGCATGGCGACGATACCGCAGCCGATGTCCACGAACGCGCCGAAGGGCTCCAGCCGGGTCACCCGGCAGGTCAGGACCGTCCCCGGCTCCAGATGCTCCAGGAAGTAGTCCATGGCTTTTTCCTGCGCCACGCGGCGCGACAGGAGGGCGACGGGCGCCCCCCTTCCATCGGCGCGGACATCTGTTACTGTAAAGCAGGTTTGCTTGCCAACTCTTGATAACACGGCAATATCCCGGCTGGCGCCACTGATCCAGGAGGCGGTGACCTCCTGCCGGGGCATCTGCGCCGCAATGCCGTTCAGAGAGAAGTGCAGGGTATGGCTGGTGTCGCACCGCTGGACGGTGCCCTCCAGGATAGCGCCGCTCCCCGCGGCGGCTTTCAGGTCGGAAAGCGTGTAAACAGTGGCAGGGCGCAGTCCCTCCGGCGGGAACAGGTTGTTTTCCGGCATCATTAATCGCATCCTTATCTGCCGCTGACGGCGGCGTGACATTTGATAGACTACTATATGCAGCGGAAAACCACGGATTGACAGGAGGCGCGTATGGACCTGCATCTGCACGACAAGGTGGAATTGAAAAAAGCCCATCCCTGCGGCAGCACCCAATGGGAGATCCTGCGGGTGGGCATGGATATCAAACTCCGGTGCCTGGGCTGCGGGCACGAGCTGATGCTGCCCCGCAGCAAGGCGGAGAAAAGCATCCGAAAGATCCTGACAAAGGAGGAGCCGAAGTGAAAAAGAATGTGACGCGTGTCATTGCCATCGTGCTGGTGGTGGTCATGGTCGTGGCGCTGGTGGCGTCCATGATCGTGCCCTATGTGTGAATGGGAATGGGCTTGCCGTCTCCACGGCAAGCCCGTTTGACACATTTTAAAGGCCGAAGCGCACAGCGCTCCGGCCTCTTCCCTTTTCCTTACAGCAGAACCGTTCCGTCCGGTAGGGTGAACTGCGATGCCGCCGGCGCCGTCTGGTCCACGGCCGGGGCGCCCATCCGGTAGACCGGCTCGCCGTCCAGCAGCTTTTCCGCCGCCACCAGCAAGCCCGTGTCCACGCTGACCCAATACCGCAGGGCGTAGCCGTCCTCCGACTCCGCCGTCTCCACATAGATGCAGTTCAATCCGGTGATGGCGCGGTAATCCGCCGCCGTGATCTCCTCCACCGGCAGCTCCAGAATGTCCTCGTAAGTGGGGATGGACTGCTCGTTGTCGGCGGAGATCTCCCCCGCCGGGGCCTGATAGACCGCCTCCTCGCTGTTGTACCAGACATAGGTGGTCCCCTCGCCGGTGATGGTATGGCGCACGCGCCCGTCGGGCATGGCGCGGTCCGTGCGGGTCCAGGGGCCGTTGACCGTCACGGTGATCTCATAGGTGCCGCTGCCGCCGCTCCAGAACTGCTCGATGGTGATGGTGCGGGAATACGCCTCCGGCCGGGCCAGCGTCGCAATGGCGTACTGGACCGTCTCCGGCGTGACCTCCACCACCGTCAGCATATCGCCGCCGGTGCCGGGGTCGTCCGTGGCCAGCTCCGTGGAGGTATCCGACGACGGCAGGGTGATGTGGGAGGTCCGGTGCAGCGTGCTGCCCAGCATCACAATGACCACCAGCACGGTCAGGATGATGAATCCCCAGGTGATCCAGTTCAGATTCCGTTTGTCCACGCCGGCCCTCCTTCCCCTGTGGGCGTGTTACACAGGCTGATAATCGGTGGGCTTCCCTCCCCGTCCGAAGTGCCACAAAATGGCATCCGCGATGCGGCGGCAGGCGTTGCCATCGCCATAGGGGTTCACCGCGTGGGCCATCTTCGCGTAGGCCGTCCTGTCCCGAATCAGGCGCTCCGCCATGGTGACGATGTCGTCCTGCACTACGCCGGCCAGACGTACCGTGCCGGCCTCCACGGCCTCCGGCCGCTCCGTCTCCCGGCGCATCACCAGAACGGGCTTGCCCAGAGCGGGAGCCTCCTCCTGCAATCCGCCGGAGTCCGTCAGCACCAGATAGCAGCGGGCCATCAGGTTGTGCATCTCGTCGGCGGGCAGCGGGTCGATCAGGTGGACCCGGGGCGCGCCCCGCAGATAGGTGTCCACCGCCTCCCGGACCACCGGACTCAGGTGGACAGGGTACACCAGCTCCACGTCTTCGTTCTCCTCCGCGATCTGCCGCAGGGCCAGCATGATGTTTCTCATCGGCTCGCCGTAGTTCTCCCGCCGGTGGCAGGTGACCAGGATGATCTTCTTCTCACCGTAGGGCAGGCGGTTCAGCTCGTCGGTGGAAAACCGATAGTCCTGCCGCACCGTGGTCTTCAATGCGTCGATGACCGTGTTTCCGGTTACGAACAACCCCCTGGTGACGCCCTCTTTCAGGAGGTTGTTTTTGTTGTTCACCGTGGGGCAGAAATACAGGTCCGCGATGGAGGAGACCAGCTTGCGGTTCATCTCCTCCGGAAAGGGGGAATACTTGTCATAGGTCCGCAGGCCGGCCTCCACATGGCCCACGGGGACCTGATGGTAGAAAGCGGACAGGGCCCCGGCGAACGTGGTGGAGGTGTCGCCGTGGACCAGGATCATGTCCGGTTTCAGGGCGTCGATGGCCTCGTCCATGCCCAGCAGGCACTTGCTGGTGATGGTGGACAGAGTCTGCCGGGGGGTCATAATGTCCAGGTCCCAGTCCGGTTTCAGGCGAAAGACCTCCAGTACGCTGTCCAGCATCTGGCGGTGCTGGGCGGTGACACAGCAGAGGCTCTCCACCTCCGACCGGGCGGCAAGCTCCCGCACCAGGGGGCACATCTTGATGGCCTCCGGCCGGGTGCCAAACACACTCATGATACGAAGCTTGTCCATTTACGGCTCCTCGTCTTTCTTCTCTTCCTGGTGGTGTCCGTGGTCCTTCAGCTCCTCCAGTTCCTCCCGGAGCTCCTCCTTGACCTCCTTGGGGAACACCACCCGGGCGGCCACCGCCGCCACAATGCACAGCGCCACAAAGAAGAGCATGGCCTTCTGCTCGCCGCCGGTGGTCAGCACCACGGCGGAGAGGCCCAGAATGGCGGAGATGACATACAGCGTCGCCACCGCCTGCTTCTGGTTCAATCCCATGTCGATGAGGCGGTGGTGGATGTGGCCCCGGTCCGCGTGCATGGGGCTCTGGCCGTGGGCGATGCGCCGGATGAAGGCAAAGGCTGTGTCGAAGATCGGCAGGCCCAAAATCAGGAATGGCACCACGAAGGAGATGACCGCGTAGTACTTGAACAGGCCCTGGATGGACATAGTGGCCAGGATATAGCCCAGAAAGGTCGCTCCGGTGTCCCCCATGAACATCTTGGCGGGGTTCAGGTTATAGGGCATGAACCCAACGCACGCCCCCACCAGCGCCGCCATGACGATGGCCACCTGGGACTCGGCGCAAAGCAGAGCGATGACCAGCATGGTGGTGGCGGAGATGGCGGAAACGCCGTCCGCCAGTCCGTCCAGGCCATCGATCAGGTTCACGGAGTTGGTGATGGCCACGATCCAGATCACCGTGAAGGGCACGGAGAGGCCCCCCAGGACCCAGTACAGCTTGTCCGAGAAAATGTTGGGGTTGGAGAAAGCCAGGATCGTGACGCCGTTCAGCGCGGGGATCAGGGCCGCCACGATCTGGACCACGAATTTAAGCATAGCGGGCAGGGCCATGATGTCGTCCACCACGCCCAGCACCACGATGATGACGGCCCCCAGCAGGATGCTCTGCATCTGCTGGTTGCCCCGGATGTTCACAAACAGCAGGATGCTGACCATGAACCCGATGAAAATCGCCAGGCCGCCCAGCCGCGGGATGGGCACCTTGTGCATGCGGCGGGCGTCCTTGGGGACGTCGATGGCCCCGACCTTGTAGGCGAAGGTCTTGACCACCGGCGTCGTCAGGAAGCTGACCACCAGCGCCACCAGCAGCGCCAGCACCACATAGGCGATCAGCTGATTTTCAAATGGCATGTCTCCCCTCCGTCAGCGGGCGACAAAACCGACCTTGCGCTGGACCTTGGAGAGGGTCTTCTGGGCCATGCGCTGGGCGCGCTGGGCACCGTCGCGGTACACGCTCTCCAGATAGGCCTTGTCGCCCATCAGGCGCTCGGCCTCCTCCCGGATGGGGCGCATCAGCTCGATGACGGCCTCGCCCACGGCGGGCTTGAACACGCCGTAGCCCTGGCCGGCGAACTCCGCCTCGGCCTCCTCCATGCTCTTGCCGGTGGCGGCGCAGTAGATGGTCAGCAGGTTGGAGACGCCGGGCTTGTTGTCCTTGTCGTACTTCACGGCCATCTCGCTGTCCGTCACGGCCCGCTTGAACTTCCGCTGGATGACCTCCGGCTTATCCATGATGAACACGCAGCCCTCGGGGTCGGACTTGCTCATCTTGTTCTCGGGATTGCCCAGGCTCATGACGCGGGCGCCCATCTGGGGGATGAAGGCCTCCGGCAGGACAAAGGTCTCACCGTAGACGCCGTTGAAGCGCTGGGCGATGTCCCGGGTCAGCTCCACGTGCTGGCGCTGGTCTTCGCCCACCGGCACCAGATCCGCCTGATACAGCAGGATGTCCGCCGCCATCAACACGGGATAGGTAAACAATCCCGCGGTGATGTTGTCGGCGTGCTGCTGGGACTTCTGCTTGAACTGGGTCATGCGGCTCAGCTCGCCGAACTGGGTGTAGCAGCCCAGAATCCAGCCCAGCTCCGCGTGCTGGGGCGCGTGGCTCTGGATGAACAGGATGCTCTTCTGGGGGTCCAGACCGCAGGCGATATACTGGGCCAGCTGCTCCAGCGCGCGGCGGCGCAGGTCCGCGGGATTCTGCCGCACGGTGATGGCGTGCATATCCACGATGCAGTAGACGCACTCATATTCGTCCTGCAGGGCCACCCAGTTTTTGATGGCGCCCATATAAGAGCCCAAGGTCAACTCGCCGCTGGGCTGGATACCGCTGAAAATTCTCTTTTTCTGCACTTGATTTTCCATGATTCGCACCTCGACATTCCATGCCGCCGGGGACAAAGCCCTGATACGGCAATCTAATTATAATATTGTAGCACGGAATCCGGAAAAGTGCAATCGTTCTTGGGGAAGTCCCGGCCAAAAAGTGGGACCCTCAGTGGGGCAGCACCAGGCTGACGGCGCAAAGCGCCAATGCCGCCGCCATCGCGATATCCACCGCCCGCCGGTGGCCGGCCAGGAGCTTTTGCAGGGACGCCCCGGCGAACAGCCACGCCAGATTGCACACCGGCCCGGTGAAGGGCAAAAACAGCCCCACCACCAGCAGGCTCCGGAAAGAGCGGGTATAGGGCAGCACATAGGACGCCAGGGCCGTCAGGCAGAACACCATGATCTTCACGTTGGTCAACTGCACCAGGAGCCCCGTGCGGAAGCTGGGCGCGGCCAGACCGCTGTCCGCAGCGGCGCCGGAGGCGCGCAGCATGTGCCAGACCATCCACAGGATGTACGCCGCGCCCACCCAGGACAGCATCCCCACATACTGGTTCAGCACGGTCCCCAGCAGATAGGTGACCAGTACCGACGCCATGGACACGGCAAAAAAGCCCGTAAACAGCCCCCGCCACTGTCGCAGGGCCGGTCCCCTGCCGTACCGCAGGGCCGCGGACAGGGAGCAGAGATTCGCCGGCCCGGGCGTGATGCCGCAGACGTAGCAATAGGTCAGAAACGCGGGGATCAAAGAGCTTGGCATGGAAGACACATCCTTTTGCTTGATAGCGCCAGCATAGCATGAGATCCCGCATTTGAAAAGGATAAGTTTTGAAGGGCTTCCGCTGAAATGTGAAAATCAGAGCACAGCAAAATGCCGATCCTTTCTTGACAATTCTCCGCGAAACAGAGATAATGTAATTTATTGTATTACGCAAATTTCTGGCATGGAGGTATATTCATGGCACTTGATATGACCTTTTTTGACGAGATGGAGGCCCGCATCCCCAAGGGGAATGTGCGCACCCGCTTCGCCCCCTCCCCCACGGGCTACATGCACGTGGGCAACCTGCGCACCGCCCTGTACACCTGGCTCATCGCCCGGCACAACCACGGCACCTTTATCCTCCGTATCGAGGACACCGACCAGGGCCGCCTGGTGGAGGGCGCCACCGACGTCATCTACCGCACCATGGCCGAGTGCGGCCTGACCCACGACGAGGGCCCCGACGTGGGCGGTCCCACCGGCCCCTATATCCAGTCTGAACGCCGGGGACTGTATGGGAGATACGCCGAGCTGCTGGTGGAAAAGGGCGCGGCCTACTACTGCTTCTGCGAAAAGACGGAGTCCGAGGAGGATTCCGGCAGCTTTGACCGGGCCGACGACCCCTGCCGCTGCCTGAGCTGTCAGGAGGTCCAGGCCAATCTGGCCGCCGGCAAGCCCTACGTCATCCGCCAGCGCATCCCCCACGAGGGCACCACCACCTTCCACGATGTCAGCTTCGGCGACATCACCGTGGAGAACAGCACCCTGGACGACCAGGTGCTGCTGAAGCGGGACGGCCTGCCCACTTACAACTTCGCCAACGTGGTGGACGACCACCTGATGGGTATCACCCACGTGGTCCGGGGCAGCGAATATCTCAGCTCCGCCCCGAAATATAATCTGCTGTACGAGGCCTTCGGCTGGGATATCCCCACCTATGTGCACTGCTCCCCCGTCATGCGGGACCAGCACAACAAGATGTCCAAGCGCCACGGCGACCCCTCCTACGAGGACCTGAAGGCCCAGGGCTACCTGACCGACGCCATTTTGAACTACGTGGCCCTGCTGGGCTGGGCCCCCAAGGGCGAGCGCAGCGAGCAGGAGATCTTCTCCCTGGCGGAGCTGGTGGACGCCTTTGACATCGCGGGCATCTCCAAGTCCCCCGCCATCTTCGACATCGAGAAGCTGACCTACTTCAACGCCACCTATCTCCGCTCCATGACTCCCGAGGCGTTCGCCAGGGCAGCGGAGCCCTATATCCGCCAGGCGGTGAAAAATCCCGCCATCGACGTCGCCGCCGTCGCCGCCCTGCTCCAGGCCCGATGCGAAAAGCTGACGGACATCCCCGAGAAGGTGGACTTCTTCGACGCGCTGCCGGAGTACGATGTGGAATTCTTCACCAACAAGAAGTCCAAGACCAATTCCGAGGTGTCCCTGGCAATGCTGGAGGCGGCGATTTCCGCCCTGGAGGCCGTCTCCGACTGGACCGCGGACAGCGTCCACGACACCCTGATCGACCTGGCCGCCGCCCTGGGTGTGAAGAACGCCACTCTGATGTGGCCCGTCCGCATCGCCGTGGCGGGCAAGCTGGTGACCCCCGGCGGCGCCGTGGAGCTGTGCCACATCCTGGGCAGGGACGAGACCCTGTGCCGCTTGCGCCTGGGCTGCGAAAAGCTGCGGGCATGAAAGGCGTCCTCAAGTACCAGCTCGACGGCCTGAAAACCGCCTGGCGCGACGGGCTGGGCGGCGAGGTCAGGCGCTCCGCCATCGCTTTCTGCCTGCTGGCGGTCATTGGCTTTATTGCCTGCACGGTCCTGCCGGACCTGCGGGAGCGGCTGGTGACGCTGGCGCTGAACACCGTCAGCAGCTCCGGCGCCGTCCGGGAGGACGGCAGCCTCTCCGCCGTGGGCATCTTCTCCAACAACCTGCGGGCCTGCGCTTTCACCATGGTCTATGGACTGCTTCCCTTCCTCCAGCTGCCGGCGCTGGCCCTGGGCGTCAACGCCATCTTGCTGGGCGTCCTGGCGGCCTGGTATGTGGCGGAGGGCCATTCCATCCTCCTCTATCTCGCCGCCCTGGTGCCCCACGGCATCCTGGAGCTGCCCGCCCTGATCCTGGCTTTCGCCATGGGCCTGTATGTCTGCGGCCAGCTGACCCGCCGCTGCCGCAGGCAGGAAAACGCCCTCCACGTGTGGGACTGTCTGGTGCTGATTTCCCGCATGCTGCTGTTGGCGCACATCCCCCTGCTGGCGGCTGCCGCCGTGCTGGAGGCCTACGTCACCCCGGCGCTGACCTCCCTGTTTTTCTAAATCCCTTTCAAATCTCAGATAAAGGACTGTTGTGACATATGAGCAAACTGACCATTCCCGCCGGCTATAGGATGCCGCTGACCAACAACGAGCTCCAGCGCGCCATTGAGCTGATCCACGCGGACTTCCAGCACAACCTGACGGTCCGCCTGAACCTGCACCGGGTCTCCGCCCCCCTGTTCGTGGACGGCAAGACCGGATTGAACGACGATCTGAACGGCGTGGAGCGCCCCGTCTCCTTCGACATCCCCGACGTGGGGACCGACGGACAGGTGGTCCACTCCCTGGCGAAGTGGAAGCGCCTGGCGCTGAAGCGTTACGAGTTCAAGCTGGGCACTGGACTGTACACCGATATGAACGCCATCCGCCGGGACGAGGAGGTGGACAACCTCCACTCCATCTACGTGGATCAGTGGGACTGGGAGAAGCACATCGACCCCCAGAACCGTACTGTGGAGTATTTGAAGGACACGGTCCAGGACATCGTGGGCTGCATCTGCGACACCGCCACGGCTTTGCGGAACGCCTTCCCCGTGCTGACCTTCAGGCCGGACCGGGATGTGTATTTCATCACCACCCAGGAGCTGGAGGACCGCTTCCCCGACCTGACCCCCAACGAGCGGGAGTGTGAGATCTGCCGGGAGCGCCACACCGTCTTCCTGATGCAGATCGGCAAGACCCTGCGCTCCGGCATCCGGCACGATGGCCGTGCCCCGGACTACGACGATTGGGAGCTGAACGGCGACATCCTGATGTGGAACCCGGTGCTGGAGCGCAGCTACGAGGTCTCCTCCATGGGTATCCGGGTGGACGCCGCCGCCCTGGACCGCCAGCTGACCGCCGCGGGCTGCGACTACCGCCGCCAGCTCCCCTTCCACCAGATGCTGTTAAAGGGCGAGTTGCCCCAGTCCATCGGCGGCGGCATCGGCCAGTCCCGGCTGTGTATGCTGCTGCTGGGCACCTGCCACATCGGCGAGGTCCAGGCCAGCCTGTGGGACCGGGAAACTGTGGAGGCATGCGAAAAGGCCGGCATCACCCTGCTGTAATACATTTGCCATTTCCAACGCGGTCCCGCGCCGCAATGCCGGGAGGCGCAAACCGCCATTCTGCCCGCCGCCAGCGCGGCGGTGGGGCAGGCCGCTCAAGCCCTCCCAGAGCCAGTCCAGCGTCCGACAGCAAAATACGAAAAAACTGCGCGGCTAAGCCGCGCAGTTTTTTAAGCATATTCCTTTGCCGCGGAGAACGGCCCGTTTACTCCAGAACATCCGCCGCCAGGGCGTCCGCCAGGGCTTCCAGCGCCGCCCGCTTGTCCGCTTTCACGGAGGATTTCAGGCTGACCGCGCCCTCCAGCACCGTCATGTTCTTCATAGCGCCGACGATGTCGCCCATCTGCCGGGCCGCCTGGGCGGACCAGGTGCCGTTGTCGATGAAGGCCACCGTGCGGTTTTGCAGGCTGTGGGCCTTCAAATCCAGCAGCAGGTTTTCCATGGGCGTGAAGATCGCGCCGTTATAGGTGGCGGAGGCCAGCACCAGATGGCTGCACCGGAACGCCTCGCTGACCAGCTCAGAGACGTCGGTCCGGGAGATGTCGTACAGGGCGATATCCCGGACGCCCTTCTCCGCCAGCCGGTTCGCCAAAATCTCAGCGGCGTTTTCAGTGTTGCCGTAGACAGAACCGCAGAAAACCGCCACACTCCGGCTCTCCGGCGTGTATGTACTCCATCGCTGGTACTTTTCGATGAACCAGTCAAGGTTCTCCCGCCAGATGGGGCCATGGAGGGGACAGATATACGCGATGTCCAGTCCGGCGGCCTTTTTCAGAAGAGCCTGGACCTGTACGCCGTACTTACCTACAATGTTGGTGTAATACCGCCGGGCATCGTCCAGCCAATCCCGCTCAAAGTTCACCTGATCGGCAAAAATGTTGCCGTTCAGCGCGCCAAATGTCCCGAAAGCGTCGGCGGAGAACAGGACCTTGTCCGTGGAATCATAGGTCACCATGACCTCCGGCCAGTGGACCATGGGGGCCATGACGAATGTGAAGGTATGCCGCCCGGTGTTGAGGGTGTCCCCCTCCTTCACCGTCACGGTGCGCCCAGTCAGGTCAATGTCGAAGAACTGGCCGATCATGGTGAAGGTCTTGGCATTGCCCACCACCTGGGCCTCGGGATACCGCCGCAGGACCTCGCCCAGCGTGGCGCAGTGGTCCGGCTCCATGTGGTTCACCACCACATAATCCAGCGGGCGGCCGTTCAGGCCGTGGGCTAGGTTTTCCAGGAAGCGGTCCCCCGCCGCCTTGTCCACGGTGTCCAGCAGGACGGTCTTTTCATCCAGCACCAGATAGGAGTTATAGGAAACACCCCGCGGGATGGGAAATACATTTTCAAACAGCGCCAGACGGCGGTCAGACGCGCCGACGAACAGGATATCCGAGGTTACCGACTGCGTGCAATACATAGCTTCGATTCTCCTTTTTTGCAAGTTTTTCACCAACCAATAATCTATTCCAAATGGCGGCATTTGTCAAGGTTTTATGAAACTAACCGACAATTTCTAAACAGAAAAGCGGAGCGGCCCGGGTGGGCCGCTCCGCTGCTCCTTGTACAGCGGCTGGTTGGCTTATGCCTGCTGCTCCTGCGCGGCACTGAACGCCTCAATGGCTCTGGCGCTCTCAGCCCGCTTCTCCTCCAGGGACTGCTTCAGGATCATGTCCTTCACCTTCATCAGACGGATGGTGGTCGCACGGTCGTTTTCATCCAGCTTCATGTTGATATAGCGGATGGCCTCCTGGGTGTTGGGGATCATCACGTACTCCAGCGCGTTGACGCGGCGGCGGGTCTTTTCGATCTCCTCCGCCATCAGCTGGGCGGATTTCTCGATCTCCGCCAGCTTCAGCATCTTACGGAACACATGGCCCAGGGCGTCCACGGCGGTATCCAGCTCGCCGGAGGTGGCCGCGAAGCCGTAGGGATAGATGTCGGAATCGGAGCGGGTCTTGGTTTGGAAGTCGTACACAGGGACGTTGACGGACATGATGTTCTGGAAGGTCATGGTCAGCTCCACGCTCTGCTTGGGATAGAGCAGGGCCTGCTCCAGGGCCTCGGAACTCATCAGGGCGGAGGCGACGGTGAAGGACTTGTGCACCTTCATCAGATCCTCCTCCACCTCGGCACGGAGAGTACGGACCTCCCGCACCGTGTCCAGAAACTGCTTCATCAGCTCATCCCGCTTGTCCTTCAGCAGCTTGTGGCCCCGCTGGGCGGTGCGCAGCTTGCCTTTCAGGCGGGTGAGCTCCATACGGGTAGGGCTTACCGTGATATTCGCCATGGCTCACCCCTCCTCAATTCTCGTCTTTCTTCGGCCAGTACTTTTCAATCAGCGCAGGTTTGATACGTTTCAGCTCCGCCTTGGGCAGGATGCTCAGCAGCTCCCAGCCCAGGTCCAGGGTCTCCTCGATGGAGCGGTTCTCCTCGTAGCCCTGGTTGACGTAGCGGCGCTCGAACTCGTCGGCGAACTTGGCATACAGCAGGTCGGTGGGGGTCAGGGCGGCCTCGCCCAGGATGGACATCAGCTCCTTGTTGTCCTTGCCGGTGGAGTACGCGGCGAACAGCTGGTTCATGGTGTCCGCGTGGTCCTCCCGGGTCTTGCCCTTGCCGACGCCCTTATCCTTCAGACGGCTAAGGCTGGGCAGCACGTCCACGGGGGGATGGATGCCCTGGCGGTACAGCGCGCGGCTGAGGATGATCTGGCCCTCGGTGATATAGCCGGTCAGGTCGGGGATGGGGTGGGTCTTGTCGTCCTCGGGCATGGTCAGGATGGGGATCAGGGTGATGGAGCCGGGGTTGCCCAGCCGGCGGCCAGCGCGCTCGTACAGCGTCGCCAGGTCGGTGTACAGGTAGCCAGGGAAGCCGCGGCGGCCCGGGACCTCCTTCTTGGCGGCGGAGACCTCACGCAGGGCCTCGGCGTAGTTGGTGATGTCGGTCATGATGACCAGCACGTGCATGCCCTTCTCAAAGGCCAGATACTCGGCGGCGGTCAGGGCCATACGGGGGGTGCTGATACGCTCGACGGCCGGGTCGTTGGCCAGGTTGGAGAACAGCACGGTACGGTCGATGGCGCCGGTGCGGCGGAACTCGCTGACGAAGAACTCGGACTCCTCGAAGGTGATGCCGATGGCGGCGAACACGACGGCGAAGTTGGCCGCCTCGTCGCCCAGCACCTTGGCCTGACGGGCGATCTGCGCCGCCAGGTTGGCGTGGGGCAGGCCGGAGCCGGAGAAAATGGGCAGCTTCTGACCGCGGACCAGGGTGTTCAGGCCGTCGATGGTGGAAACGCCGGTCTGGATGAACTCGTTGGGGTAGTCCCGGGCGGCGGGGTTCATGGGCAGGCCGTTGATGTCCCGGTACTCCTCCGCCAGGATGTCGGGGCCGCCGTCGATGGGCTGGCCCATGCCGTTGAACACGCGGCCCAGCATGTCGCCGGACACGCCCAGCTGCAGCGGGTGGCCTAGGAAGCGGACCTTGGCGTCCGCCAGGTTGATGCCGGCGGCGGATTCGAACAGCTGGACCACGGCGGTGTCGCCGTTGACCTCCAGCACCTTGCCCCGGCGGATGGAGCCGTCGTGCAGCTCCACCTCCACCAGTTCGTCATAGGTGACGTTCTCCACCATGCGGACCATCATCAGCGGGCTGACGATCTCTTCTACGGTTTTGTATTCACGAATCATTACAGCTCACCTCCCTGGGCGGCAACAGCTTCGATCTGCTGCTCCATCTCAGCCTCGATCTGCGCGTAGGCCTGTTCGTACTCCTCCACGGGCACGCTCTTGGCACGGCCGATCTTCTCGCGTGCCGGAATGTCAAACAGCTTCATGACAGGCGCGCCCTTGGCGATGGCGGCGCGGCACAGCTTGTCGTAGCTGAGGACGATGGCCAGCAGCTTCTCCTGCCGGTCATAGCTGGAGTAGCCGTCGATATCGGTGAAGGCGTTCTGCTGCAGGAAATCCTCGCGGATCATACGGGCGACCTCCAGGGTCAGCTGGTCCGCGGGGGACAGGGCGTCCTTACCGACCAGCTGGACGATCTCGTTCAGGCTGGACTCGCTTTGCAGGATGCTCATGGCCTGACCACGGTTCTGCATGAACTCCGGGCCGAAGTTCTCATCGAACCAGGGCTTCAGAGTGTCCAGATACAGGGAGTAGGAGGTCAGCCAGTTGATGGCCGGGAAGTGGCGCTTATAGGCCAGGGAGGAATCCAGGGCCCAGAACACCTTGACGATACGCATGGTGGCCTGGGACACAGGCTCGGACAGGTCGCCGCCCGGAGGGGAGACCGCGCCAACGGCGGTCAGGCTGCCCCGGCGCTCGTCGGAGCCGATGCACTCCACGGAGCCGGCGCGCTCGTAGAACTGGGCCAGACGGGAGGCCAGATACGCGGGATAGCCCTCCTCGCCGGGCATCTCCTCCAGACGGCCGGACATCTCACGCAGGGCCTCGGCCCAGCGGGAGGTGGAGTCGGCGATGACGGCCACGTCATAGCCCATGTCGCGGAAATACTCGGCGATGGTGATGCCGGTGTAGACGGACGCCTCACGGGCGGCCACGGGCATATCGGAGGTGTTGGCGATCAGCACGGTCCGCTTCATCAACGACTCGCCGGTGCGGGGGTCCTTCAGCTCAGGGAACTCCCGCAGAACGTCGGTCATCTCGTTGCCGCGCTCGCCGCAGCCGATGTAGACCACGATGTCCACGTCGGACCACTTGGCCAGCTGGTGCTGCACCACGGTCTTGCCGGAGCCGAAGGGACCGGGGACGGCGGCGGTGCCGCCCTTGGCGATGGGGAACATGGTGTCGATGATCCGCTGGCCGGAGCACAGGGGGCGCTTAGGCGGATACTTCTTGGTATAGGGACGGCCCACACGGACGGGCCACTTCTGGATCATGGTCAGGGGCACTTCCCTGCCGTCGCCGGTCTTCAGCGTGGCGATGGTCTCCGTCACGTTGAAGGAGCCGCTCTTGATGTCGGTGATGGTGCCGCTCATGTTGGGGGGCACCATGATCTTGTGGAGCACCACGGCCGTCTCGGGCACGGTGCCGATGATGTCGCCGCCGGTGACCTTGTCGCCCACCTTGGCGGTGGCGGTGAACTCCCACTTCTTCTCGTGGTCCACGGCGGGGACCTCCACGCCGCGGGTGATGCAGGCGCCCACCTTCTCCACGATCTTCTCCAGCGGGCGCTGGATACCATCGTAGATGCCCTCGATCATACCAGGGCCGAGCTCCACGCTCATGGGCGCGCCGGTGGTGACGACTTCAGCGCCGGGGCCCAGGCCGGAGGTCTCCTCGTAGACCTGGATGGACGCGGTGTCGCCCTTCATGGTCAGAATTTCGCCGATCAGACGCTGGGGACCGACGCGGACCACGTCGGACATGTTGGCGTCCGACAGGCCCGTGGCCACGACCAGCGGTCCGGATACTTTAACAACTTTACCGCTCAAAATAGAATACCTTCTTCCTTGGAAAATTCTCTTCCGAGGCTGCTTCTCTTACAGGGCAGGCCCCGCGCCCTTACAGAATGTCGGCGCCGACAGCCCGCTCGATGGCCCGCTGGATATTGTCCCTGCCGATGCCCGGGGACCCCTCCCGGCCGGGGATAAGGATGATGGCGGGACGCAGCTCGTCCTTATAGCGGGAGATCACGTCGCCCATATCCTTGGCCAGGGTCTCGGTGAGATAGATCACCGCGCAGTCGGTCTTTGCCAGCTCCCGGACCTTCTCCTTCGCCTCGTCCACGGATGTGACGGGGTAGGTGTCCAGCCCCAGGGCACGGAATCCCATGACGGATTCCCAATCGCCGATGACGGCGATTTGATACGTTGTAGCCATCACTTCACCGCCTTACACATACCCGGCGCGGAGCCGGGACCGGATGACGTCAGCGCTCAGGCCCGTGCTGCGTCCCAGCAGCAGGATGCGCAGATTGGTGTACTCCGTCTCCCGCGCCGCCAGATATCCCAGCAGCGGGGCCTCGCCGAAGGGCACGAACTGCGCCCCGGAGAGGTAGTCGCCCACCGCGTCGTCACAGAGCTTTTCAAACTCCGTCAGAGGGCCGCCGTGCAGCGCCTCGGCGCCGGCCTCCGCCGCCGCCTGGAACCGGGTGGGGCCGTACACCTCCGCAAGACCGCTGCCGCCGCCCGCGCTGATCTTCAGGATCGCGGCGGGGTCGACGTCGCCGCCCTCAAACAGAACGCCCCGCAAAAAGTCCGCGTTCTTCCCCATCCGGATGGTCCGGATCAGGGAGCGCAGGTTGGCGGCGTCGATCTGGGCCTTGACATAGCCGTGGAGGAACGCGCTGCCGGTGTCCTCCGCCACGTCGTCCATGTCCCGGTAGCACCAGCGGTCCAGCACGATGTCGCTGAGCTGGGGATCCCGGGTGGTGTCCAGCACCTCTTTGGCCTCCGCCACGGCGGCGGCCAGACGGCCGGGCAGGCCCTCCAGATCGCCGGTCCGCACGGCCTCCCGCAGGTCCGCCGCGCTCACCCGGCCCATATCCATCAGCATATGGCCGGCGTCGGCGCCCATGGCGTCCGCTTTCAGGATCGCTTTCACATTGTGATAGTCATATTTCAGCTTGAAAATGTCGATATACCTGGCGTCCGGCGCGCTGTCGGCAAGATCCGCCAGCGTCGCCTCCCGCGCGGCGGAGAGCGCCGCGTCCATGGCCTCCGGACGGGTGGGGTCCATCTCGGGATAGCCGCACTCCTGGAGGATCTTGACCGCCTCGTCGTCGGTGCGGGCGTCCAGGATCTGCTCCATCCGCTCCTGAGTCAGCAGGCCGTTCTCCATGGCCCGGATGCGGGCGGAGATTGCCAGGTAATCGGTGTCTTTGATTTTGTTAGCCAAGACACTTCCTCCTTGTCATGCCTCCGGGAACAGCTTTTTCACCACCGCTCCCGCGGTCTCCGCCTTCTGCAGGCGCACCAGGGTCTCGAAGGTGCAGTTGACCTCCACGTTCTTGTCCTTCAGGATGAAGCCGCCCTCGATGGGCCGGGTCTCCTCGGACAGCACCAGCTTCTTGCCGGAGGCCGCGTTGGCCTTGTCAACGGCGGCCTTGCCCACCCGCTTGCGGTCCGCCGGGGAGAGCACGACCTCCTCGCGGCCGCTGGAGGACGCCTGCGCCAGTAGGCCGGCCAGAACGTCTACGTACTCCTTGTCCGGCATGGCGCAGAGCTTCTGCAGCGCCTGGACGTAGACCTGCTCCACCATCTCCTGCTTGACGCCGAGGATCACCTTGCGCGCCTCCATCTGGGCGACGCTCACCAGGCGCTCCTCCCGCTCGGCGGCGGCTTTCTCGTTCCTGGCGGTCAGCTCGGCGGCCTCGGCGGCCGCCTGCTCCTCATAGCGGGCGGTGATCTTCGCGGCCTCCTCTTTGGCTTCGCTCAGAACACGGTCGATCTCCGACTGCGCGTCAGATTCGATCAACTGCGTGATTTTTTCGATTCCGTTCATGATTGACTCCCCTTTCTGTGGGGTCAGGCGCTAATGTTGATAATCATCAGCATGGAAGCCAGCAGAGACAGGATGGCGTAGAACTCCACGGTGATGCAGAGGACCATGCCCTTGGACCAGTCGTCTGGCTTCTTGGCCAGGATGTTGATGGAACCGGCGGCCACGCGGCCCTGGGCGATGGCGGAGAACAGGCCGCCCAGCGCCATGGGCAGGCAGGCGAACAGGTACTGGCAGCCCTGGGCGATGGTCAGCTGGGGCAGCGTGCCGGACAGCAGGCCCATGCGGAAGATGGCGAAGAACCAAACCACCAGGCCGTACAGGCCCTGGGTGCCGGGGATGACCTGCAGGATCATGACCTTACCGAACTTGCTGGGGTCCTGGCACAGAAGGCCGGTGCCCGCCTCGCCGGCGATGCCGGTGCCCTTCGCGGAGCCGATGCCGGAGAGGACCGCCGCAAGACCCGCGCCAAGCAAAGCCAGGGCCAGGCCGCCGATGCTGCCCAGGAACGTCAGGGACTGCTGCATTTCGATCAACTGAGTCATTTCTTCCATTGTAGTTTCCTCCTAAATGTTTACTCTGTGATATCCACGTATTTGGTTTCCATCGCCAGGGGCCGGAACGGCTTGCCGCCGTCCTCATAGAACTTACCGAAGTACTCCAGGCACTGCAGACGCAGGTCATGCACATAGCAGCCCAGCAGGTTCAGGGCAAAGTTCAGGGCGTTGCCCGCCATGGAGATGATCAGGAAAATAATGATATTGTTGGGAATAGCGCCCAGCGTATTAAACACCTGGGCAATCACGCTGCCCGCCAGCATCAGGGCCATCAGACGGGCGTAGGACAGGATATCGCCGAAATAGCCGGTGATATGGTTGTACAGGGAGCCGAAGATCCCCATGATCTTGCCAAAGCCCTTGCCGGTGATCAAGGGTCCGGCCACCACCATGGCGATGCCGAGATACAGCACCAGATTGGTGACGCCCACGGCCATCAATCCAATGCCCAGGAAGACCACCCACCAGGTGACCTCCTCACAGACGGCGTCCATGATCTGTCCCGCCTTGATCTTGCGGATGAAGCTGATGGCCATACCGGTGACGATCTGCACCAGACCTAGGGCCATGGCGCCAACCAGGATCATCAGCGTATCGTCCAAAGGCGTGAACAGCGCCGGAAGCGCGAAGTCCTTCCCTGTGGTGATCTTCACCGCCTGGGTCAGGAAATCTCCGAAGAAGCCGCCGGTGATGGCGCCCATGATGAAGGTGCTGACGCCGCACAGGGTCAAAAGGCCGAACATATGGCCCATGGTGCCCTTGGGGCGGTATTTTTTGGTGATGAACAAGCCCGCCAGGATCATCAGGATGCCGTAGCCCATGTCCGCCATCATGATGCCGTAGAACAAAATGAAAAACGGCGCCATCAGCGGGTTGGGGTCCACGTTGTTGTATGCGGGCAGAGAGTACATCTCCGTCACCATGTTCAGCGGCCTGGTCAGCCAGTTGTTTTTCAACTGGACGGGGACCTCCGGGTACTCGTCCTCCGTGGGGTCCGCGGTCTCCCAGGCACAGCCTGTGCGGTCCAGGAAGTCCTGTACCTCCCCGATGCGCTCCGCCGGGGCCCAGCCCTCGAAGAAGAGGATGGTGCCGTCGGTCAGCAGACGCTCGGCGTTGGTGTCCTTCGCAGCCTCGGTGTTCAACCGGTCCGCATACAGCCGCAGGGCGTCCCGCGCGTCGGCGTTCTCCACGATGGCGGCGGTGGCCGCCTCCTGCTCCTTCCGGTTCTCCCCGATCTGCCGGTCCAGCTCCAGGATGTTCTCCGCCGCCGTGCCGGCGACGTTCTGGAACGCCGTGGCGCTGAAGCTGTGGGGCCGGAGGATCTCCTGGACCTTTTCCTCCTCGGCGCGGTGACAGACCAACAGGTAGTACTTCTGCTGCTTGTCCGCGCTGATCTCATAGATCTCCGCCGCCGCGTCCGCCGCGGCCAGCTCCGTCTTGATGGCGCCGGTGTCGGTGCTGCCGGGGCAGACCCCCAGGCGGAACACCGCGTGGGCCGTACCCGCCCGCTCCAGCGGCATGTCCAGCGAAGCCCAGGGCTGGAGCCCCGCCCTGCGGGACAGCAGCCGGTTCTCCTCCCCCTGCAGACGGCTCAGGTCCTGCAGCAGGCCGTTGATCTGTTCACAGGACTTTCGGGCCTGCTCCACGGTTTTGGCGCTGAGGAACTCCCGCTCCGAGATCGGGTGGCGCTGGATAAACAGGCCGTCCTTCGTCTGGGCATAGCGCTTGATAGCCTCCAGAGCGGTGTTCACATCCGTGATCTCGCTCTTCGTCTCGGCCAGACGCGAAGTCCCGCGCTTCAAAAGCGCGGACCAGGCCGGGTCGGCCAGCTTGCCCACGGGTTCGCTGATCTCCACACAGCCCAGGTGCAAAAGGCCCTTCAGCAGTTCATCCCGGTTGGCGGCCATCGCGATCACGCGGAGCTTTTTCATTTTTACAATGGCCATTTCAGTGCTTCACAACCCTTCCGACAATAAACTCTGCGGCCTCCTCCAGGTGCTTGCCCGCCGCTTGGCGCAGCGAGGCGCTCTCCGCCTCCGAGGTCCGGCCGATCTCCGCCGTGCGCCGGGCGGCGTTCTCCTCCGCCCGCTTCAGCAGCTTTCCGCCTGCCTCGGCCGCGTCGGCGCGCGTCTGCTGTAAGAGCGCAAGACCTTTCCGCTCCGCTTCGGCGACGATCTGTCGCGCCTCCGCTTCAGCGGCAGCCCTGCGCTCCTGGCTCTTATTTTCGGCCTGCGTGACCTTTTCGATTGCTTCCAGGGACATCCGTTTTCACCTTCTCTCCTGCAGTGCAACTCATTTGGACATAAAGCTACGCCACTCCCCCACGGCATCCGGCGCGCTGGTTGCGCGCGCCGCCGTTTTGGTATCAGGCTGGCAGAGTGGCTCTTTATAGTGAACAGTATAGGACACCGCCAACTTCAATGCAAGGGAATTTTGCGTAAAATCCCCGCTTTCTTCCTTTTGCACAAAGGAACGGCCAAAATTTTTGCAAATTCAGCGCAAACGTGTGCGTAAATTTTCGTAAACGTGTGCGTATCCTCCAAAAATTCGATTTTTCGTTTTATTTTTAACGTTCCGCCTGTTTTTATCCGAAATTTTCATGAAAATTTTGCATAGCCTCACAGCCAGGGATTTTCATATGGGAGCTGGAAATCCGGAACCGGCCGGGAAATTCGTTTCCACGCTGTTTCTGTTATTGACAAGCCGGCAATATCGGACTAAAATTCCTACAAATTGAATCACCATGTGCAGTGCTCCGCCCTTCCGCCGGCGCGGAGATCATAGGGAATCGGGTGTGAATCCCGAGCGATCCGGTCACTGTAAACGGAGAGCTGGCCGCAAACGCCATTGCGAAAGCGAGAAGGCGCGGCCCGCCATGACCCGTAAGCCAGGAGACCTGCTGCACATGTTGTGGATGGGAATCTTCCGCAGAAAGATCTCTGTCCGGCACAGAGCCACAGCGCACGCTGGGGCGTTTTTGTGTTGTCCGGGCCCCGCTCTTTCTGGAAAGAGCGGGGCTTTCTGCGGTGATATTTTACAAAAGGAGCTGCATACCATGAAAAAGTTTCTGTCCCTTCTTTTCGCCCTGTACCTGTGCCTGAGCCTGACCGCCTGCGGCGGCCACACCGCACCGGACAGCGTGGAAGCTCCCGCCGCGCCAAGCGAGGAAGTTTCCGCCTCCGCGGAGGACTACGGCACGGTGGTCATTGAAAACGGCGACCGCACCGTCACCTTCACTGAAATGCCCCAAAAGGTGCTCTGCTGCAACCTCTACGCCGCGGAGAACATGGTCATGCTGGGGCTGGCGGACCGCGTCGTGGGCAAAAATGTGCACGCCAGCGACGCGGAGATGCCTCTGGCAGAGCTGGCGGACCAGTTCGTGAATATCCCCGAGATCGAAAAGTCCCACGAAAACGCCCTGGCCACCGGCTGCGACCTGGTGATCGGCCAGGTCAGCGTGTTCTCCGAAAGCGCCTGGGGCTCCTATGAGATGTTTGAGAGCAAGGGCATCAACTGCCTGACCATCACCGGCACCATCGTGGCGGACGAGACGGTGGAGGACATTTACACGGATATCCGCAACCTGGGCAGGATCTTCAAAATCGAGGACCGGGCCGAGGCGCTGATCGCGGATATCCAGGGCAGGATCAGCGCCGTGCAGGAGCAGGTCCGGGACATTGAGGAGGCGGACAAGCTGAGCGTGTTCGTGATGGACAGCATCTCCGGCAACGAGATCTACACCACCTCCAGCGGCCTGGAGAGCAATCTGATCGAGCTGGCCGGGGGCGTCAACTGCACGAGGGGCATGGCGGACTCCCGCTGGTTCACCACCAGCGTGGAGACGGTCATCGCAACCAACCCCGACGTGATCGTGTTCAACGACTACGGCACGCAGACCATTGAGGAGAAGATGGCGTTTCTCGACAGCAATCCCGCCCTGGCCCAGGTCCCGGCGGTCCAAAACCGGAATTACATGGTAATCCCCCTGGTGGAGGTCATGCAGGATATGCGGGCGGCCACCGCCTGTGAAAAATTCGCCGCTTTCCTCTATCCGGACCTGGTCTCCGCGGACAAATGAGCGGAAAGCGTGCGCGCAGCCTGATCGTGCTTGTCATCCTGATAGCATGTCTGGCGGCGTCCATCGTGGGCGCCGTCAGCATCGGGTCCTTCCGGCTGCCTCTCTCCAATGTATACGGCATCCTCTCCGACCAGCTGCTTCACAGGGGAGAGCATCTGGCCGCGGGCGCCTGGTCCGTCTCGGAGTACCAGATCGTCTGGAACGTGCGGATGCCCCGGGTGCTGTTCGGCGCGCTGTGCGGCATGGGGCTGTCCGTCTGCGGCGCGGTCATGCAGTGCCTGGTGCTGAACCCCATCGCGGACCCCTACGTGCTGGGCATCTCCTCCGGCGCCAGCGCGGGGGCGGCCTGGGCCATGCTGATGCCTCTGCCCTACTTTGTCGGACAGTACCAGATCACGTTTACGGCCATGCTGGGCGCGATGCTGTCCTCCTTTGCGGTCTACAGCCTGGCGCGGATGGGGAGCGGCGGACGGCTGCAGCCGGTCACCCTGCTTCTGTCCGGCACGGCGGTCAACGCGGTGATGAGCGCCGTTACCAGCCTGCTGGTGTTTCTGGCCAAGAGCCAGGAGAGCATCACGGCGGTGTATAACTGGCAGATGGGCAGCATCGCGGCGGCGCAGTGGACCACGCTGCGGCTGCCGCTGGTGGGTGTGTTGGCGGCCACCCTGTTTTTTACCTCCCAGGGCAAGAAGTTCAATCTGCTCATGATGGGCGACGACGACGCCACCGCCATGGGGTTGCATGTCACATGGTTCCGCACCGGCATGTTCGCGGTCTGCTCCATCACCATCGCCACCCTGGTCTCCGTCACGGGGATCATCGGCTTTGTGGGCCTGATGGTGCCCCATCTGGTCCGGCTGATGACCGGCTCCAGCAACAATTCCGTCGTCATCCCTTACAGCGGTCTGCTTGGCGCGGTCTACCTGATCTGGGCCGACGCCGCCGCCCGGGGTCTGTTTGGCCCGGCGGAGCTGCCGCTGGGCATCATCACAGCCTTTGTGGGCGCGCCCTTCTTCCTGTTTCTGATGCTGAAAAAGCGCTATGGAGGCGGTCGGTTTTGAAAATCTCATTTTCCAATATACACGTCCGCCTGGGCGGCAAGGAGATCCTGCGCGGCGTGGACCTGACGGCGGAGCACGGCAGAATGACGGGGATCATCGGTCCAAACGGCTGCGGAAAGTCCACGCTGGTGAAAACGGTGTTTGGCATCACCAGGCGCCAGGAAGGCGAAATATTTCTGGGGGACACCGACATCTCCCGCCTCTCCCCCCGGCGCGTCGCCTCCATGGTGGGCTATGTGGGACAGGAAAACGCCACGGTCTTTGACTTTTCCGTCAGAGAGGTGGTGGCAATGGCCCTCTATCCGGCCAGACGCGGCAAAGGCGGTGGGCGCAGAGACAGCGAGATCGTTCTGGACGCGCTGGCGCAGCTGAACATGGCGGATATGGCCGACCGGAACATCGCCACGCTGTCCGGCGGTGAGCGGAAGATGGTGTACCTCGCCCGCACGGTGGCCCAGCAGGTGGATACCGTCATTCTGGACGAGCCCACCAATCATCTGGACATCCGCCATCAGCTGTTCATCATGAACTATCTGAAAAACAGCGGGAAGACCGTCCTGATCGTCCTGCACGATCTGAATCTTGCCTGCCACTTCTGCGACCATGTGGTCCTGATGCGGGAGGGCCGAGTGCTGGACCGCGGCGCGCCGCTCCAGGTTTTGACGGAGCGGAATATCAATGCCGCCTTTGGCATTGAGGGCCGCGCCTATCTGAACGAAGAGGGACACTGCCGCTTTGACATGAGGATGTGAGCGGCGCCTCCCGGGACGGCTGGGATGTCCCGGGCAAAATCCTACCCATACAATCAAAACACAGGGAAGCGGCACACCTCCG
>CABSFC010000018.1 GCA_902476875.1 uncultured Oscillibacter sp. | reverse complement strand
GTGCGAACCGGGGGAAAAGCCTGAGATAATATCAGGGGCTTACCTATCGGTATAATATTGGGGGCCGATTCTCAAACACCAGCGGGCTGCGCGGGAGAATGCAGTTATTGAGGAATTCGACCGGGCCAAACAGAGAATGCACAAGCGTTACGACCGTGCGGAGCATATCAACCAGAAACCCTCTTCAAAGGACTTATCTTACGATGATTACTATGTATGGCTGGACCGGGCTGCGCGGGCTCGGGATGATTGCTTGGCTGGAAAAATCACGCTGGAGGACGCGCTGAAGATCATCAATGTAGAGTAAGGACTTCCTGCATAAAAACGGACGTCATTCCCTGTCGTTCAACTGGGGGATAACGCCCGTTTTTGTATTGATTCAATTCAGTTGTCAGCTGCCGTGACAAGTTGGAGCCACAGATAAAACTGTCGACAGACAAATCCCCTGCGATTTGATCCTTGTTGTCGATGATCTGCAGCACCGCTCGCACTCCGTCTTTTCCAACTGCCCGACGAGTTGTTGATGGGAGGTTTCAATTTCCTGCCGCAGTACAATCATCTTTGGTGGAGTATAGAATTTGTCGTATAGAATTTTAAGCGTTTCGTTCATGTGTCTCGCCTCCTAATTAGCAAGACACCATACCATGTATGATTTGAGAAGTCTACAACATATTTTCTTCACAATCGGAAGTAGATATAATGGGACTAAAGTTGTGATTAGGCTAAACAATACCACGGGTCGTCGAATCCATTTTTGTGACCAGCCATTCACTCTTATCTTTCTGAAGGCTTAGTTTTAGATGGTTGGGTCCTTGAATCCATATTAGCCGCATGATCAAGCGCAGTTAGAAAGAGGAACACAACTATAATTCGAAAAGGATGTGAGAATTTGAAGTATTGCCTGGCCATAGATGTAGCGTGCGGGAAATCCATGGTTTGCCTTCTATCATCAGAAGGAGAGCTTGTCCTTCCTCCCACCGAGTATCTGCATACAAAAACTGCCTTTCATGAGATTCTTTCTCATTTGCAGGCAGTGAATAGCACCGATATCTACATCATTATGGAATCAACCTCCGTATACCATCTCCCGGTAGAACGTTATTTTCGAGAATATACAAATTATGAAATCATTGTCATAAACCCTATTATTTCTAAAGAAAACAAACGAAATCTCCGAAAGACAAAACAGACCAGCTGGACTGTTTGAATCTGGCAAATATATTCTTCCGTGGCGATTATAATTTGCAAAGTGTGCATGATTATCTATATGCCGAAATGCAGATGCTTTCCAGACAATTGTTTCATCTCCAACAGGGGCAGATACGGACTAAAAACCGTTTTCGCCAGCTGTTGGCTCTAACTTGTCCGGAATACAACAATTTGTTCTCCAAAAATTTTCTGTGCAGTAAGACCGCTCTCCATTTTATCGAAACATAGACATGATCAGAGGCGAAAGCGTTGATGCGCTTGAGACCTGCTTGGGAGCCCCATATAAAAAAAGAACCTATAACTATAGGCGCATGGCAGAAAACATTAAAATTGCTCTTGACGATAGCTTTGCAGCCGTTCCTTCAGATAGTCTCACGGTAACTTGTGTAATTGATACGATCCGGCGCCTGAGGGCGGAAAACGAAGAGATTCTGTACATAAAAGAAAAACTCATTTCCTTGGCCGCGAGTACAGATCTCTATCATCTCTATTTGTCGATCCCAGGTGTTGGCCCCATCACCGCAGCTCTGTTAGTGGCAGAGCTAAAAGACATTCGAAGATTTGATAATATTAAAAAATTAACTGCCTCTTGCGGCCTCGACCCAACGATTGTGCAGTCCGGAAAGACCATTAATTACCACGGCCCCATTTCAAAACGCGGCAACCGAAACGCTCGCCACATATTGTTTTACGCCATCATGACACTTCTCATGGTTACCCGAAAAAATGCTCCAGATGACCCCATTCGGCTTTATTATGAGAAAAAGCGTGGTGAAGGAAAACATCACCACGCTTGTGTAGTAGCTTGTTGCACCAAGCTGCTACGCATCATGCTTGCCATGAGTAAGCAAAACACGCTGTACTGTTAAGCATAAACTATAATATAATTGTATTCAAGACCTTTCAACTTCCTATTCGAAAGGTCTTTATTTGGTATACCCTTTTCTCAAACGGTATTTTTCCCTTGACAAATCTTAGATGGTCACAGAAGGCAAAAAATAGTTATGTTAAAAACCACAAATAATTTTTATTTTAATTTATACACATTACAATGCCGCTTTTACTTTGCTCCAGCTTGTAGCGACCTGCATCTCAACGCCATTGTCCAATGCCTCAAAATGCTTTTTGCCACAATGGATTTTCAACTGTTCGCGGGTACGCAGGTCCATAAAGCTGTCGCTGCCCTTGGTTTCCAGAATAAAGTACAGCTTTTCCTCGCCATTCTTGGTCAGATATACTGCCCAGTCAGGAGTGTAGTTACCGATGGGCGTCTCAATTTTGAAGCGGCTGGGGATCTTGAAGAACATTTTCACATCCGGATCGTTGTCTAATGCTACAGCAAAGGGCCGCTCAATTGAGCTGCTATCATAGACAACATAGTCATAGACACTGTGTTCCACCTTTACGGCATTGCGGTCAAGATTTGCAATTAGCTCCGTCGTATCAAAAATCTCTTGAACATAGTATTCCTTGCCATCCAGCTTGATATAGCCGATACCGTCAATGGCCAGGGCGTGACGGTTATTACGGATTAGCTCCGTTGCTTTTTCCAGGAATGCTTCCGGATTGTTGAGAAAATCTCCGCCTCGACCGCTTTGAATTAAAATTTCTTTGACAGTTGCCGGCGTCAGCAAAGTGGCGTCGCTGATGGCCGTGATAATATCTGGCAGCGTTTGGTAGGAATTTGCAATATTCATCGTCCGCATTTCCCGCTCCATATGGGAAACACCCGCCTGCTCAATATGGATGTCCGCTGTCTGCGAAATCAGCCGTGTTTTCGGAATGGCAGGCATATCCCGCAGTGCTTTCACGCAGTTTTCAATCAGCTTGTCTGTGTCGATGTTCACACGATAAGCCGTTTTCTGTTTGATTTTATTCCACAGCTCCAGAAACTCAGGAGAAACCATGATCTGCTTGTTGAGGCGCACTATCACATCTTTGGACGCATCTCGCAGCGGCGGCTTACGGTCGGCATTTGCGATGATAGCCTCAAAGCGGCTGCGGGAGGCTTCATACTTTTGGGGCAGATCAAGCGTTCCTGCTTTCAGGGCGTTTTTCATGGTATCCTTCATTTTGCCGGAGCTTGTGATGTAGCCCTTCTGCTCGAAGTGCTCCATCAGCTCCCGCGCATCTTCATAGGTGACCTCTTTTTCCTCTGTGACGGTCTCCGTATAAGAAATCCCAGACAGCGCTTCTACGGAAACAGGATCTTCGGGATCCCGCTGCTCCAACACGGACCGGACTTTCGGCAAAATAGGCGCCAGTTCAGCCGCAAAAGCGACTTGGTTTTCAGTAATCGCTCGGCGTAAATCTGCGACAGACGGCTTGCTCTCCTGAATTGCTGTCTGCACCGCCGTCACAAGCTGCTGCGCCTGCCGCGGTGTTACCGTCCGTTCGACCTCACGCCTGTCCTCATACACCATTCCGGAAAACAGGCTGAGCTGAAGCATGCCGAACTTGACCCCGGTTTCATCCTCGATCTCCTTTTGCAGCGTATCGGCAAACTCAGCAAAGCTCTCATTGGCCATAACATGGAGGATGTTGATATTTTTGTCCTCCACTCGCTCGCCGTCCTGATTGACACACAAGCGCAGGCCCCGCCCCACCTTTTGACGGCAGGTGAATGTCGATTTCTGGTCAATCAGCGTACAGACCTGGAACACATTGGGATTGTCCCAGCCTTCCTTCAACGCGGAGTGCGAAAAGATAAAGCGCAGCGGACAATCGAAGCTCAAAAGCCACTCTTTATCACGCATGATGGTGTTGTAGGTATCGTCGTCAGCCTGAGTATTGCCCTTGGTATCCTTCAGGCGGCCTTTTTTGTCCTGCGAGAAATAGCCGTTATGTATCTTGGTAACATCCGAGGAAAACCGATCCCGAATAGCCGCATATTTCGGCTTGGAAATCAGCTCCAGATAACATTCCTCAAACATTTTCGCGTAAATGCCGGGCGTCCCGTCCTCATGGCGGTACTTGTCCACCTTGTCAATGAAGAACAGCGACAGCACCTTAATCCCCTTGCCGGTATAGCGAAGCTCTTTGTCAAGATGTGCTTCAATAGTGCGGCGGATTTGAGCATGTTTGATAATATTCTCACCCACATTGCCGATTGCCTTGCCCAAAGCGACTTCTTCGGTATTTGAAAATTCGATGTGTTCATATCCGGGTGTGCAGTCGATGCCCGCGACAGAGTAGCCCTCATACAGCTCACGCTCCCCGGACAAGAGGAAAAGGTCGTCGCCGGGTTTTACGGTAGCTTTCTTTCTCGCAACAACACCGTCCTTGCCGCGCACATCCAGTTCCACTTTGGCACGGAAACCTTTGTCATTGGAAACGGAGATTAGACGGACATAGGGCTGATTAAAGCCGCCGGCCACCTGATTGGAAGACACCGAAATCTGCTTGACCAGCCCCATTTGATAGGCGTCCACCGGCGTTAAGCGATAGAGCAGATTGATCTTTTCGCGGTGCGTTGCGGAATAACGCAGCACACACAGAGGATTCAACGAAGCAATGGCGTCTTTGGACTTTGGCGTATTGTCCACGCTTTGGGGCTCGTCGATGATAACGATGGGATGGGTGTCTTGGATATACCGCATGGCAGTCTCACCGTTCAGCTTGTCCTGGGCTTGATTGATGATGTTTTCCGCCTTTTTGAAGGCGTCGATATTGATGATCATGATCTCAATGTTGGCGCTGGTGGCGAACTGCCGCACATCGGACAGCTTGGCGGAATTGTAGATAAAGTACCGGCAGGGCACATTGTCGTATTGCAGGTCGAAATGCTCCTTTGTCACCTCAAAGGACTTGTAAACGCCCTCGCGGATGGCCACGGAAGGTACCACGATAATAAACTTGGTAAAGCCGTATTTCCGGTTCAGTTCAAAGATGGTCTTGGTGTAGACATAGGTTTTGCCGGTTCCAGTTTCCATCTCGATACAAAACTGGTGGGACTCCGCGCTGTCGGTCATGGGCAGGAGGTTGCGCTTCTGGATGGCGTGCATATTCTCGGTCATAGCAGGAACGTCAATACGCAGAGCGTTCCCAGTGCCCAGACTATTCTGTTCAAGGGAAAACTGTCCCGGAAACTGCCCCTCCTCCATGACGGAAAAGGTACTGCGCGTGTTCTCCTGTCCGGTGAACAAATCGACCACTGCGTTGACCGCATCGGTTTGAAAGTCCTGATTTTTGAATTTAAGTTTCATATAGCATCACCATCCAAAGAGGTGTTCCGAACCAGAGCATATAGCCAGTATCTATTTCGGATATCGGAGAATCCATTGTAATGAATATCATAATCTTCACTGCATGCCCATTCATATTTTTCTGCAATTTCAGCTAACATCATAATCTTATACAGGATAACCCGATGATTCCCGTTGCCATCAACCCAGTATGTGTTGCTATCTTTATCATAGGATAATTTGATTGGGCAGGGCTGCTGGCGTGCAGGTCGTTTCAGCATATAATGGTATTTGCTGCGAGTAACCCTGCCTTGCCGGATATATGTAGATGCTCGTTTGATTCGCATAAAGGCTTGTATGATACTTTTACCCCCATATTCAGAGTAACTTGTTCCTACAATATCAGTAAGAAATACTTTTTTCTCTATATAAGTATCTTCACTACTCTCTATACTCGGAGTAAAGGAAAAATCCTCATTAAAAATTGCAGGAATATTATTTAAATCAACGTTTAGTGTAGCCAATAAAAAGCCGCGTATCGCTTTTTGATTTTCATCATATGGGATATAAAAATCATCATAACTAAAATCGGACCATTTCATTATGTTCCCCTTACACCAATTTCAACTCAATCCCCCGGTCCCGCAGGATATAGTAGGCGTTTGCCATGGCGGTGTCGTCGGCAAAGCTATCACGGGAGATGATCATCTTCGCAGGGGTGTATTCGGCCATGGCTTCCACATCCTCGGGGCGGACATCTTCGGCCAGGCAGATGAGCAGCAGGCAATCTCCGTCCACGGTATAGACGGCTTTGCCGTTCAGCTCGATCCGAGAGATGGGGCAAGTCAGCGGAACACCCAGCTTGAGCATGATTTCGCAGACCATGTCCAGATCGGAGCGGTCCGGTTTAACCCGCTGTACCATACCGTTCATCCGCTCATAGAGGATATCCAACTGCTCGTCTTCAATGGGGGTGGCGTCCCAGGTTTTCAAATTGGAGGTGTCCAGCTTGAATACACGGAAGCCAATGTCAAGAGATTCCGCTATATCCATCTTTTTTTCGGCGCTTTCATTCATCTCTTCTTCCAAATTAGCATCTAAAAGTGTTAAACCTAAATCAAGAGCAGTAGAAATGCCGAGATTACTCCATACTTTTTTACCTGCTCTGCGGATTCGCTCCTTGCCGATTTCGCAGATGTTTTTATAACCCGCCTTGTAAGCTTCACTCTTTTCGTCGCAAACTTCCGGGAGCTGTACCAGAATATATCGGCGGTTGCCGCCGTCCTCGGCATTGAGCTGCATGACGGCATGAGCGGTGGTGGCAGAGCCGGAAAAGAAGTCAAGAATTATATCGTTATCATTTTTGGCAGTTATATATTCAACTAATTTTTTAATGTCGCTTATTGACTTTGGGTTATCAAAAACACGTTTGCCATCAAATATTTGTGTAAATTTATTTGTTGCTGTTTGTGCGTAGCTAAAATGGACAGAACGCATAACTTCTTTGTCTGCCTCGAAAAGATTTCTACGAATACGCGGAACGGTTGATTCATCTTTTCCAAACACAACATGTCCTTTATCGATTTCTTCTTGTAAACGTTTAAGAGTAGGGTATCTCCATCCGCTAACAGGCTTTTTACATACTTTTCCTGTTACAGGATGAACAACATCATACATGGGGCCACCGCCACCTGGCCAGCTTACATCACCATCTTCTCGATAGGGGCCTTTTTCGTCAACACGTGTAAATCGTGCAAGAGACTTTCTCTCATCTCCTTCAGGCCAAGAGGCATATAGGGCTTTCAGGCCTTCATTCACTTTATCCCAATCATCATTATGCAGCGTGCGAAGACGCTCAAATTCAGATTTAACCTCGTCAATTCCTTCTTTTGTCGCCCTCAAAACGATGCCCATCTCATATATCGTTGTGGCACTTTTGAAGTAGACGAGCATATATTCATGGCCAACAGAGAAGTACTTTGCATCATTTTTCCGATTTTTGTCATAAACCAGCGTTGCCACATAGTTTTCCTCTCCAAAGACCTCATCGCAAATCTTTTTAAGGTTATATACTTCTGCATCGTCAATGGAAATGAAAATCGCACCGTCATCCCGCAGCAGATTCGCCGCCAGCCGCAAGCGGGGATACATCATATTCAGCCAGTTGGTGTGAAAACGCCCCATGGTTTCAGGGTTAGACTTGGTGGTCTGCTGGGTGACCTCCTTATACCGGGCCATAGGGTCGACAAAATCATCGGCATAAACGAAGTCGTTGCCGGTGTTGTAAGGCGGGTCAATATAGATCATTTTGACCTTGCGATAGTAGGTGGTTTGCAGAAGCTTCAAAACCTCCAGATTGTCGCCCTCTATGTAAAGATTCTGTGTGGTATCCCAGCCCACACTTTCTTCCGGGCAAGGACGCAGGGTCCCGGTGGAACGCTTCTGCGCCAGCCGCAGGCACTCCGCCTTTCCCTTCCACTCGAACTTGTATTTTTCAAAGTCGTTGTCGATATACTCCCCACACAGGCCCAGCAGCTTGTCAATATCCAGCTTGCCCTCTGCAAAACACTCGGGAAACACAGCGCGCAGCTTGTCCATGTTCGCCTGTTCCAAGTCCATGCTCATTCCATCCATCATTTCAGGCATTAATAGGTTCCTCCTTGCTGACTTTGTGCATCATGGATGAGCTTTGTTTCCAAATAAGCCCTAATTGAAATCAATATGTTATAAAGTTGAGTTTGAGTCGTTTCATTCAACGGGATGATCGGCTCATGTGGTTTCGGTGCGCACATTGCGTTTATGATCAGATCGTTTTCCCGCAGTGTTACAATTTTTTCCCTCGCTCTATCTATATCGAGATATATACCACTCGATCTTTCATATTCGGATACTATATCCGTAATATCCAAAATATCATGCGTAGTTTCAAAATTCTTTAAATTATCTAAAGTAGGATTTCTACTCATCATTGACCTCCCATAGTCAGTTATTCTTGGAGCTATTAGTTTTTTTCTCAATCTCAAATTGCAAAATTGGAAGGTTAATCAGCAAATCCACTGCAATTATCGTTTTAAGCGCCATAACTTTGGTGCCAAAGTCGCAACATTCTCCATGCAACACCTTATTCCGATTGGCAACATTCTTTAATATTTCCGGATCCACCTTACCAGAGCTATAGAGATACTTCGAACAATACTCTGCGAAAGCGCACAAAGTCTCTTGCAATTAATTAATAAATGGCGTTGCAAAGTATTCTTCTCTTTTTCTACCGTTTTGCCATGACTTTTTTGTTCTGCTATAAGGCTATCTAATTTTTGTGTAATTGTCACCATATCACATTCAGAAAACTTAAGTTCGTTATCCGAAATAATTCCACCAACTTGGGTCAGTAGAACGGCATTACTGGCATAATATGCTCCGTTAAAATACGATTGAATTCCTTCCTGCAAAATTGGAAATCGTTCAGATTTAACTTTACCTTCCCATTCTGCTAACAGGTGTGTTATAAGCTCATCACTATACACTTCTTGAATAATCTGCTCAACCTGAGAACGGATTTCTGGAGTGTGCCCTTTGGATAATAATTCAAACACTTCTTTCGTTTGTTCAAGGGAAAGGTGCAAACATGGGGGGTAATAGATATCTAACAGTTGATATGAACATAAAACTTCATATAAGCCATCAACAGGAAAATTTTCAACAAAATCAGATAATTTCTTTCGTATTGTATCAAAATTTTCTAAGATTTTAGGAAATATTTCCTCAATTTTTTGAAGGTTATCAAGCCATGTAAGCACGTTTTCGCTATAACTACTACATGTGAGCACATTACATACATCAAATAGAGTCAAAATTCTTTCTCCCTCCTAACCAGAGTAATCAATAAACAGAATCATTCAATTCCCCGATATCCATTCTTCTCGGCATGTCCCAGCAGATACAGGAACGCAAACGCGGGAATGCGCAGCATATCCTTGCCGCACTTTGTGTTGTGGATGCCGAAATCACCGGAATTCTTGGTCACAACGATGGCTGCGGAGGCCTCGCCGCACAATTCGGAGATAGCGTCGTCGTCCGCAATGGGCGCGCCCTCCCGGTACTTGACCTCAATCAAAATATTCTTCGTGTTGGGATAGTCCACCACGATATCGATCTCTTTGCCCTTCTTGCCGCCCCGGAAATAGCCCACCGATGTGGCCTGCTGGTAATAGAACGCGGCGACATGCTTGTAGACCGCGGTTTCCACGATTTTCCCCATCTCCACAGGATCAGTGAGCAGCGAGTCGTCCATCAGTACCGCGTTGCGAATAGCGGCGTCCGCGATATAGATCTTGGACTTGGCCTTCAGTACTTTCTTGCCCGCCATATCCACAGGCCAGCTTTGATAAATCAGGTTTGCACTTTCCAGGTATTGAATATAATTTTCCACCGTGGGGCGGGACACGCCGTTGAGTTCCTTGGCAATGGCCTCGATGGACACGATTTCAGAGGATACATTGCAAAGGTACAGAAAGATACGCTCCATCTCTGTGGCATTTCGGATATTGTACAGCGACGGCAGGTCCCGTTTCAGCACCTTATCGACGACATCCTCCCGCATGATCTGCTGGGCCATAATATCATTGTCCGCCAAGGCCAGTTCCGGGAATCCGCCCACTTGCAGGTAACGGTTGAAGTGGTTTTGAACCTTGGACAGCTGCAGCATGATCTGGGTGCGCTCCTGTTGGGTCATACGCAGCAGTGTAGTGATCTTCAATCTCTCGGGAAGCTGCGGGCGGTCGATCCCCAGAATCTCACAGTACTCGTAGAAGGACATCGTCGGCACCTGGATCACCGACCAGCGGCCGGCCCCACTCTCCTGATTGCCCTTCATCAGCGCGGGACTGGCGGAGCCTGTGGCCACCACTTGGGTATCTGGCTGCATGTCATAGATGGTTTTCAGCCACTTATCCCAATCCTGGGCGTACTGAACCTCGTCAAAAAAGTAGTACACGTCCTGCTCGGCGTAGACATTTTCGTGGAAGCACTCCAGAATATCCTGAAACCCACTCAGCTTCAGCATAGGGTGATCCATGGAAATATACACGATTTTTTGCGGCGCGACTCCCTTGGCCAGCAGCGCCTCGATCATCTGGTATTGGATCGTGGTTTTCCCGACCCGCCGGGTGCCGGTCAAAATGATGGTACGGCGAATGTCCGTCTGATCCAGCCGCTTCATCGCCTCATGGAACGCAAAACGTTTATATGTCTTTGACATTTTAGGATTGACCGTGCCCGTTTTCCACCAGGGGTTATAGGCGGTCAGCACCTTTAAAATGCCTTCTTTGCTTGTAATGGCCATAATGACACCTGCCTTTGCCTTCATTTTATCGTATACTTTCATTTTAGTCAACAATTATTGAAAGTATACTTTGAATATTTCACTACTTTTTTGAAAGCTCAGCTGCGATGACATCTTGCTAAATTCACACAGCATCTGTACAATGAAAGCAGCAAATTACCTGTTTTGTATGAAATGGCTTACGGGAGGAGGTGAACGCATGGGAAAGTATACAGATGACGAAATCAGAGCGATGCCCAAGATCACTATCAAAATCGCGGCGGATTATCTTGGAATCTCTACAAACTTGTTGACGCTTGGCATGAGAAATAATGTGCTGCCGATCGGTTTTGCTGTTAAGAACGAGGATACCTACCGGGAAAGCTGGAGCTACTCCATCATTCCGGAAAGACTGATTGCTTACAATCACGGCAAGATCAATGAAGTCCAGGTGGAAGGAATTGAGAAGAACCTGAGCACGATCATCTCTCAATTTGAGGACTTGAAGCGGGATCTGGTTTTTCTATTAAGCGAAAAAGAAGAATAGGAGGGATCAAGCAATTCCACGCACTCATCGGAAGGCCATTGGAAGTCCGTGCACCCACAACGGGAAACGATGAAGATGCAGAACCCGAGACGCTTATCAAAGAAGAAGTCATTCCTCCGCAAAAGCAAACTGTCCAAGTTTCAAAGAGGAAGGAGGTGCCAACTGTGCAGACAACTGTTGTTCAATTGACACGCAAACAGCTGTATGATGAAATCTGGGAAATCTCTGCCGCCGGAACAGCGAAGAAGTATGATATCCCCTATTCGCAGTTTCTAAAGCAAATCAAAAATGCCAACATTCCCATTCCGCCGTCCGGATATTGGACAAAACTAAGCTTTGGAAAACCTGTGGAAAGGACTGCGCTGGAAGAGCCTCTTGATGAAGTCGTTTTGCTTGCGAAGGAATTCTCTTTGCCCAAGGAGAAATCTGAAGCGGGGCCAACTCCCAAAAGGAAACTTCCTGATCAACAGGAAAAGGCACAGGCTTTCTCTGCGTTGACACCTACGGCGCAGAAGCAGCAAGTACCAGAGGAGACGCAGAAAATTGAAGTGGTCTCAGAACCAGTCCCGGAACCGGAAACTATTAAACAATATGGACAGACTTATAATGTCTATGACCGGGAAACCCTCTACAAAGAGGCCTGGGCTGCCCCAGTGACAGAAGTCGCAAAGAAATACAAAGTATCAGATGTCGCCATCCATAAGGTGTGCAAATCACTTGAGGTTCCAACTCCGCAACCAGGGTATTGGGCAAAGCTCCGGGCCGGAAAGCCTGTTGTAAAGGCGTCGCTGCCCAAAAGCACCAGGGATACAACGAAAATCGGTATGCAAACAGGGTACGTTCCTTCATCGGAAACCAATCAAACTATTCTGGGGTTCCTGGGCGAAGAGGATCGCGCTGTCGTGATGGCTGTTGCGGCACAAATCCTTCTGCCAGAAGAAAGCAAACGCATGCATTCCAAAATCATTGCCCACCGGAAGGTCATTGCAGAATGGAAAAAGCAAGAGAAACGAAATGATAATGACAGCTGGCGTTCCCGTAACGCGCCGCCCCCTCCGTTACTGGCTAAAAATATATCAGACGAATCCATCCCGCGCGCCTGCCGCATTATAGATGCTCTGATCAAAGCAATGGAACCGTTGGGCTGCAAGCTCACGGATAACCTGGGGTTTGTTATCAACGGGGAAACTGTTGCCGTCTCTTTCTCTGAGTCGCAGGACAAGATCGATCACATCCCAACAAAAGAAGAAAATCGCCAGCTTTTAGAATACGAGGAGAAGCGCAGGAAGTATTCTTATGCATCAAAGCCTCAGATCCGCAAGTACGACTATCAATATAATGGCCGTCTATGTATTACGATCAACCATCAAAAAAGCTTCCGCGATTGTAAAACATACCGACTGGAAGACCGTTTGGGCGATATGATGTTGGAGCTCTATGCGGCGTCTGAAGTATTGAAACAGCAGCGCTTTGCACGGGAAGAGGCTGAACGCATGCGTCAGGAAGAAGAACGCAGGAAGGAAGAACGCCGCAAGCGGTATAATAGGGAGGTCGACCGTACGCTCGCACTGGCCAATATTGCCGAGGACTATGACATTGCCTGTAAGATCCGCCGCTACATATCAGCTTATGAAGCCGCCCGTCCGGATGAAGATCTTTCTGAATGGCTGGAGTGGGCAAACGCAAAAGCGGACTGGTATGATCCGACCATATCCCGAGAGGACGAGCTTCTGGGGAAACGGGATCACGCAAAAGAAAAGGACGCAAAGACACCCAAACATTCCGGATATTGGTGGTAAAGGATGGTCCGGTTCATGCAAGAACATGAGCCGGACCATCCCATTTGATAACTGATCGGGCAATATAAAGATTCAACCAGCAGTTCAATGACAGGAAACATAGAACAGGCTATAAATATAACTGAGCCGCAGGTTTCTGCCTGCGGCTCACTTGCTGTAATCTTCAATTCAGGCTTTACGGAGACCAGAATCTCATCCATCCGCACACCGAGCAAGACGCTCAAAGCATAGAGGTTGTCGACAGTGGGCAGGCTTTTGCCGCTCTGCCACTTATAGATTGCCTGTGGTTCTTCAAAGCCAAAAAACACTTGCAAATCACGAACTGTCAGTCCACGTTCCAAGCGAAGACGCATGATATTCTGACCTGTCGCAGCGGGATCAATGACGGGAAAAGGGATTGACTTCATTTCCACAGCCTCCCATTATCAAATTTTTTAAAACGGGATATTTCAGGATACAGGATGGCACACGGAAAAGCAATATCTGGAATCAAATTGTAATGAAATTGCAACAGGAGGTTCTATGCAGCACAAATATCAAAACAGCCATTTCATTCCTCTTAAAAAATTTTCGTTATTCTTTCGCCACTATGCCTTTGTGGATACGAAAGAATATCTCGCGGACCAACTATTTATCCAGGAAAAGGTACGGGTCTATTTTGGGCAGGAGGCCCATCGTGCAGACAGCAAATACTGTATGATCTTCTGCAAAATCAAAAAGAGTGATGAAAAAGCATTCCTTATAGCGCTTCAAAAACTACCGTCTAAGATGCTTCTCTGTGGTCACACAGACTATCTTGACTTTTGCCGCAATTTTCAAAAATTGTTTCATCCATTACAGAAGGGCGAGGATTTCCATGGTCAAATTTACTCCACTGAAAAAGCAAAGTAAGCGGGCGCAGCGAGCCTTTTACGCGAAACAGCGTGGCTCTTGGAACGGTCTTTGCCCCATTACGAAATATGTCGAAAACGGCAAAGCTTACAGCCGCGCACAGACCAAGCAGGATTTGCGCAGGCATCCAGACATGGAGGTGTGACCCATGGCAAGGTTCCCGCAAGAGTATGATGAGAATGTACGCCGCAGAAAACAGTCCAAAACGTCCAAAACTTCACAAAGCACACGGCGTTCCGATCACAAACATGAGTACGAAAAAGTTATCATCCGTGAATTCATAGGGTATGCCTGGGGCGGCAGGTGCAGTCTCTGCGGGAGGTTTCAGGGCAGTTACGGCCGATTTTCCACCGCACGCTATATGGATTTCCGCAGGCCGGAATCCTTTGAAAAACCGGGAATTTCAAATCAGGATTTTTTGAGCCTGGAGGAAATTCGGGCAAGATACCCCGGCATACCTGTTTATGAATTTTTCTATGAGGATATGCGATACCATCTAATGCCATAAACAGGACGCCAGGCGGTTATGTCTAAGTAATGGACAGTTTGAAATGTCATGCTTGCTATGGTAGAATGAACAAAAATGGGGGGTGATCCAGTGAGTGGCATGAGCCGAACCGAGCGGCTGCGGCGGATACTGGCGCGTCAAGACTGCTATTTTGTGGGGGACAAAAGGAGCAAACGCTACCACACGAAGGACTGTGTCTGTATTTCGCAAATCGTCAAAAAGGATCTGGAGGCCTGCGGACCAAATCCTGAATTGCATGAGTTCAAACCCTGTCCTGTGTGCAAACCAATTCCTGTCATTGTAAAGAAAGAACGGTCCAATCTCAAAACCAAATCTGAGTTGATGCGGCAGGCCATGGCTGAACTTGCTGAGCGCCATAGTATGCACATCGAATTTAAAGGCGGTTCGGCGATGGTTACAACTATCGCTGGTGAGTGGTTTTTTGACTATAACCAACGGCCTATCTGCCTGCATCATAAAAATAATGATGCTCGTTTCCATGCAGATGGCACATCCGACGGGTATTACCATGTCCAGAAACTCACTTTTCCAACGCCGCTGGCCGCTCTGGCGTATATCTACCATCACGAGCGAGCCGCGGAACGGCTTGCCTTTGAATCGGATACAGAGAAAGAACGGGCAGATAGATAAGCGGAGGAATCTCCTATCACGGAGATCCCTCCGCTTTTATGTATCCCATCCCCGCCGTTTTGCCAGCTCCAGCATTCCAAAGCAGAACCGCTCCCACTGTGCCAATGTCATCTGTGACGGGTCGCCCTCCCGGATGCGCATGGTGCGGCGGATCTCCTTGGGGATCACGACTCTGCCCAGATCGTCGATCCGCCGCACGATTCCAGTTGCCTTCATATCGAAAACTCCTTTTGTCATTCAATTGGTCTGTCTGGCAAAAGATAGTATCCACAATATTTTCCGCCTTATGCCGGGAATCGTGTTGGAGAAGTCTGGCAAAATGACGCCGTCATTTTTGCATCAGCCGCCACAGCGTGGTGCGGCTGATGCCCAGGCGCTTGGCGGCGGCGGTCTGGTTGCCGCCGGTCTCCTCCACCACCCGCAACGCCACGTCCTGGCTGATCTCGCTCAGCGTCCGGTTCAGGTCCAGCGGCACGGCGGCGTTTTCCGCCCGGGGGGAGAAAGCGCCCACGTGGCGCTCCTTTCGCAGGAGCTGGCGGACGCTGTCCGCCGTGATGACCTGCCCGGAGGAGGTGACGGCCAGCTCTCCGATGATCCGGCGGAACTGGGTGTAGTTATGGGGCCACTGAAAATTCTGCAGCAGCGTCATGGCCTCCGGCTCCGCGCCCACGATGCGCCGGGGCAGGTCCGCGTTCAGCTGGCTCAGCGTCACATTCACCAGCGTGGGGATGCGCTCCGCCATCTGCCGCAGCGGCGGCAGATAGAGGGACAGGCAGCAAAGCTTGTCGGTGAACAGGGAGCCCACAGCGGAGATGTACTCCCCCGGCTGGCAGACGCAGGAGAAAATCACCCGGTTTCGCCGGCAGACCTCCATCTCCGACAGAACGGCCAGCAGCTGCTGGCGGCGCTCGTGGGACAGCACGTCGATGCTGGCGAAGTACAGCGTGTTCCCCTCGTCCGCCAGGGGCGAGTTGTGGTGCTCCAGCAAAAAGGCCCAGCTCCTGTCGTTCAACAGGCTGCAATTGATGGAGACCAGGGGGTTGTTCTGCTGCAGGCTGCGCATGTACAGCACGCTGACCATGGATTCCTTGCCGGTGCCGTCCTCCCCGGTGATCATGACCGGGGCGTTGCTGTGGCTGATCTTGGCGATCTCGTCCTGAAAGTCGCTGATGGTGCCCGCGAAGCTGAAAATGCTGCTGTAGAAGGAGCTTTCCGCCTCCGGCCGGGTGGAGAAGCGGATGCCCACCTGGTTGGGGGACAGGGGCGTTTTCCGGGCGTCCACAAAGAACGCGGTGTAGGAGAGGCTTCCGGAGTCGATCTGCCTGGAGCGGATGGAGTACAGCATCCCGCCCACGTTCCGCGTGACACGCCGCTCCACCTGCTCCCGGGACTCCGGCAGCTCCCGCCGCAGCAGCTCCAACAGCTCCGGCTCCGGACTCTCAATGGTGGAGAGGAACAGGCTGCCGTTGCTGTCAAAGACCAGGGTTTGGCTGATCTGGCCCTGGATCAGCTCCCGGAAGAACAGGTTTTCATCCCGCAGGCGCTGCTGGCTGCGGCACAGCAGCATGGCCTGGTCGAAGGCCTTGCGGATGCTGTCCATGGAGGAGGTGATGAGGAAGGAGTTGATGCCCAGACGCTTGGCGGTGGAGTTGGCCACCATGTCGCAGAGAACGGCCTGGTAGTTCTCCTGCAGCAGCGTCAGCAGCGTGGGCTCCACGGTGTCGTGGGATTCGTATGTAAAAATATCCAGGTCATAGTCCAGCAGGCCGCACAGCGCCTGGGCGCTGCCGGCGGTGTTGGCGGCGCAGACGATGGCGACCCTGCCGGACAGCCCGTCCGCCAGCTTGATGGTGGAGAGGATGTCGTACATGGAGATCTCGATCTCCACCACGGGGAGCGCCAGGTTTCGCCGCAGCATGTTGGCGGTGCCACCACGGGAGATGACCACGTCGTAATTGCCGTGGAAGTTGCTCCTGGCGATCTCCAGGCCCTGCTCCCGGTCGCCCACGAACAGCGTCAGATCGATCTGCGGATACTCCTCCGCCAGGGTACTCATCAGGGACTTCATGCCCTCGTAAGGCGCGATGCCAAGAACACGGATGCGAGTTTCCATAAGCGCTCTCCTATGCGTTCAAATTTTAAACAAATTATACCAAACGCACAAAAAAACCGCAAGGTTTTCTAGAGATGTTTCAAAAATAAACAGTTTTGTCTACAAAAAAGATTGCGAAACAGAGAAAATAACTGTAGAATGATCCCAAAGAACATTAAAAACAGATGAAGTTTTTGAAAGAAATGTCAAAGCCCATAAAGCAGCCGGCAAAATTGTTTCAAAAATGGACGATTGCGAGGCGTGACGTGGTTAAGCTATTGATTCTTGCGGACGATTTTACAGGCGCGCTGGACACGGGCGTGCAGTTCGCGGCCCGGGGGGCGCGGACCTGCGTGGTGACAGACCCGGCCTATGATTTCACCCGGACCGGAGAGGACGTCCAGGTCCTGGTGATGGACGCCGAGACCCGGCACCTGGAGGCAAAGGCGGCCTACGCCGTGGTGTTCCGCGCGGTGCGGGACGCGCTGGCCGCCGGCTTCACCTACATATACAAAAAGACGGATTCCGCCCTGCGGGGCAACATCGGCGCGGAGCTGACGGCGGTGCTGGACGCCTCCGGAACGGACAGCCTGGCGTTCCTGCCGGCCTTTCCGAAGATGAACCGGGTGACCCGGGGCGGCGTCCACTACATCGACGGCGTCCCCGTGGCGGAGAGCGTGTTCGGCCAGGACCCCTTCGAGCCGGTGCGCCGCTCCGATATCCGGGACATCATCGCGGAGCAGTCGGCGGTGCCGGTGGTCCTCCATGAGCGGATGGAGCAACGGTCCGCCGAACCCCGGAGCGGCATCCAGGTCTATGACGCGGACAGCGACGAGGATCTGATACGCACCGCGTTGCAGCTGGGCGCGGAGGGGCTGCGGCTCTCCGCGGGCTGCGCGGGCTTCGCCGCGGCGCTGGCCAACATCCTGGAGCTGGACGGCAAGGCCCCCGAGTTCCCGGAGCTGGCGCCCGCCCTCTTCGTGGCCTGCGGCAGCGTGAACCCGGTGACGCTGCGGCAGATGCGGGTGGCGGAGGAGCGGGGCTTCGCCCACATCCACCTGAACCCGGCGCAGAAGCTGGAAGAGGCGTGGACCAAGAGCGAGGCCTGCGCCGAGACGGTCCGGACATGGCTGGCGACGGCCGCCGGGACCCGGCGCTGCATCCTGGATGTCAACGACCCCGAGGGCCGCGAGGACACCGCGCGCTACGCCAGGGAACACGGCCTGACCACGGCGGACCTGCGGGTGCGCATCTCCGCCAACCTGGCCGTTTTGATGCAGCGGCTGCTGGACGGCGGCCTGGACGCGACGCTGCTGTGTACCGGCGGCGACACCCTGCTGGCGCTGATGCGCCAGGTGGGCGTGGCGGAGCTGACGCCCGTGTGCGAGGTGGCCACCGGCGCGGTGCTGACTGAGTTTGTTTACCGAGGAAAAACCTATCATATCATTTCAAAATCCGGCGGCTTCGGAGAGCCAGAGCTGTTCTGCGAGCTGGCTTCCCTGGTAGGGGCCGGAGAAAAGAGGGAGGACGCATTATGCTGACGAAGTATGTTTTGAAGATGCCCCATTCCGTGTTCAGCGGCGAGGACGCCCTGGGCCGGATCCCCGAGATCTTCGCGGAGAGAGGGGTCAGGCACCTGGCGGTGTTCACCGACAAGGGCATCGAGGGCGCGGGCCTGCTGGAGTTCCCCATGGCGAAGGTCCGGGAGACCGGCGTGGAGTACACCATCCTGGACGACCTGCCCGCCGAGCCCACCTACATGGAGGCCCAGAAGCTGGTGGACCAGTGCAAGGAATACGGCGCCGACTTCATCATGGCCGTGGGCGGCGGTTCTGTCATGGACACCGCGAAGCTCGCCTCCATCCTGATGACCGACGAGTACGGCATCAAGGAGCTGCTGGACACCCCGGGCCGGGCCAGAAAGTGCATCCCCACCCTGATGATCCCCACCACCGCCGGCACCGGCTCCGAGGCCACCCCCAACGCCATCGTGGCCGTGCCTGAGAAGCAGCTGAAGGTGGGCATCGTCAACACCAACATGATCGCCGACTACGTCATTCTGGACGCCGTCATGATCAAGAAGCTGCCCCGGAAGATCGCCGCCGCCACCGGCGTGGACGCCCTGGCCCACGCCATCGAGTGCTGGACCTCCAACAAGGCCAACCCCTTCAGCGACATCTTCGCCATGCAGGCCCTGGACATGATCCTGAACAACATCGAGACCGCCTGCGACGACCCCGAGGCCATGGAGGCCAAGAACCAGATGCAGATCGCCAGCTTCTACGCCGGCGTGGCCATCACCGCCTCCGGCACCACCGCCGTCCACGCCCTGAGCTATCCCCTGGGCGGCAAGTACCACATCGCCCACGGCGTGTCCAACGCCATCCTGCTGGCCCCTGTCATGCGGTTCAACGAACCCGCCTGCCGGGAGCGCCTGGCCCAGGCCTATGACCGCTGCCTCCGCGGCGATGCCAAGACCGTGGAGGAGAAGAGCGCCGCCGTCATCGCCAAGCTGGAGGGCATCGTGAAGCATCTGGACATCCCCACCAGCCTGACCGAGTTCGGCGTGCCCAAGGAGGATCTGGAAGACCTGGTCGCCTCCGGCATGGAGGTCACCCGCCTGCTGGTGAACAACATGCGGGAGGTCACCCCGGACGACGCCCGCCGGATCTATCAGGAAGTTCTGTAAAAATCCGAATTTTGATAAGGAGAGAGAACATGAAGAACGTTGCGATCAAGGGCATCATCCCCCCTGTCATCACCCCCATGAACCCTGACGACGAGAGCGTCAACATCCCCGAGCTGCGCAACCAGATCGAGCGGCAGATCGCCGGCGGCGTCCACGGCATCTTCCCCTTCGGCACCAACGGCGAGGGCTATATCCTCAGCCTGAAGGAGAAGGAGGAGGTCCTGGAGGCCACCATCGACCAGGTGAAGGGCCGCATCCCCGTGTACGCGGGCACCGGCTGCATCTCCACCCGGGACACCATCTACATGAGCAAGCGGGCCGAGGAGATGGGCGCCGACGTGCTGTCCATCATCACCCCCAGCTTCGCCCTGGCCAGCCAGAAGGAGCTGTATGACCACTACTGCGAGGTGGCCAAGCATGTGAACATCCCCATCGTGCTGTACAACATCCCCGCCCGCACCGGCAACAAGCTGCTGCCCGAGACCGTGGCGAAGCTGGCCAAGGACGTGGACGTCATCATGGGCGCCAAGGACTCCAGCGGCGACATCGAGAACCTGAAGGCCTATATCCGGGAGACCCGGGACATCGGCAAGGACTTCGCCGTGCTGGCCGGAAACGACGGCTCCATCCTGACCTGCCTGAAAGAGGGCGGCGCCGGCGGCGTGGCCGGCCGCGCCAACCTGTACCCCAAGACCATCGCCTCCATCTACGATTACTTCGTGGCCGGCGACCTGGAGAAGGCCCAGGAGGCCCAGGACGCCATCACTTCCATCCAGCGCGTGTTCAAGTTCGGCAACCCCAACACCATCATCAAGAAGGCTGTCAACCTGATGGGCTATCCCGTGGGCGACTGCCGCAGGCCCTTCAACTACCTGTGCGACGAGGGCGTGGCGGAGCTGAAGGCCGTCCTGAAGGAGAACGAGGAAAAGGGCCTCTGCTGAGCATAGGCCATCACGAATTGAGGAGGAGTACATATGAGCAAACCCATTCTCGGCATCACCATGGGCGACCCCTTCGGCAACGGCCCGGAGATCACCGTCAAGGCCCTGGCGGACAAGACCGTCTATGACCGCTGCCGCCCCGTGGTGATCGGCGACGTCTCCTGCATGGAGTACGCGGCCAAGGTGGCCAAGAAGGTCTCCGGCATCGACATGCAGATCCGGGCCATCCACGCCATCAGCGAAGCCAAGTACGAGTACGGCGTCATCGACGTCTACGACATGGGCATCGTCAAGGCCGAGGACATCCCGGGCGACCCCGAGAGCCCCAAGCCCTTCGGCCTGGGCGCCACCGCCCTGGGCGGCGAGGCGGCCTTCCAGTATGTGAAGAAGGTCATCGAGCTGGCCATGGCCGGCGAGGTGGACGCCACCATTACCAACGCCCTGAGCAAAGAGGCCATCAACATGGCCGGCCACCACTACAGCGGCCACACCGAGATCTACGCCGACTACACCCACACCAGCAAGTACACCATGATGCTGGCCCACGAGGAGCTGCGCGTGGTGCATGTCTCCACCCACGTCTCCCTGCGGGAGGCCTGCGACCGGGTGAAGAAGGACCGGGTGCTGGACGTCATCCGCATCGCCAACGCCGGCTGCAAGGCCATCGGCATCAAGGAACCCAAGATCGCCGTGGCCGGCCTGAACCCCCACTGCGGCGAGAACGGCATGTTCGGCCGGGAGGAGATCGAGGAGATCCAGCCCGCCATCGACCAGGCCATGGCCGAGGGCATCATCATCCCCGAGAAGAAGCCCACCCCGCCTGACACCGTGTTCTCCAAGGCGCTGGGCGGCTGGTACGACATCGTGGTCGTCATGTACCACGACCAGGGCCATATCCCCCTGAAGGTCAAGGGCTTTGTGTACAACAAGGCCGAGGGCCACTGGGACGCGGTGGCCGGCGTCAACGTGACGCTGGGCCTGCCCATCATCCGGGCCTCCGTGGACCACGGCACCGGCTTCGGCCACGCCGGCGACGGCCACGCCAACGAGCTGAGCCTGGTCAACGCCATGGATTACGGCATTCGCATGGCCAACGCCAAGGCCGAGCAGTAAATTTCCATCCACTTCGTCTTTATCCGGTGCAGCAGCCGGGAAAGAAATAAAAACATCCTATATTTTGAAAGGGAGAAGCAACATGAAAAAAGTATTTGCACTGATTCTTGCACTTGTCATGTCCCTGGCTCTGGTCGCCTGCGGCGGCGGGACCGAGGACACTGCCCCCGCCGATGACGGCGCTGCCGCCTCTGACGGCGCCACCTCTGAGGGCACTACCGATTTCTCCAGCGAGACCCTGGTGTTCTCCTCCGACGCTGTCGGTTCCGCTACCTACAACACCATCGTCGAGATGAGCAAGTATCTGGAAAACGACGGCGGCTTCGGCCTGGTCGACGTTCAGCCCACCAGCCCCGGCGGCATGGGCGCCCCCTACCTGTTCGCTGATGGCGCCGTGGACCTGGCTTTCGTCAACGGCGCTCCCGCCAAGTGGGCCCGCGAGGAGGGCACCCTGGGCAAGGAACCCGCCACCGGCTACATGGCCATCATGGGCGGCCTGAACGCTGTTTGCTACATCAACTGCATCTCCAACGACTTCCTGGAGAAGTACAATGTCTCCACCATCGAGGAGATCTTTGAGCAGAAGCTGCCCCTGCGCATCGGCTGCTCCGCCGTCGGTTCCATGGACGCCGAGGGCGCTTACCTGCTGCTGGAGTACTTCGGCGTGACCCAGGAGGACCTGGAGAGCTGGGGCGGCTCCATCACCAACCAGTCCGGCTCTGAGAACGAGGCCGCTCTGCAGGACGGCAAGATCGACTTCTACATCGACCACACCTCCTCCAGCTCTTCCACCATGGCTGAGATCGCCACCACCTGCGACGTGACCTTCCTGCAGTGGGGCGAGGACACCATCGACTGGTTTGTCAACGAAAAGGGCTTTTCCCGCGTGACCGTTCCCGCCGGCTCCTTCAAGGGCCAGGATACCGAGATCGTTCTGCCCGGCTCCCCCGACTGCATCTTCTGCAAGGAGTCTCTGAGCGAGGACGTCGTCTATCAGATCACCAAGACCCTGTGCGAGAACCGCGACAACCTGGTCAACACCTACAATACCCTGGCTCCCTGGGACGTCGAGACCTGCATGGATTCCGAGAAGATCGGCGGCAACCCCCTGCATCCCGGCGCTGAGAAGTACTATCGCGAAATGGGCTACATTGCCTGATCCCAGCCCCAACAACTGAAAAGAAGGAACTCTGCTGCAAAGGAAAGGCGGGCGCCGGACCGGCGTCCGCCTTCTTACAGGAGGAAGAAATTTCATGAGTATTTTTAAGAAAAAGAGCGGCGACACCGCCGCGGCCGGCAAGAGCGATCTCGACGCCAAGGCCGCCGCGCTGGCAAGCGAGCCCGATGAGGACTCCAAGATCGCCAGAATGCTGAAGAGCATGCCTAAATGGCGTTATTGGGCCCTGGCCATCCTGGCGCTGGCCATGACAGTTTTCCAGCTGTACATCAAGCTGTACAAGCCCCTGCAGCCCTGGGCCCAGATCCCCCTGCACCTGTGCTTCGCGCTGGTCATCGTGTTCCTGTTCAACCCCATGGCGGAAAAATGCAAGAACAAAGAGAGCAAGCTGCGGAACCTGTGGTGGATTTATGACGCGTTCATGATCGGCAGCACCCTCGTGGTCTGCTGGTACTTCCTCAGCAACGCCGACGCGCTGAACCTGCGTGTCCTTAGCGTGGACCCCATGACGACGCTGGACAAGACGGTGGCGGTGCTGCTGCTGATCGTCGTGATGGAGGCCGTGCGCCGCGTGGTCTCCCTGGCGCTGTTCTTCGTTCTGATCTTCTTCATGGCCTATGCCTGGTTCGGTCAGTACATCGGCGGTATCTTCCGTTTTGCCGGCATGACCTTCGGCCAGTTCTGCGAGACCCTGATGCTGGGCCAGAACGGTATTTTCGGCTCCCCCCTGTCCACCTCCATGGGCACCCTGTTCTACTTCATGGTGTTCGGCGCGTTCTTCTCGAACTGCGGTGGCGGCGGCGTCCTGATCGATGCCGGCATGAAGCTGAGCGACAAGACCGCCGGCGGCCCCGCCAAGGCGGCTGTCATCTCCTCCGGCCTGCTGGGCATGATCTCCGGCTCTGCCGTCGCCAACGTGTCCACCACCGGCGTTTTGACCATCCCCCTGATGAAGAAAGCCGGCTACACCCCCGAAGAGGCCGGCGCTGTCGAGTCCGTGGCCTCCACCGGCGGCCAGATCATGCCTCCCATCATGGGCGCCGGCGCGTTCATCATGGCTGAGATGATCGGCATGAAGTACATGGAGATCGCCACAGCCGCCATCATCCCCGCCCTGGCCTATTTCGGCGCTGTGTTCATCCTGGTCCACCTGCTGGCCAAGAAGAAGCAGATGCACGCCGGTGACGGCGGCCTGAAGTATGAGGGCAAGCCCATCCTGCCCCGCATCTACCGCCTGATCCCCATTGTTCTGCTGGTCATCATGATCTTCGCCGGCATGTCCATGCCCCGCGCGGCTATTTACTGCACGGTGCTGTCCATCATCATCTGCATGCTGGCCAAGGACACCCGCATGAACGCCAAGCAGCTGCTGGAGACTCTGATCGAGGGCGTCCGCCAGGCCTCCAACGTGGCTATCCCCACCGCGGCCTGCGGCATCATGATCGGCATCGTGGTCCGCTCCGGCGTCGCCGTTAAGGTGGCCAAGCTGATTACCTCTTCCGGCAACAGCAGCCTGCTGATCGCCCTGCTGGTGGCCGCTGTCGGCTGCCTGCTGCTGGGTATGGCCCTGCCCACCGTGGCTGCTTACCTGATCGCCAACACCCTGTTCTGCTCCGCGATCCAGGGCCTGGGCGTGGAGGCTCTGGTGGCCAACATGTTCATTTTCTATTTCGGCGTTGTGGCGCAGATCACGCCTCCCGTGTGCCTGGCCTCCTTCACCGCGGCGGGCATTGCAAACGCCAGCGCGTGGAAGACCGGCTGGAAGGCATTCTTCTTCGCCATTACGGCTTTCATTGCGCCGTTCATGTTCGTGTACCGCCCGTCCATCCTGCTGATTGGCACTGTGTCGGAGATCGCGGTCTCCTGTGTGATGACTGCCTGCGCCACCTTCTTCCTGGCCGCCGGCGTGGCCGGTTACATGGGCAAGACCCTGAACATCGTGGAGCGCATCCTGTTTTTTGCCGCCGCCATCATGTTCATCCTGCCCGGCAATATGTTCGACCTGATCGGCATTGTCATGGGTGTGGTCCTGGTCCTTTGGTGCATGATCTATTCCAAGAGACATCAGAATAAGGTCGCCGCTTGACGGCTGTTTGAAACGGAGCGGCCGTAAGAGCCGCTCCGTTTTTTATGATGGAGGGCCTATGAAGTATCCCGTCCTGCCGGGACTGACCCCGGACGGCACCATATATGAGAACGCCGCCATGGGGACCCTTGAGGCCATGCTGCCTCCCGGCCCCTACGCCACCGCCCACGCCCCCGCTCTGCTGGAGCTGCCTAACGGCGATCTGCTGTGCGTCTGGTTCGCCGGGTCCTATGAGGGCAGCGCCGACGTCAGCGTGATCTGCGCCCGCCTGCCCAAGAGCGCCGCCCGGTGGAGCGAGCCGGTCCGGGTTTCCCGCGACCCCCGCCGCAGCGAGCAGAACCCGTCGCTGTTCCTCGCTCCCAACGGCGAGGTCTGGGCCATGTACACCGCCCAGCTGGACCGCATGGAGGGCAAGGACAACATGCAGTTCACCGCCATGGTCCGCCGTCAGAAGAGTACCGACGGCGGTCTGACCTGGGGGGACTACGACGTGGTGTTCCCCGAGGAGGGCACCTTCTGCCGCCAGCCCATCCAGATCCTGTCCAATGGCCGGTGGATCTTCGGCAACTGGATCTGCACCGACAGCGCCTCCGGTCTGGCGGGGGACCCCACCGCCTTCCGCGTCTCCGACGACCAGGGTGCCACCTGGCGCCGGGTGGACATGCCGGATAGCGGCGGCCGGGTCCACGCCAACGTGGTGGAGCTGGAAAACGGCCATCTGGCGGCGTTCATGCGCAGCCGCTCCGCGGATTTCATCTACCGCAGCGAGTCCTTCGACTACGGCGACACATGGTCCAAGCCGGCGCCCACGCCGCTGCCCAACAACAACTCCAGCATCAGCGCCGTGAAGCTCAAGAGCGGCCGCGTCGCCATCGCCTACAATCCCACCCGCACCCCCGCCCCCAAGGCTGACGAGGCCGCGTGGCCCGGCCTGCGCTGCCCGGTGGCGGTGGCCCTGTCCGAGGACGGCGGCCTGACCTTCCCCCTGATCCGCCACATGGAGCTGGGAGAGGGCTACGTGGGCGCCGAGAACTCCACCAACAACAGACAGTATGAATACCCCTATCTCATGCAGAGCGCCGACGGCATGCTGCATCTGGCCTTTGCCTACCGGACCCGCCGGGGCGTCAAGTGGATGCGCTTCTCCGAGGAGGACGTCATCGGCAGAAAGCGCGAGACCGTGGGCCTTTATAACCCCACGGCGGCGCGGATCAAATAAAAAAAGCGCCGCCCCGGCAGGGGGCGGCTGTGGAGAAAAGAGGAAGCAATATGGAAAACAAATTCGAACTGGTGCATGTGGGCATCAACACCGGAAGCCCCGAGGAGGCCGACCGGCTGGCCCAACTGCTGAGCGCGATGTTCAACCTGACGCCCCGCCACGGCCAGAAGTCGGAGTTCGCCGGCGACTATTTCGAGTGCATGAAAGCCCCCTTCCTGGGCGCCAACGGCCACATCGCCATGCGGACGGACGACCTGACCGCCGCGGTGGAGGAGCTGAAGGGCAAGGGCTTCTCCTTCCGGATGGAGACCGCCGCCTACAATGAGGCGGGCAAACTGAAAAATATCTACCTCGACGGCGAATTCGGCGGCTTTGCCATCCACATCCTGCAAAAATAAGTCCAGATGGCAACCGAACAAAAGAGCAGGGGCATCGCGCTGATCGTGCTGTCCGCCTTCTTCTTCGCGCTGATGAGCGCCTTTGTGACCATGGCGGGCGCGCTGCCCTTTTTCCAGAAGGCCCTGTTTCGCAATGCCGTGGCGATGGGCGTCTCCGGCGTCCTTCTGCTGGCGCGGCGGACCCCGCTCCGCGTTCCCGCCGGCTGCGGCGCGCCGCTGGCCCTGCGGATCGCCTGCGGCATGGTGGGCGTTTTCTGCAACTATTACGCCATCGACCACCTGCTGTTGGCAAGCTCCAACTCCCTGAACAAGCTCAGCCCCTTCTTCGCCATTTTGTTTGCGGCGGTGTTTTTGAAGGAGCGGGTCAACCGGGTCCAGCTGGGGTGCATCGCCCTGGCGCTGGTGGGCAGCGCGCTGTTGATTTTCCCCAATCTGGGGACGCTGGGTTTTGCCTCCGGCATCGCCCTGCTTGGCGGCGTGGCCTCCGGCGGGGCCCATGTGGCCCTGCGGGCGCTGCGCCGCGGCGCCGATATCGACAGCTCGGTCATCGTGTTTTTGTTCTGCCTGGTCTCCACCGGAGTGGCCCTGGTGCCAAGCCTGCTGTACTGGGAACCGATGTCCGGGCGGCAGGTGCTGTGTATGCTGCTGGCGGGCGCCTCCTGCGCGGTGGCGCAATACGCCCTGACGGGCGCCTACCGCTACGCGCCGCCCAAGGACATCTCGATCTACGACAGCTCACAGATCCTCTTCTCCGGCCTGCTGGGCTATCTCCTGTTCCGGCAGGTCCCCGGCGCCGTCAGCCTTGTGGCCTATGGGCTGATCACCCTGGCCTCGGCGCTGCTGTTCCTGCATTACCGGCGGGAAAAGGCGTGACGGAGCCCGCGGCGCCTGAAACAGCGCATAAAAGCGGCCGCCAGATAGGCGGCCGCTTTTGCGTGGCGGAGAAATTATTTCTTCTTGCCCTCCCACTTGGTGACGCAGATGGAGCAGGCGATGTCGCCGGTGACGTTCAGGCAGGTGCGGCCCATATCGAAGATACGGTCCACGGCCACGATCAGGCCGATGTAGGCCACGGGGATGCCCAGGGCCTCCAGCACCATGGCCAGCATGATCATGCCGGCGCCGGAGACGCCCGCGGTGCCGATGGAGGCCAGAGTGGCGGTGACCACCACGATGATCATCTGGCCGATGGTCAGGTGGATGCCCGCGCAGGAGGCCAGGAACACGGTGGCCACGCACTGGTAGATGGCGGTGCCGTCCATGTTGATGGTGGAGCCCAGGGGCAGGACAAAGGCGGCGATGTCGTCCTCGGCGCCAAGCTCATGGGCGCACTCCTTGGAGACCGGCAGGGTCGCCGCGGAGGAGGTGGAGGTAAACGCGAAGATCATGGCGGCGAAAGCGCCCTTGAAGAACTTCAGGGGGCTCATGCCGGCAAAGGCCTTGGCGGAGAAGGAGTACACCGCCACGGCGTGGACGATGTAGCCCAGATACGCGCACAGGATGACCAGCGCCAGAGAGCCCAGAATGGCGGCGCCCTGGGTGGCGACGACCCAGGCCATGTAGGTGAACACGCCGATGGGGCTCAGGGCGATGACGAAGCTCATCAGCTTCTCGATCACGGAGTAGAAGGAGGAGACGATGTCCCGGCACAGCCGGGCCTTCTCGCCGGCGGCCAGGATGGAGCCGCCGAAGAACAGGGAGATGACGATGACCTGCAGCATGTTGGCGCTGGAGAAGGACTGCCACATGTTGGTGGGGAAGATGGATACCAGGGTGGACATGAAGCCGCCGAACTCCTTGGCCTCATACTCGGCGCCCGCGGTATCCAGCACGGGGAACAGGCCGGCGCTGTTGAAGATGTTGGCGAACACCAGGCCGATGACGCAGGCGACGGCGGTGGTGACCAGGAAGTAGACCACGGTCTTGACACCCACGGAGCCGACCTTTTTCAGGTCGTTCATGGACAGGATGCCGTCGATCATGGAGAACAGGACCACGGGAACCACGATGAACTTCAGCAGGTTGACGAAGATATCGCCGAAGGGCTTGAGATAGTTGGTGGTGAAGTCAGCCAGGCCGCCGAAGGAGCAGATCAGGCCGACGACGATGCCCAGGACCAGGGCGATCAGGATTTGCGTGGGAAGACTTACTTTTTTCTTCATACACTCACCTCATACACAAATTTTCTCTCTCGCAATATCGAAAGGGACGCCATTTGCGGGTTGATCAAACGGCGTCCCTCCAACTAAGTGCATTATAGCAGGAAAGGCAGAAAATGTAAAGAAAAACCTCCGCCGCCGAAGACCGGGGCGGTGAAGCGCGTCATTCCGCCCTGATTTCGTAGCCGCAAAAGCGGATGGCGGCCTTCGCCAGCTCCGCCGTGGGGTCCACGGTGGCGGCGTCCAGGGCCAGCGCCTGGGCCGCCAGGGGCAGCTCCGTGCAGCCCAGGATAAAATAGTCGGCCCCCCGGCCGGTCAGCGCGTCCAGCACGGACAGCATGTCCGCCCGGTAATCCTCCGGCGGCCTGCCGGCTTTCACGCCGCCGTAGATGACCCGCATCAGGGCGTCCTGCTCCACCTCGCCGGGGGTCAGGAAGGGGACGGACGCTGCCTCCAGCGCCTGCTGGTACAGTCCGGCGGCCAGGGTACCCCTGGTGGCCAGCACGGCGGCGGTCCTGCCAGGGAACCGGGCGCGGCAGGCTTTGGCGGTGGCCTCCAGCATACTGAGGAAGGGGACTTTCGTCAGCGCCTGGAGCCGGGGGAGAAAATAGTGGGCGGTGTTGCAGGGCATGATGACGCAGTCCGCGCCGCAGCCCTCCAGCTTCCGCAGGGAGTCCGTCATGGCGGGCAGTGGGTCCGCGCCGCCCTCCAGAATGGCGGCGGTGCGGTCGGGGATGGAGGGATTGTCGTCGATATAGACACGGATGTGATCGCCGTCACAGGCCGCGTCGGTCATCTGGACGATCTTGCGGAACAGGTCCGCCGTGGCAAGGGGGCCCATGCCGCCTAAAATGCCGATGGATCTTTTCGTGAAAACCACCTCAGCTCCAGAATTCCGGGAACAGCAGCTCGCTGCCGACCTTGACCGTCAGCAGGATGAGTACGACAATGACGGCGGGGCGGACGATCTTGCTGCCGTTTTTGATGGCCAGGCCCGAACCGATGTAATGTCCGGCGATGGAGGCCGCGGAGGCGATCAGCCCTACGCCGAGGAACACGTAGCCGGACGCCAGCTGGGTGACGAGGCTGCCAATGTTGGAGGACAGGTTGATGACCTTGACGCCGCCGGCGGCGTGGCGGGTGTCCAGCTTGGCCAAGCGGATGAAGATGATCATGAGGAAGGTGCCGGTGCCGGGGCCGTAGTACCCGTCGTAAGCGCCGATGACCAGGGCGGCGGCCCAGACGATGAGGGCCTGTTTTTTGGGGTCGACGACGCCGGGCTCGTCGGGCCATTCCCGGGTGCGCAGGGTGATGACCGCCACCACCGGCAGCACCACCAGCAGCAGGTATTTCAAAACGGCGTCCGGCGTGCGGTGCTGGAGCCAGGTGCCGCCCACGGAGCCGGCCAGGGCGAACGCGATGGACGGGGCGAACAGCCGCCAGTTCACATAGCCGTTTTTGATGAACCTGGCCGTTGAGAACACGGTGCCGATGGCGGCGGAGACCTTGTTGGTCCCCAGAGCATAGGGCGTGGGGAGGCTGCCGAAAGCGATCAGGTGCGTCGGCACGGAGATGATGCCGCCGCCTCCGGCGATGGCGTCCATGAAGGACGCCAGAAACACGCCGGCGCACAGCGGCAGCACGACCCAGAGCGGGAATCCGTCCACCGTAAAGTCAGTCAAAAAGGAAAGCGGAGAGCCGGACATAAGGAACCTCCTGAAACCGTGGGATTCTGCAAAATTCAACCTATTTTAGCAAACGCGGCGGGCAAAATCAATACACAGGGAGGCCGCGGCTGGAAAAATACAGGAGAAAAAGCGGGAAAATTTTTAGGGAGCTTTGCAATTTTTGACAAAGGTAAACAAAAAAATACTGTGAAAACGGCGAAGAATTTGGATGAACAAACCAAAAGAAGCCGCCTTTTTCGACAGGAGTATCCTTGACGCTATTTTTCAGAAGACGTATAATAATCATACATATGGTTTCAAAAAGACAACGTGGAAAAAGGCGCACCAAGCGAGGAAAACCAACGAAAGACCCGTCGTTTCCGCGGCGCGGGAACAGGCGGGGAGAGGAGCTTCACATGGCGAACAACAATCAGGCCGAACAGTTTCACGCCGGCACTCTGACCGATGGCTGGCGCTGGTTCGGCGCGCACCCGGTGAAGAAAAAGGGACAGCAGGGCTGGCTCTTCCGGGTCTGGGCCCCCCATGCGCAGGGCGTGTCCGTGGTGGGGGACTTCAACAACTGGGACGAGGGGGCCAACCGCCTCACCCGCAAGGGCGAGGTATGGGAGGGCTTCATCCCCGGGCTGGAGCAGTACACGGCTTACAAATTCTCGGTCCGCGGCGCCGACGGGGAGGTCCGGCTGAAAGCCGATCCCTACGGCTTCCACACGGAGACCCGCCCCGCCACGGCCAGCAAGCTGTATGACATCGACGGCTTCCGCTGGACGGACGCGGCTTTCCAGGAGCGCAAGCGCAAGCATCTGGTCTACGACTCCCCCCTGAACATCTATGAGGTGCACCTGGGCTCGTGGAAAAAGCGGGACAGCGGAGACTTCATCGACTACCGGGACCTGGCCAAGGAGCTGGCCGCCTACGTCAAGGACATGGGCTACACCGCCATCGAGCTGCTGCCGGTGACGGAGCACCCACTGGACGACTCCTGGGGCTACCAATGCACGGGCTATTTCGCCCCCACCTCCCGGTTCGGCACGCCCAAGGACTTCATGTGGTTCGTCAACCACATGCACAAAAACGGCATCACGGTCCTGCTGGACTGGGTGCCCGCCCACTTCTGCAAGGATGGGCAGGGCCTCTACCAGTTCGACGGCACCTGCTGCTATGAGTACAGCGACCCCAACAAGTGGGAGCACGCCGGATGGGGCACCCGGGTCTTTGACTACGGCCGGCCGGAGGTCAAGAGCTTTCTGTTCTCCTCCGCCCGGTTCTGGCTGGAGGAGTACCACATCGACGGCCTGCGGGTGGACGCCGTGGCGTCCATGCTGTATCTGGACTACGGCCGCCAGGGCGGCGCGTGGAGCCCCAACAAGTACGGCGGCCATGAGAACCTGGAGGCCATCGACTTCCTGCGCCAGCTGAACGCCGTGGCTTTCGCCACGGACCCCGGCGTGCTGATGATCGCCGAGGAGTCCACCGCCTGGCCCATGGTGACCAAGCCGGCGGACATGGGGGGCCTTGGCTTCAACCTGAAGTGGAACATGGGCTGGATGAACGACATGTGCCACTACCTGAAGCTGGACCCCTGGTTCCGCCAGGACCACCACAAGGACATTACCTTCTCCATGATGTACGCGTTCTCGGAGAACTTCGTGCTTCCCATCTCCCACGACGAGGTGGTCCACATGAAGGGCTCCGTGGTGGGCAAGATGCCCGGCGACTACGCCAACCAGCTGCGCTGCACAAAGGGCTTTTACGCCTACCTCCTGGCCCACCCCGGCAAGAAGCTGCTGTTCATGGGCGCGGAGCTGGGCCAGTGGCACGAGTGGGACTCCGGGGGGCAGCTGGACTGGTACCTGCTGGAAAAGGAGGAGAACCAGAAGATCCACCGCTTCTTCAAGGACGCCAACGCTTTCTACAAAAAGGAGCGGGCCCTGTGGGAGATCGATTTCAGCTGGGAGGGCTTCGAGTGGCTGGTCCCCGACGACAACCACAACAACGTGGTGGTGTTCCTGCGCAAGGACAAGAAGGGCCGCGACCTGCTGTGCGCGGTGAACTTCTCCCCCAATACTTATGAAAACTATCGGATGGGCGTCCCCGCCCGCCGGCAGTATATCCCCGTGTTCAATACCGACGACGCCGCCTACGGCGGTGACGGCTTTGGTGACACCGCGCCTGTAAAGGTGGAGGCCATCCCCTCCCACGGCAAGGAGCACTCCGCCGCCATCCGCATCCCGGCCTTCGGCGCGGTGTTCCTGCGGGGAGAGGGCAAATATCCCAGACCCAGGAAGAAAAAACAGGCAAAGGAGCTGGAGAAACCATGAAAAAAGAGTGTGTCGCCATGCTGCTGGCCGGCGGCCAGGGCAGCCGGCTGTATGTCCTCACCGGTGACATGGCAAAGCCCGCCGTCCCCTTCGGCGGCAAGTACCGCATCATCGACTTCCCCCTGTCCAACTGCACCAATTCCGGCATTGACACCGTGGGTGTGCTGACCCAGTACCGCCCGCTGGAGCTGAACAGCTACATCGGCAGCGGCCAGCCCTGGGACCTGGACGGGTCCACCGGCGGCGTACATATCCTGCCCCCCTACCAGGGCAGCAAGGGCGGCACCTGGTACAAGGGCACCGCCAACGCCATCTATCAGAAC
>CABSFC010000017.1 GCA_902476875.1 uncultured Oscillibacter sp. | reverse complement strand
CACGGAGTTCATAGCGAAGCGGAATGAACGGGTGGGTTGATAAAGCCCTTGCGATAAGCACCCCGAACCACCACCCAGCGTCCCAAATGCGGCTTGAACGCCCTACCGGACGCCGGCGTACAGCGCGGCCGGATAAGCCCTGGCAGGTTTTCTCCGGTCGCATCGTGACGGAGCCCGCATCCCCAAACTTTCCCCATGCAAGCATGGGAAAAGTTTGGACGAAAGCGCCTTTTCTTTTGGACCGTGCACGGCCCGTTTTCTTTTCGGCGCAACCGAAAAGAAAATGGGGGGTGCATTTCCCAGCGCCGCAACACGGCGCAACCCCATTCCCGCCCGTCAGGGCGGACCCCCCAATTTCCAATTCCTGATTCGCAAAGGTGGTGCCGTATGTTCCGAAGCCTTCACATGAAGCTGACGCTGATATTGCTGCTGCTCATCACATCCCTGATGGCGGTGGTGGGCGCGTTTCTGACCACCAGCGTCACCAGCTTTTTCATCGACGACTTCTACCAGCAGATCGAGGGCGTGTTCGGCGCGGAGAAGAAGGACTTCGTCTCCTCCCTCCGCAGCGAGGCCGCCCAGGAGGACGGCGCGGCGCGCATCCTGGAAATGCTGGAGAGCACCGTGGGCGGCTCCCTGGGTATCGACTACCACACCCGGAACTGCTTCATTCTGGACGGCGCCACCGGCGCCTATATCACCGGCACCGCCGGGGAGGACACCCTGCCCCGGGAGCAGAGCGCCAACCTGCTGACCGCCCGGAACGCCATCGTCCAGGGGGACGAGACCACGGTGGGCGACCAGAGCAACATCACCGCCGACTACATGGACGTGGCCATCCCCATCCTGGGCGGCGGCAACGCCTTCATCATCTACATCCTGGACAACAAGGACACCGTCTCCGGCCTGAACGAGCAGTTGTTCCTCATCATCATGCAGGCCCTGGTCATCGGCCTGCTGATCTCCATCCTGCTGAGCTTCCTGCTGAGCAAGACCATGGTGGGGCCCATCGAAAAACTGACCGCCGGCGCCGAGCGGGTGGCCGCCGGCGACTTCGACAGCGCGCTGCCCGTGGAGTCCACCGACGAGATCGGCATCCTGACCGGCACCTTCAACGAGATGGCCGGGGTGCTGCAGTCCACCCTGGCGGCCGTGGAGAACGAGCGGGACAAGCTGGACACGCTGTTTCTCCACATGACCGACGGCGTGGCGGCCTTCGACCGGGAGGGCAGGCTCATCCACTGCAACCCCGCCGCCAACACCATGCTCCAGCGGACCGTGGCGGAGGACTGCACCTACGACGAGCTGTTCGGCTCCGTGTACCCCTTTGAGCAGATGCTGGCCCTCCAGCGCCCCAACTACGCCGAGGGCGAGATGCTGGTGGGCGACCGGACGCTGGAGCTGTACCTCGCCTCCTTCTCCGACCAGGCCAGCGGCGGCGTGCTGATCGTCCTGCACGACATTACGGAGCACCACCGCAACGAGGAGCGCCGCAAGGAGTTCGTGGCCAACGTCTCCCACGAGCTGCGCACCCCCCTGACCAACGTCCGCAGCTACGCCGAGACCCTGCGGGACGCGGGCGGGGACATTCCCCTGGAGACATCCAACAGCTTTCTGGACATCATCATCACCGAAACGGACCGCATGACCCACATCGTCCAGGACCTGCTGACTCTCTCCCGGCTGGACGCCGGCAACACGGAGCTGATTCTCTCCCGCTTCCCCTTCGGGGAGGCCATCGAGAGCGTGACCCGCGCCAACGCCCTGGCCGCCCGGCAGCGGGGCCACGAGCTGGTCTACACGCCGCCCGAGAGCCTGCCTCTGATCGTGGGCGACCGCAGCAGACTGGAGCAGGTGATGATGAACGTCATCGGCAACGCCATCAAGTACACGCCGGACGGCGGCCATATCCGCGTCACCGCCGGATCCACCGAGGACACGGTCTGGATGGAGGTCTGTGACGACGGCATCGGTATTCCGGAGAAGGACCGGGACCGCATCTTCGACCGCTTCTACCGAGTGGACAAGGCCCGCTCCCGGGAGTCCGGCGGCACGGGACTGGGCCTCTCCATCGCCAAGGAGATCGTGGGCCGCCACCACGGCACCCTGGCCCTGGCCCCCCACGAGGGCCCCGGCACCACCATCCGGCTGACGCTGCCCATCGCCCAGGAGCGGGGCGGCACGACCGTTGAACACAGCGGCCAGTGATTCCGACATTCCACCGCGGAGGAGGGACAGCATGAACGAGAACAAGCGAAAGCACCGGGATTTTATCCAGAACGTCGCCATCGCGCTGCTGTCCGTCTCCGCGGTCTTCCTGTTCGCCCAGACTCAGGTGTACAACCTGGGCGTTGACGCGGGCAACAGCTATTTCAGCTTCCTGTCCGGCTCCGACGCCGGCGTGGACAGCGCCGCCGACGGCCAGACGGTGGTCCCGTCGGCGCCGGTGCGGGTCGCCGTCACCGGCCCCTATGGTCGGTACGGAAACGTGGCCCTCTCCACCACGGACGCGGAGTTCGAGCCCCTGGACCGGCTGCTGGGCGAGGTCCTGGGCTCCGCCAGGACTTACGCCGCCTGCGACAGCGCGGCCTTCCGGCAGGCGCTGGAAACCACCTCCGTCTACTACGACTTCCTGGAGCCGCTGCCCCTGTCCATTCTGGCGGGACTGGTGGGCGGCACCTCCACCGAGGACGGCATCTCCGCCCGGCGGCTGGTGGTCTCCGCCCAGGACAGCGGTGTGTTTTTGTACCTGTGGGACGGCGCCGGCAGCTACTTCCGCTGTTCCACCGCCGTCTCCATGGAGAATCTGGAGAGCGCCGCCAGCCACTATGAGCTGGGCAACGCCGTCTTCGCCTTTGACAGCACGGACCCGGACGCCCAGTTCCAGGATGTGGACCCCTACTCCCTGTTTCTGGAGGAGGAGCCGGTCCTGCCCGTCCTCGACGGGGAGATCTCCCTCACCGACGCGGACGGCCTGTTGACCGCGCTGAACTTCAACCCCAACACCAAAAACCGCTACCGGGAGTCCAGCGGCACGGAGGTCATCATGGAGGGCGAGCGCTCCCTGCGCATCTACACCGACGGCAGCGTCTACTACCGCAGCGGCGACGGCGGCCTGACCGTGGAGTCCGCCGAGGAGCTGCCCACCCTCCGGGAGGCCGTCGACGGCGTCAACGCGCTGCTGTACACGCTGCTGTCCCCCGGGGAGGCCGAGGCGGCGCTCTATCTGCAGAGCATCCGCAGAACCGGCGCCGCCACCACCCTGACCTTCGGCTACCAGATGAACGGCGTCCCCATCCGTTTTGCCGACGGCGGCAGCGCCGCCACCGTGACCCTCTCCGGCAGCGCCGTCTCCTCGCTGGAACTGCGCTTCCGGCGCTACACCGCCACGGAGACAGCCTCCCTGCTGCTGCCTCTGCGTCAGGCCCTGGCCATCGCCGCCCGGGAGCCGGGGGCGGAGCTCTCCATCGGCTACGCCGACAACGGCGGCGACGTCAGCGCCGCCTGGCTGGCGGACTAAAGACACCCACGGAAAGGAGCGTGACCCCACCTGGAACGGTACCGGCTGAAAAATATCATCATCATCATTCTGGCCCTGGTGAACGTCTTTCTGCTGGGGTCCCTGGCTGTGCGGGGCGAGGCGGAGCGCTCCGCGCGCCGCCGGACGGAGGAGCAATTGGTGGCTCTCTTCGCCGCCGACGGCATGACCCTGGACCGGAGCGCCATCTCCACCGAGACACCGCCCTCCGGCCGCGCGCTGGAGCGGGACACCGCCCTGGAGCAGCGGGCCGCCGCCCTCCTGCTGGGGGGGACGGTCACCGTCTCCGACCAAGGCGGCGGCATTTACGCCTACGGCGGCGGCAGCGGCACCGTGCTGTTCCGCTCCAACGGCAGCTTTGACGCGGACCTGGGCGCCGCCGGAACCCTGACCGCGGACGACATCGCCTCTTTCTGCCGGAAGTTCTCCTACGGCGAACCCGTCTTCCAGGTGGACGAGGACGGCGGCGGCACCGCCTCCGCCATCCAGCGGTTCGACGGCCTGCCGGTGTTCAACAGCACCGTGACCTTCACTCTCCAGGCGGGCCTTGCGACCCGCGTCAGCGGCACGCTGCTGCCGGAGAGCGGCGCCGTCTCCACGGCGGACCAGGAGCCCCTCTCCGCCGCCGCGGCCCTGACCGCCTTTCAGCAGATGCGGCGGGAGAGCGGCGCCGTGGTCTCCGCCGTGACGGACCTCTACCCCTGCTACGAGCTCCAGAGCTCCACCGCCGTCTCCATGTCCCTGGCCCCCGCCTGGTGTGTCATCACTGACACCGCAAAATATTATGTAAACTGTCTCACCGGAACGGTCAGCCAGGGCTGAGCGGTCCCGGCTTCCGCTCCAACCCGCTTTACGAAAAACAGGTGAAGGAAAGGTTTGCAATTCCTGGCGCGGTGTGGTATGCTATCCATGTGTCTGCTTCGCCGGGCGGGGAATCCGCCCGGACTGCCGCCTGATCGCAGGTATGGAAGCGCCGCCGAGCGGGCAAACTGTTTTTACGAAAGCGCGGTTTGCCGCCGTTAAGAATCCTGAAGAGAGGGTCAAACTTTGACTAAATATATTGTACAGGGCGGAACGCCCCTGTTTGGAGAAGTAGAGATCAGCGGCGCGAAAAATGCCGCTGTTGCCATTATTCCCGCCGCCCTTCTTGTGGACGGGGTCTGCCGCATTGAGAACATCCCCCAGATCTCCGACGTCACCATGAGCCTGAAAATCCTGGAACAGCTGGGCGCCGGCATCCGCGCCGTCAACCGCCACACCGTGGAGATCGACTGCAGCCACATCCGCTCCACCCGGACCAGCTATGAGCTGGCCCGGAAGATCCGCGCCTCCTACTACCTGATCGGCTCCCTGCTGGGCCGCTTCGGCGAGGCGGAGGTGGCCATGCCCGGCGGCTGTAACTTCGGCGGCGTCCGCCCCATCGATCAGCACGTCAAGGGCTTCACCGCCCTGGGTGCCAGGGTCTCGGTGGAGGGTGGGTTCATCCACGCCTCCGCGGAGAGCGGCCGCCTCCACGGCGCCAACATCTATCTGGACGTGGTGTCCGTGGGCGCCACCATGAACATCATGATGGCCGCCGTCATGGCGGAGGGCAACACCGTCATCGAAAACTGCGCCAAGGAGCCCCACATCGTGGACCTGGCCAACTTTCTCAACTCCATGGGCGCCAACATCCGGGGCGCCGGCACGGACACCATCAAGATCCGCGGCGTGGAGCGCCTGCGGGGCGGCAGCTACGCCATCATCCCCGACCAGATCGAGGCGGGCACCTACATGGCCGCCGTGGCCGCCGCCGGCGGACAGGTGCTGGTCAAGAATATCATTCCCAAGCACATGGACTGCATCACCGCCAAGCTGGTGGAAATGGGCGTGGAGGTGGAGGAGAACGGCGACACCCTCCTGGTCCGCCGCACCGGCAGGCTCCACAGAGCCAACATCAAGACCCTGCCCTACCCCGGCTTCCCCACCGACATGCAGCCCCAGATCACCACGGTCCTCTCCCTAGCGGAGGGCACGTCCCTGGTGACGGAGGGCGTGTGGAGCAGCCGCTACCGCTATGTGGACGAGCTGAAGCGCATGGGCGCCTCCATCCAGGTGGACGACAAGACCGCCGTGGTGGAGGGCGTGGACCATCTCACCGGCGCGCCCATCCAGGCCTATGACCTGCGGGCCGGCGCGGCCCTGGTCATCGCCGCCCTGGCCGCCCACGGCGAGAGCGAGATCAGCTGCGTCCAATACATTGAGCGGGGCTACGAGGACATCGTCGACAAGCTCCGCGCGCTGGGCGCCAACATCCGCGCCGTGGAGGAGCCCGCCGAGGGCGAGCGCCTGGAGGCCCACATCGGCTGAGGGCCGGACCTTTTCAATACCGTACTGAACGTCCGCGATGGAGGATGGCGACTTTCGTCGACGGCCTCCCTTGCGGACGTTTTTCGACCCTGGGCTTTCCAGAATTGCCCAGCGGGCGGTCCTCCGCCCGGCCACCTGAGAGAAACGAGGTAGTTTCCTTGACCACCCTACATACCCTGGCCAGCGGCTCCTCCGGAAACGCGCTGCTGCTCTCCTGCGGGGACACCCACCTGCTGGTGGACGCGGGCATCTCCTGCCGCCGCATCACCGTTGGGCTCCGGGCCCTGGGGCTGACACTGGACGATCTGGACGCCGTCCTCATCACCCACACCCATACCGACCACATCGCGGGGCTCCAGACCCTGTTGAAGCGCACACAGTTCCCCATCGCCGCCACCGCCCAGACGGGGCGGGGCCTGGCCTACCGGCTGGCGGGGGTGGAGGACCGGCTGCTGGAGGCCCCGCTGTGCCGCCCCTTTCGCCTGGGGCGCTGCACCGTTACCGCCTTTCCCACCTCCCACGACGCCCCCGGCGCCTGCGGCTTCCGCTTCGACACCGCCGACGGCGGCGTGGGCGTGCTGACGGACACGGGATACGTCACCGGCGAGGCGGCGGACATCCTGCCCGGCGTGGACCTGGCGGTGCTGGAGGCCAATCACGACATCGAGACCCTGCGCAGCGGGCCCTATCCCTACTATCTGAAGCAGCGCATATTGGGTCGCGAGGGCCATCTGAGCAACGAGGACGCCGCCCGCTTCGCCGTGACGCTGGCGGAAAGCGGCGCGTCGGAGCTCGTGCTGGCCCATCTGAGCCGGGAGAACAACACCCCCGCCATGGCGCGAAACGCCGTGGAGACCGCCCTGTCCGCCGCCGGACAGACACCGGGGCTGTCTGTGGCGCCCAGGGACTGCATGGGCGAGGCCCATTTCGTTTCCAGGAGGGCCGTATGCAAAAAGTGACCGTCCTGTGCGTGGGAAAGCTGAAGGAGAAATTCTACGCCGACGCGGCGGCGGAGTATGCCAAGCGGCTGAGCCGCTACTGTAAGCTGGATATCATCGAGCTGCCGGAGGAGCGTCTGCCGGACGATCCCTCCCCGGCGCTGATCGACACAGCACTGGCGAAGGAGGCGGCCGCCATCCGGGCCAAGCTGCCGCCCTCCGCCAGCCTCATCGCCCTGTGCGTGGAGGGCCGGATGCGCTCCAGTGAAGAGCTGGCCCACCTGATGGCGACCTGGGCCAACCGGGGGGAAAAGCAGCTGGTGTTCCTGATCGGCGGGTCCTTCGGACTGCATCCTTCTATCAAAGCGGAGGCGTGGACGCAGCTGTCCATGTCCCCCATGACCTTCCCCCACCATCTTGCCCGGGTCATGCTGCTGGAGCAGATTTACCGGGCGTATCAAATCAACGCGGGGACAAAATACCATAAGTGATATCTGAGAGGAGGCCACCGATGGGACTTACCCATGAAGAGCTGCTGGCCCGCTGGCCCAGGCGGGCGGACGGCCGGCCGGAGGCGCAGGCGTTTCTGGCCAATTTGCAGGACGTGGGCGGCATCGCCGACATGTCCGTCGCCATGCTGGAGTCCTTCGGCATCCCCGTTTTGAAAAAGTACCGGGAGGGCGGCGGCGCGGGCCGCATCGTTCTGGGCTTTTCCGGCTACGGCGCGGACCTGTATGTGCCCGTCTCCCGGCTGGAGGAGGCAAAGGCCCTGCTGGAGACGCCGGAGGACGATCCTTCGTAAGCCATAAAGTTTACATAATATTTTTAAGGAGGCTAACTTGCATGCGCGGATTTTTTGACGAGGGCCAGACAGAGGTCCCCGACTTACCGCCGGAGGAGCTGGCCCGCCGGGCTCGGAACTGGAAGCTGCGGGGTGTGGCTCAGCTGGTTCTGCTGGCGGTGGCCGTGGCGCTGCTGTTTGCCGCCCGCTTTGCAAGTTCCTTTGCGCTGCTGGCCGCCGGACTTGTCTGCCTGCTGGCAGGGGCTGCCCTGACGGCCACCCAGCTTCGCTGCCCTGTCTGCGGCAGACAGATCCGAAAGTGGGAGCGGTACTTCGGCGCGCTGAGCTTCCACTGCCCCAACTGCGGATTTTCCATCCACTCCGGCGAGGATCGCTGACCCCGCGCAGGATTCCCCCGGGAGAGCCGTTCTGCGGCAATCCGCAAAGCCCCGTCCACTGGCGCTTTTGGGTGCTTGAACTGTGATTACTCCCCCGATTGGGATATCCCTGTAAAAGAGAGGAAATTATAATGAACGATCACGAACCCTCCCCCCAGCGTGAGGCTATCCGGGCCTGGGAGCGGCGGCGCCGCCTCCAGCCTGTCCTTGCAGCTGCGGGCCTTCCGCTGCTCCTGGCCGGTTTCGCCCTGCGGCGGACGGCGGCGGGCAAGGTCCTGCTGGTCCTCGGCGTCCTTTTGATCGGTGCGGCCAGGGGCCTTCTGCGCATCAACTGCCGCTGTCCTGTCTGCGGATGCCTCAACGTCCAGGACGCCCTCGCCAGCCGCCGGGAATTTTCCTGCAAATCCTGCGGCTTCACGCATGATGATTTTTGACGCGCCGCCCCGGCGCTTGGTAGACATAACATTTTGAAAGGAGCCCCCCATGCCCGCTTATTTCCCGGATGTCCCGCCCGATCCCAAGCTGTCCGCCGAGGAAAAACGGCGGATCGCCCGGCGCTTCCGGCGCAAGGCGAATCTGACCGACTCCTGCCTGCTGCTGGGCATCGTCCTGTTCCTGCTGGGCGCCGTCCTGCGGGGCAACGCCTCCCTGGCGAATTTCCTGTCTGGAATCGCCCTTCTGCCGCTGATTGCCTTTGCCTTCGGCTGCCTTTTCACCTATCACGCTGTCCTGTCTGCGGAAACCGCATTGTCCACGGGGAATATGGGAGATATCTGGGGCCTTTCACCTGGCGCGGTTATGAGTGCCCGGTATGCTATTTCTCTCCGGACTGGAGCAAATAAGCGCCCCCGACCTGCGATGACCTGTATCAATCAGTTTACATAATTTTAGAGGAGGAACTGCAAAATGGATTTCATGAAGGAGTACGAAAAGTGGCTTGCCAGCCCCGCCCTGTCCGCTGAGGAGCGCGCTGAGCTGGAGTCCATCAAGGATGACCCCAAGGAAATCGAATCCCGGTTCTACGGTCCCCTGGAGTTCGGCACCGCCGGCCTGCGGGGCACCATGTATGTCGGTCTGCACAACATGAACATCCACGTCATCCGCTGGGCTACCCAGGGCTTTGCCGATGTCATCGCCGCCGAGGGCCAGGAGGGCAAGGACCGGGGTGTGGCCATCTGCATGGACTGCCGCAACCACTCCATGGAGTTCGCCCGGGCCGCCGCCGAGGTCTGCGCCGCCAACGGCATCCATGTCCGCATCTTTGAATCCCTGCGTCCCACTCCTGAGCTGAGCTTTGCCGTCCGGGAGTACCACTGCCAGGCGGGCATCAACGTCACCGCCAGCCACAATCCCAAGGAGTACAACGGCTACAAGGTCTACTGGGAGGACGGTGCCCAGTTGCCCCCCCACCACGCCGACGCCATCGCCAAGCGGCTGGAGGAGCTGGACATCTTCAACGACATCAGGACCATGCCCTATGACGAGGCGGTCCAGGCCGGCCTGATCGAGGTCCTGGGCGAGGAGACCGACGAGAAGTTCCTCGCCAACGTCATGGGCCAGGTCAACGACGCCGAGACCGTCGCCAAGGTGGCGGACAGCTTCAAGCTGGTGTACACCCCCTTCCACGGCACCGGCCACAAGCTGATCCCCGAGGCGCTGCGCCGCCTGGGCATCAAGCACCTGATCTGCGTACCCGAGCAGATGGTCATCGACGGCGACTTCCCCACCGTGGTCTCCCCCAACCCGGAGAATCCCGAGGGCTTCTATCTGGCGGTGGACATTGCCAAGAAAGAGGGCGCGGACTTCATCCTGGGCTCCGACCCCGACGCCGACCGGGTGGGCATCATGGTCCGCACGAAGGACGGCGAGTTCAAGGTCATCTCCGGCAACCAGACCGGCGTTCTGCTGCTGGACTATCTGATCGGCGCCAAGAAGCGAACCGGCAAGATGCCCGAGAAGCCCGTGGCCCTGAAGACCATCGTCACCACCGAGATGGCCCGCAAGGTGGCCGAGGTCAACGGCCTCCAGTGCTACGACACCTTCACCGGCTTCAAGTTCCTGGCGGAGAAGAAGGATCGGCTGGAGAACAGCGGCGAGGGCAAGGTCATCTTCTCCTACGAGGAGAGCTACGGCTACATGCTGGGCGACTACGTCCGGGACAAGGACGCCGTCACCGCCGCCCTGGCCCTGACCGAGATGGCCGCGTGGTACGCCGCCCAGGGCATGACGCTGGCCGACGCGCTGGACGCCCTGTATGAGAAATACGGCTACTTCGCCGAGAAGACCTGCAACCTGGTCATGCCCGGCCTGGACGGCCTGAAGGACATGGCGAACCTGATGAAGTCCCTCCGGGAGAATCCCCCCGCCGAGATCAGCGGCGTGAAGGTCCTGCAGTTCAAGGACTATCAGGACAGCTCCGTCACCGACTGCGCCACCGGCGAGAAGAGCACCATGGAGCTGTCCGGCTCCAACGTACTGCGGTTCGAGATGGCCGACGGCACCTCTGTCATCGTCCGTCCCTCTGGCACCGAGCCCAAGATCAAGGTCTACATCCTGACCCAGGGCAAGGACGCCGCCGATGCCGACGCCAATGTGGCCAAGTACAGCGCCTGGGTGGACACCCTGAAGAAGTAACCCCCATACAGCGCCGGAGGGCCAGCCCTCCGGCGCTGTTTCGATCTGCGGAAAGGAGCGGAAAACCCAACTCCGAAGAAATTCGAGGCGACAGGCACGGAGCAGGAGCTCTCCGCGCTGAAAGCGGACCGCACCCAGGCAAAACGGCTGTACGACGCCATGCGGGCGGAGAATCCCTTCCTGGTGACGGACCTGGACCGCGTGAAGTCCTATCTGTAAGGTAAGCGCCGCCGGGACGTTTTTCTTGACAAACGCCCCGCTTCATTGGATAATAGGCATACCCCTAACCGTATCGGAGGTGTGAGTGTGAGACAATGTATGGATGCGGAAAACCTGCACCGGCGTCTGAAAAAAATCATCGGCCAGGTCCAGGCCATCGACCGCATGGTGGACGAGGATGTCCCCTGTGAGGATGTCCTGCTGCAGATCAACGCCGCCAAATCCGCTCTTCACAAGGCGGGACAGGTGGTGTTGGAGGGTCATATCAAGCATTGCGTCCGGGACGGCATCGAACACGGTGACGCCGAACAGACCATCGCCAGCTTTACAAAGGCTGTCGAGCGCTTTGCCAATATGGATTGATGAAACCCAGCCGCAAAAACGGCTGGGTTTCATTTTTGCTCTTGACAAGCCTATACCCCCATAGGTATACTATGCATATACCAATACCCCCACCGGTATGTTCAGGAGGCTGTTTATGGAAAAATTAGAGTCGTTTTTGGAATGGGGCGGCACAAAAAAGGACATCACCATGCTGGTGATCTCCGCCGCCGCCCTGGTGTGCAGCATCTTTGCCCTGCTCCCCCTCCCCTTTGACCCCGCTTGGGTCTCCATCGTCCTCTGCGGCATCCCCATCCTTCTGGAAGCCTTCATCGGCCTGGTCACAGCCTTTGATATCAAGGCCGACGTCCTGGTCTCCCTGGCGCTGATCGCCTCCGTCCTCATCGGCGAGGACTTTGCCGCCGGCGAGGTGGCGTTCATCATGCAGCTGGGCGCCCTGCTGGAGGACCTGACCGTGGCGAAGGCCCGGGCGGGCATCGAGCGGCTGGTCCATCTGACACCCCGCACAGCCCGGGTCCTGACCAATGGGCGGGAATCCGTCGTCCCCGCCGAGCAGGTGCGGGTGGGGGACCTGCTGCGGGTGCTGCCCGGCGAGACGATTCCCGTGGACGGCGTCATCCAGTCCGGGCAGACCTCCATCAATCAGGCCGTCATGACCGGCGAATCCATGCCCGTGGATAAGGGCGTGGGAGAAGAGGTCTCCAGCGGCACTGTCAACCAGTTCGGCTCCTTCGACATGGTAGCGACCAAGGTGGGCGAGGACAGTTCCATCCAGCGGATGATCCGCCTGGTGCAGTCGGCGGACGCGGGCAAGGCTAAAATCGTGGGTCTGGCGGACCGCTGGGCCACCTGGGTGGTGGTCATCGCCCTGACCGCCGCGGTGCTGACCTGGCTTTTGACCGGTCAGATTATCCGGGCCGTCACCATCCTGGTGGTGTTCTGCCCTTGCGCCCTGGTGCTGGCAACCCCCACGGCCATCATGGCGGCCATCGGCAACGCCACCAAGCACGGCTTCCTGGTCCGGGAGGGCGACGCCCTGGAACGGCTGGCCGCCGTCTCCAAGTGCGCCTTTGACAAGACCGGCACCCTGACCTACGGGACTCCCCAGGTCGTCGCCGTCAAATGCTTCCTCTCCACGCTCTCCGAGGCGGAAGTCTACGCCTTTGCCGCCTCCGCGGAGCTGCGCTCCGAGCACCCCATCGGCAAGGCGGTGGTCCGCTGCTATCGGGGAACTTCCGGTGCGGCGGAAATCCGTCCGGCGGAACAGTTCCAAATGCTGCCAGGGCGGGGCGTGCGGGCCACGGTGGATGGGCATGACATCATTGCCGGCAACCCGGAGCTGCTGGCTGAGCAGCAGATTGCCGTAACAGACGCCGTCCGCGCCGGTGCGGAAGCGTATCTGGAGGAAGGCTGCACTGTTATCTATCTGGCGGCGGACGGCCGTCTGGCTGGCTTCCTGGCGCTGTCGGACACCCTGCGGCCGGAGGCCGCAGGGACCATTGCCCAGGTCAGGGAGACCGGCGTCACCCCCGTCCTGCTGACCGGCGACCACGAGGCCGCCGCCCGGCACATCGCCCGGCAGCTCTCCGTGGGAGAGTATCAGGCCAATTGCCTTCCGGAGGATAAACTGCGCTACATCGACGGCTCCCAGTCTCAAAACCAGCAGGTCTGCATGATCGGCGACGGCATCAACGACGCTCCCGCCCTGAAGCGGGCCTGTGTGGGCATCGCCATGGGCGGCATCGGCAGCGACATCGCCGTGGACGCGGCGGACATCGCCCTGGTGGACGACGCCATCCGGGAGATCCCCCACCTGCTGCGGCTCTCCCGGCGGATGATGACAGTCATCAAGCGCAATCTGACCTTCTCCATGACGCTGAACTTCATCGCCATCATCCTGGCCATGACGGGCATCCTGAACCCTGTGGTCGGCGCGCTGGTACATAACGCCGGCTCTGTCTTCGTCATCGTCAACTCGGCGCTCCTGCTGAAATGGAGGGCGCGGTAGGCTCCTCTTGACATCCGCGTGAGACCGTATATAATGGGCATATGCTCAAAATAGAGGAGGGACACGGATGCCGCGCAGCGCCAAATGCCGCCGGGTGTGCCAGATGCCCGCCCACTGCCGCTTTTCCCCGGAGCAGCCCGCCGAAGGCGGGCCGGTGGTGCTGGCCGTGGAGGAGTACGAGGCCGTCCGGCTGGTGGACTTTCAGGGCCTGACCCAGGAGGAGGCCGCCGCCCAGATGGGCGTGGCCAGGGCCACGGTCCAGCGCATCTATGCCCAGGCCCGACGGAAGCTGGCGGTCTTTCTGGTGGAGGGCCGTCCGCTGCGGATCGACGGCGGCAGCTACACGCTCTGCCGCCGGGAGGGCTGCCGGGGCTGCGCCAAAACCGTGCCGCCTCCCGTATGGAAAGGATGCAAGGATATGAAAATCGCGGTCTCCTATGAGGACGGCCATGTCTACGGCCACTTCGGTCACACGGCGCAGTTCAAGTTTTATGACATTGTGGACGGCATGCTGGCGGACGCCCAGGTGGTCCCCACCAGCGGCAGCGGCCACGGAGCTCTGGCGGGCTTCCTGGCGGACCACGGCGTGGACTGCCTGATCTGCGGCGGCATTGGTCCCGGGGCCCAGATGGCTCTGGCGGAGGCCGGCATCCAGCTGTACGCCGGCTGCTCCGGCGACGCCGACCAGTGCGTCACCGACCTGCTGGCCGGAACGCTGGAATCCACCGGCGCGGCCACCTGTGACCACCACCACGGCGGGGAGGGCCACGCCTGCGGCGACCACGGCTGCGGGGACCACGGCCACGCCTGCGGCCGCCACCGCGGAGACTGACAAACCGGAGCCGGGACGTGAAAGCGCGTCCCGGCTCCGCTGCCGCCCGGACGCCCATAATTTTCGCCCTTCCCGCATATACTGTCGGTACGACGATACGGAAAGGATGACGTATGATGGAAGCCCATTACCCCTTTACCCTGCCGCCCCTGCCCTTTGCTTACGACGCGCTGGCGCCGGAGCTGGACGAGAAGACCATGCACTTTCACCATGACAAGCACTTCGCCACCTATGTGGACAACCTGAACAAGCTGCTGGAGGGCCGCCCTGACTACCAGAACTGGTCCCTGGAAAGACTGTGTCAGCACTGGCCGGAGCTGCCGGAGGACATCCGCCAGGGCGTCCGCAACAACGCCGGCGGCGTCTACAACCACGACCTGTACTTCAAGACCCTGGCCCCCACCCCCGCCACCGCGCCGGAGGGCGCGTTGGAGGGCGCCGTGGTCCGGGACTTCGGCGACCTGGTCAACCTGAAAGCCGCCATGAAAGCCGCCGCTCTGGGGCAGTTCGGCTCCGGCTGGGCCTGGCTGACGGCCGACCGGGACGGCAAGCTGTCCATTCAGAAGACCCCCAACCAGGACACGCCCCTGCCCCTGTGCCCCCTGCTGTGCTGCGACGTGTGGGAACACGCCTACTATCTCCAGTACCAGAACCGCCGGGCCGACTACTTTGACGCCTGGTGGCTGCTGGTGGACTGGCCCCAGCTGTCCCGGACCTACGGGGATTTCCTGGCCCGCCGCCCCCGCTGTCCCAATCCGTGACGCATCACCGCGCAAAAGCGGGCCGTTTTCCGGCCCGCTTTTTCTGCGCCGCAAAGTCACAAATTTCATTGACAATGGCGGCGTTTTCCGATAATATAATGAGTCGGGTAAAAACACAAAGGAAGGAGAAGACGCATGAATTTGCTGCTGACCGGCGGGGCCGTTTTTTTGGACGGCAGTTTTCAAAATCTGGACATTGCTGTTTCCGAAGGCCGTATTGTTTCCGTAGCCCCCTCCCTTCCCCAGGAAGGCTTTTCCGTCATTGAATTGCATAACCATTTGATCGTTCCGGGTTTCGTTGATGTCCATGTTCATCTTCGGGAGCCTGGTTTTTCTTATAAAGAGACGATCTTCTCCGGTACGGCGGCGGCCGCCGCCGGCGGATACACAGCGGTGTGCGCCATGCCCAATCTGAATCCGGTGCCCGACGATCTGGAGCATTTGCAGGTCCAGCTGGACCTGATCCGCAAGAACGCCAGGGTCCATGTGTACCCCTACGGTGCCATCACCCGGGGCGAAAAGGGCGAGTCCCTGGCGGACTTGGCCGCCATGGCCCCCCATGTCCGCGGCTTCTCCGACGACGGCCGGGGCGTCCAGTCCCGGGACATGATGCGCGCCGCCATGAAGCTGGCCCGCGCGCTGGACAAGCCCATCGTGGCCCACAGCGAGGACGAGAGCCTGCTGACAAAGGGCTGGGCCGTCCACGACGGGGACTTCGCCCGCCGGAACGGTCTGCCCGGCAACGACCCCGCCAGCGAGTGGAAGCAGGTGGAGCGGGATATCCATCTGGTCCGGGAGACCGGGTGCCGGTACCATGTCTGCCACGTCTCCACCAAGGAGTCCGTGGCCCTGGTCCGTCAGGCCAAGGCCGAGGGCCTGCCTGTCACCTGCGAGACCGGCCCCCACTACCTGGTGCTCACCGACGAGAATCTGCTGGACGAGGGCCGCTTTAAAATGAATCCCCCCATTCGCTCCGCCGCCGACCGGGACGCCCTGATCGCCGGCCTGCTGGACGGCACCGTGGACTGCATTGCCACGGACCACGCCCCCCACAGCGCGGAGGAGAAGTCCAGGGGCCTGCGGGGCAGCCTCAACGGCATCGTGGGTCTGGAGGCCGCTTTCCCCATTCTGTACACCCATCTGGTGGAGACCGGCATCGTGCCGCTGGAAACCATTCTGAACGCCCTGTGTGTCAATCCCCGGAAAATTTTCGGTCTTCCCGGCGGCGTCATTGCCGGGGGACAGCCCGCTGACCTGGCGGTGCTGGACCCGAACCGGCCCCACAACATCGACTCCCGCACTTTCCGCTCCCTGGGCCGTGCCACGCCCTTTGACGGCTGGGGCGTCGCCGCCGCCGTCGCCATGACCATCTGCGGCGGGGAGATTGTCCACGCCGATCCGCGGAATCAGGAGGCGGACACATGAAAAAATCGCTTTTTACCCTGGAACACACCCGGCAGCTGACGGAGGACACCTACGAGCTGGTCCTCTCCGGCGACACCTCCGCCATCACCGCGCCGGGACAGTTTGTGAATATTGAATTGCCCGGCAAATTTCTGCGGCGGCCCATTTCCATCTGCAACTGGTCCGACGGCGCGCTGATGCTGTTGGTCAAAGTAGTCGGCGCGGGCACGAAGGAGCTGGCGCGCTCCGTCCCCGGCACCGAGCTGGACGTGCTCAGCGGCCTGGGCAACGGCTTTGACATACGCCTTGCCGGGGAGCACCCCGTCCTGGCGGGCGGCGGCATCGGCGTCGCGCCGCTGTACGGCCTTGCCCGGCGGATGATCGAGGCCGGGACCGCTCCCACGGTGGCCCTGGGCTTCCGCGCCGGGAAGGACGCCTTTTACCTGGAGGAATTCGCCAGGCTGGGCTGCCGCCTGCTCATCGCCACCGAGGACGGGAGCCTTGGAACGAAGGGCTTTGTCACCGACTGCATCAGGGCCGTGCCAGCGTGCGACTACGTGCTCGCCTGCGGTCCCCTGCCCATGCTGAAGGCCGTCCACGCCCTGCCCCAGCTGACGGGCGGACAGTTCAGCTTCGAGGCCCGGATGGGCTGCGGCTTCGGCGCCTGCATGGGCTGCACCGTGCCCACCAGAGACGGCTACAAGCGGGTCTGTAAGGATGGGCCCATCCTGTACAAGGAGGAGATCGTATGGTGAGCTTATCTGTGAACCTGGCGGGTGTGGAGCTGAAAAATCCCATCATCCCCGCCTCCGGCACCTTTGGGTATGGCCGGGAGTACGCGGAGCTGTACGATTTAGACATTCTGGGCAGCTTCTCCTGGAAGGGTACCACCGGGGAGGCCCGGCTGGGCAATCCCCAGCCCCGCATCGCGGAGATGACCGGCGGGATGCTGAACGCCGTGGGCTTGCAAAATCCCGGCATCGACGCGGTGATTGAAAAAGAGGCGCCCAATATCGCGAAAATCTTCCACGGCCCGGTCATCGCCAACGTGGGCGGTTTCTCCGTCGAAGAGTACGCGGAGAACTGCCGCAAGCTGAACGACATCGACCAGGTGGCCATTCTGGAGGTCAACATCTCCTGCCCCAACGTCCACGCGGGCGGCAGGAATTTCGGCTCCGACCCCAAAAGCGCCGCCGAGGTGACGAAAGCAGTCAAGGCCGCCACGAGAAAGCCGGTCTTCATGAAGCTGACCCCCAACGTCACGGACATCGCGGAGATCGCCCGGGCCTGCGCCGACGCGGGGGCCGACGGCCTGTGTCTCATCAACACCCTGCTGGGCATGCGCATTGATCTGAAAACCAGGCGGCCCCTGCTGGCCAACCGCACCGGCGGCGTCTCCGGCCCCGCCGTGTTCCCGGTGGCGCTGCGGATGGTGTGGGACGTGTACGAGGCGGTGAGGCTGCCCATCATCGGCTGCGGCGGCGTCTCCTCCGCCGAGGACGCGGCGGAGATGATGCTGGCAGGGGCTTCGGCCGTGGAGGTTGGCGCCGCTAATCTGAAGGACCCCTATGCCTGCAAGGCCATTGTGGAAAACCTGCCCGCCGTGTGTGAGCGGCTGGGCGTGACGAATATTTCTGAACTGACAGGAGGCGCACACAAATGAGCGCGAAAGACGTAATCATCGCCCTGGACTTTCCTACTAGGGAAGAGACTTTGACATTCCTGGACAAATTTCCCGCCGGCGAGAAGCCCTTTGTCAAGATCGGCATGGAGCTGTTCTATGCCGAGGGTCCCCAAATCGTCCGGGACATCAAGGCCCGGGGCCACAAGATCTTTCTGGACCTGAAGCTCCACGACATCCCCAACACCGTGAAGCGGGCCATGGCGGTCCTCGGCCGCCTGGATGTGGACATGGTGAACCTCCACGCCGCCGGCGCCAGCGAGATGATGAAGGGCGCCCTGGAGGGCCTGACCCGCCCCGACGGCACCCGGCCCATCCTGATCGCCGTCACCCAGCTGACCAGCACCGACGCCGCCGCCCTGAAAAACGAGCTGCTCATCGATACCCCCATGGCGGAGACCGTCATGTCCTACGCCAAAAACGCCGCCGGCAGCGGCCTGGACGGCGTGGTCTGCTCCCCCCTGGAGGCGGCGCTGGTGAAGGAGCAGTGCGGCGAAAACTTCCTGACCGTCACCCCCGGCATCCGCTTTGCCGACAGCGCCGTGGGCGACCAGAAGCGCATCATGACCCCGGAGAAGGCGGGCAGGTCCGGCTGCGACTACATCGTGGTGGGCCGCCCCATCACCCAGGCGGAGGACCCTGTGGCGGCCTACCGCCGGGCGGTGAAGGACTTTTTGGGCTGAGTGATGTGCACTGCCCCCTCTCCCCTGAGCCGCAAGCCCTTCGGCGGCATCAGCGCCAACCAGCTGCGGTGTCTGGCCATGTTTCTCATGCTGCTGGACCACCTGTGGGCCACCCTGGTGCCCGGCAGCTTCTGGATGACCTACGCGGGCCGTCTGGCCTTCCCCATCTTCGCCTTTCAGATCTCCGAGGGGTTTTTCCATACCTCCGACCGCAAGCGCTACGCCATGCGGCTGCTGGCGTTTGCCCTCCTCTCCGAAATTCCCTTTGATCTTCTCTACGGCAGCACGGTGTTCTATCCCTTCCACCAGAATGTGCTGTTCACCCTGCTGCTGGGCCTGCTGGCTGTCTCCGCCATCGACCGGGCGCGGCGGGAGCGGTCGGCAAAGGCTGCTCTGCGGGCCGCCCTCGTCCTGCTGGGAACGCTGCTGTTCAGCATCGTGGGCATGGTGGACTACGGCTGGCGGGGGATGCTGACCGTTGTGGCGTTCTACGCCCTGCGGGGCTTCCCCGGCGCGTGGCTGGCCCAGGCGGCGGCCATGATCCTGCTGAACATCGTGGGTTTTCAGGGGCTCCTGATTTCTCTTTTGGGCTGGGAGTTTCCCACCCAGGGCTTCGCGGTGCTGGCCCTGCTCCCCATCTGGCTGTACAACGGCCGGCCGGGGCGGAAAAGCCGCGCCCTGCAATACGGGTCTTACGCCTTTTATCCGGTACACATGCTGATCTTGTATCTGCTGTTTTCGTTACTGAGATAGCTTTTCATCTGCCATTTCATTGAGGAGGAACACCATATGAAACTAGATCTCGCCGTCATCCTGCTGCTGTCCGTCTTTTTCGGGACGCTTGTTCTCGGTCTGCTCCTGATCAAGCGGCTTCCTCTTGACTACACCGAGGCGGCCCTGCTGTACCTGTCCGCCGTTATCGCCACAAGCGCCTTTTGGGTCGGCAGGAACAAGTGACCTGCCTGGCTGACTCTGTATTATATTTTAGGAGGATCTGTTATGAGTCTTGAACACACCATCGCCCATGACCTGCTTTCTATCGGCGCCGTCTTTCTGCGGCCCGACGAGCCCTTCACCTGGGCCAGCGGCATCAAGAGCCCCATCTACTGCGACAACCGCCTGACCCTGACGGCCCCCGCCGTCCGCACCCATGTGGAGGAGGGCCTGGTGGACTTGATCTGCAAGCACTATCCTACTGTGGAAGTTCTGATGGGTACCTCCACCGCCGGCATCGCCCACGCCGCCATCGTGGGCCACCTGATGGGCCTGCCCATGGGCTACGTCCGCTCCGGCAACAAGGACCACGGCCGCCAGAACCGCATCGAGGGCAGGCTGGAAAAGGGCCAGCGGGTGGTCGTGGTGGAGGACCTGATCTCCACCGGCGGCAGCTGCATCGAGGTGGTGGAGGCCCTGCGGGAGGCCGGCGCCGAGGTGCTGGGTATCGTGTCCATCTTCACCTACGGATTGCAGAAGGGCCTGGACCGCCTGGCCGCCGCCAATGTCACCAATTACAGCCTGTCCAACTTCGACGCCGTGTGCGAGGTGGCCGCCGACGAGGGCAAGATCCGCCCCGAGGACATCGACCGCCTGAAGAAGTTCCGGGCAAATCCCTCCGATGAGAGCTGGATCTCGTCGAAATAAATTCCACTCCGCTGCGCTTCCGGCTGCCGCCGATCGGGCAGCCGTTTGCAGCTTTGCTGCATTGCGGATGCCGCATACCCTTTACAGGTAAAGCTCCGCCCGTTCCATTCATTTCTCCTCTCCCCACCGAACCCGCTCCGCCGGGCTTCGGCGGGGCCCATATAGAAAGGAGTATCACCATGCCTAGAAATATCATCGATGTCACCGACCTCTCCGTGGAGGAGATCGACGAGCTGATCGCCACGGCGGAGGATATCATCGCAAACCCCGCCAAGTACCAGAACGCCTGCGCCCACAAGCAGCTGGCGACGCTGTTCTTCGAACCCTCCACCCGCACCCGGCTCAGCTTTGAGTCCGCCATGCTGTCCCTGGGCGGCAGCGTGCTGGGCTTCTCCTCCGCCAGCTCCAGCTCCACCGCCAAGGGCGAGACCGTGGGCGACACCATCCACACCGTCAGCTGCTACGCCGACATCATCGCCATGCGCCACCCCAAGGAGGGCGCGCCCTACGCCGCCGCCCAGGTCACCGAGGTGCCCATCATCAACGCTGGCGACGGCGGCCACAACCACCCCACCCAGACGCTGACGGACCTGCTGACCATCCACCGGGAGAAGGGCCGGCTGGACGGCTTCACCATCGGCTTCTGCGGCGATCTGAAATTCGGCCGCACCGTCCACTCCCTGGTCAACGCCCTGAGCCGGTACGAGAACATCAACTACGTCCTCATCTCCCCCACCGAGCTGAAGCTGCCCCGCTATGTCAAAGAGCAGTCCCTGAAGTCCAAGGGCATCCCCTACACCCAGACCACCGACCTGGAGTCCGTCATCCCCGACCTGGACATCCTGTACATGACCCGCGTCCAGCGGGAGCGGTTCTTCAACGAGGAGGACTACCTGCGCCTGAAGGACAGTTACATCCTGACGCCGGAGAAGCTGGTGAACGCCAAGGCGGACCTGTCCATCCTGCACCCCCTGCCCCGGGTCAACGAGATCTCCGTGGCGGTGGACAAAGACCCCCGGGCGGCCTACTGGAAGCAGGTAAAAAACGGCAAGTTCATCCGCATGGCCCTGATCATGAAGCTGCTGGGCATCCAGGTGTAAAAAGGAGGACGACGACTTATGAATATCGACAGCATCCAAAACGGCGTGGTCCTGGACCACATCCAGGCCGGCAAGAGCATGGATATCTACAAGTACCTGCACCTGGACGAGCTGGACTGCTCCGTGGCCATCATCAAGAACGTCCGCAGCGGCCGGATGGGCAAAAAGGACATCATCAAGATCGACTCCCCCATGGAGGTCGACCTGGACGTGCTGGGCTACATTGACTCCAACATCACCGTCAACATCATCCGTAACGGCGAGCGGGTGGCGAAGAAGCACGTGGAGCTGCCCAAAAAGCTGGTGAACATCATCCGCTGCAAAAACCCCCGGTGTATCACCGTGGCGGAGCCCCAGCTGGACGCCATCTTCCTGCTGAGCGACCCGGAGAAGCACACCTACCGCTGCGCCTACTGCGACACGGCGAAGGACAAGAAGAAATTCTGAGCACACGAACCGCCCGGTCAGCCCGGGCCGATCCGCTTTAGGATGTGAAGCGTATGAATGAAACCAAACGCCGCTCGCTCCGGGGCATGGTGTGCACCACGGTGGGCGGCGTCTGCTGGGGCGTCTCCGGCACCTGTGGGCAGTACCTGTTCTCCCGGTACGGCGTCGGCCCCCTGTGGCTGACCTGCGTCCGCCTGCTGGCGGGCGGCGCGCTTTTGACCCTGCTGGCGCTGCCGCGGCACGGAACCGCCATCCTGGGCATCTTCAAAAGCCGCCGGGACGCGCTGCAGCTGGTCTGCTACGGCGTCTTCGGCCTGCTGCTGTGCCAGTACGCCTACATGACGGCCATCTCCTGGTCCAACGCCGCCACCACCACGGTTTTGCAGAACCTCGGCCTGGTGCTGATCATGCTGTACACCTGCCTGCGCGGCCGGCGGCCGCCCAGCTGGCGGGAGGCTCTGGCCCTGGCTCTGGCCCTGGCGGGCATCTATCTGCTGGCCACCGGCGGGAACCCCGCCCACATGGTCCTCTCCCCTCAGGGGCTGTTCTGGGGGCTGGCCGCCGCGGTGGCCGTCGCCCTCTATTCCCTGCTGCCCCGGCAGCTGCTCTCCCGCTGGGAGCAGAGCGCCATCACCGGCCCGGGGATGCTAATCGGCGGCGCCGCCGTCAACCTGGCAGCCCGCAGCTGGAATTTTTCCGTCTCCCTGCCCGTTCAGGGCTGGCTGGCGGTGGCGGCGGTGGTGCTGCTGGGCACGGCGCTGGCCTTTTCCCTCATCATGCAGGGCGTGGCGGATATCGGCCCGGTGAAGTCCTCCATGCTGGCCGCCACGGAGCCTGTGTCCGCCACGGTGCTCTCCGCCCTCTGGCTGGGGACCTCCTTCTCCCCGGCGGATCTGATCGGCTTCGCGGCCATTCTCGCCACCATCTTTCTGCTTGCAAAGGCGGAATAGCGCGGCGAAAGCCCGCCCTGCCGCTGAGTCTGGCGGTGCGCCCCCTGGCGAATCCCCCCTTCCCGCCGGACCGGCTGGAGGACCTGCTGAACAGCTGACAAAGGCCCTCCGTGAAGCTGTGCTTCACGGGGGGCCTTTGTCCCGGCATCCCAGGGCGGCATGATGAAAGCCGCCGGAAAATTGCGTCATTTTTCCGCATTTTCGCCTCTGTTCTCTCCAGCTTCGCCCGTTTTTGCAGCGCCCGAAAAAAATCCTGCAAATTTGAAAATCATTTGCAATTTTTGTTGCATTTCCTCAGAAAAAGGCGTATACTGCGGGCCGAATCCAAAAGAACAGGAGCGTCACGCCTTGAAAACGAACCGCGCCAGGGCCCTGAAAAGCTACGCCATCGTGGCCGGAATGGCCTTTCTCATGGGATGGAGCTATGAACTGTTTGTCTTCCCCAACGCTTTCGCCCCCGCCGGAATCAACGGACTGGCCACCATGGTCCAGTACCTGTTCCACATCAGCATCGGCTATCTCTCCCTGCTGATCAACATCCCGCTGATCCTGCTTGCCTGGAGGAAGCTGGACCCGGATTTTGCCAGAAAGAGCCTGCTCTTCGTACTGGTCTTCTCCGGTGTAACGCTGGCGCTGAACCGGGTGGACCTCAGCGGCATCGCCTACCGCTCCGGGTCCTCCGCCATCCTGGGACCGGTGGCCGCCGGCGTGGTCAGCGGCGCGGTCTACGGCTTCGTCATCCGGCAGAACGGCTCCACCGGCGGCACGGACATCGTGGCCGCCTGGGTGCGCAAGAAGCACCCGGAGGCCAGCCTGGTCTGGGTGATCTTCGGCCTGAACGCCTCCGTGGCGGCGCTGTCCTTCTTCGTCTACGGGTATCAGTTCGAGCCGGTGATCCTGTGCCTGATCTACTGCTACCTGAGCTCCCGCATCAGCGACGGCATTTTGAAGGGCGGCAAGACGGCCCTGAAATGCGAGGTCGTCACCCAGCACGCCAACGAGCTGTCCGCCAGGCTCCTCCAGGAGCTGCGCCATGGCGTGACCGTCCTGCCGGCGGAGGGCATGTACTCGGAGACCCCCAGGTCGCTGCTGATCTGCGTGGTCAACCGCCACCAGGTGGTGCGGTTCCAGGAGATCCTCAGCGAGTTTCCGGACACCTTCGCCTATGTCTCCAGCGTCAACGAAACCATGGGAAATTTCAAGCGCGTTACCGGATAAATTCTGTAAAAACCACCGCGGATCATCCGATCCGCGGTGGCTTTTTCATTTACAGGCCCCGCCAGGACTCCGGGCGCAGGCGGCTCAGATCGTGCTCCGCCGCGTCGATGGTCCGCAGCATGGCCTCCCGGTCTCCGTTCAGCGTGCCCTTGAGCACCAGGTAGTTGCTGGCGTGGTTCATGCGGAACACGCTGCCGGGGCTGTCCAGGTGCTCCACCAGCAGCCGGGTCTCCTCCAGCACCTGGGGCTGGGTCAGCAGGCGGAAGCTGCCGGCGTGGACCCAATCGTACAGGGGCGTTCCCGGCTCCACCATCAGCGTCAGCATGCCGATGTACTCCGGGTTCATGGCGTTGAAAGCCGCCGCCGTCTCCACGGCGTGGCGCTCCAGCAGGTCCGGGCCGCCCAGGCCGGTGATGGCGGTGACGGACAGGGCGATGCCGTTCCGGCGGACCTTCCGGCCCATTTCGATGATCTCCGATGCCGGGTGGCCCTTGTGCATCAGCTTCAGGACCTCGTCAGAGCCAGACTCCAGGCCCATGTACACCATGGTCAGGCCCTTCTCCCGCAGCGTCCGCAGCTCCTCGTCGGTGCGGACGCGGATGGAGGCGGGGGAGGCGTAGCTGGTGACCCGCCGGCACTCCGGGAACAGCTCCCGGATGGTGTCCAGAATGGTGTACAGCTCCGAGGCTTTCCGCACCAGGGCGTCGCCGTCCGCCAGAAACACCTTGTCCACGTTCCGGTAGGTCTGGCGGGCGATGCGAAAGTCCTCCAGCACCTCCTCCAGGGGCCGCAGGGCGAAGCGCTTCTCCTTGTACATGCTGCAGAAAGCGCAGGTGTTATGGCTGCACCCGTAGGTCACCTGGACGATGAGGCTGTACGCCTCGGAGGGCGGACGGTAGACGCTGCCGTAGTATCTCATACGCCCAGCTTCTCCAGCGCGGCCATCCGCAGGCAGACGCAGAACACGGCGATGGCCTGCTCCAGCTCCTCAACAGGCGGCAGGGACGGGGCGATGCGGATGTTGGAATCCTGGGGGTCCTTGCCATAGGGGAAGGTGGCGCCGGCGCCGGTCATGGTGACGCCCGCCTCCTTGCACAGGGCCAGGGTCCGCTTGGCGGTGCCGGGCATGGCGTTCAGGGAGACGAAATAGCCGCCCTTGGGCCGCCGCCAGGAGGCGATCTCCAGCGGGGCGATCTCCCGGTCCAGCGTGTCCACCACGGCCCGGAACTTGGGGCCCATGATGGCGGCGTGGCGCTTCATCAGCTCCAGGGTGTGGGCCTTGTCCTTCAGATACAGGACGTGGCGCTGCTGGTTCACCTTGTCAAAGCTGATGACCTGGACGGTCAGCAGTTTTTCCATATAGGCCATGTTGGCCTCGGAGCAGGCGAAGCAGGCGACGCCCGCGCCGGGCAGCGTCACCTTGGACGTGGAGGCGAACTCGAACACCATGTCGGGGTTCCCCGCCTCGGCGCACAGGGCCAGAATGTCCGGGAAAGCCACATAGTCCCCCTCGAACTCGTGGATGCAGTAGGCGTTGTCCCACATGACGGTGAAATCCGGAGCGGCGGGCTTCAGCGCGGCCATGCGGCGGATGGTCTCATCGGAGTAGATGATGCCGTCGGGGTTGGAGTACTTGGGCACGCACCAGATGCCCTTGACGGCGGGGTCCGCCACGGCGGCCTCCACGGCGTCCATGTCGGGGCCGCCGTCGGTCATGGGGATGGTGATCAGTTCAAAGCCGAAGGACTCCGTGATCTTGAAGTGGCGGTCATAGCCGGGGGCGGGGCACAGCCACTTCACCGTCTCCTCTTTGCACCAGGGGCGCTGGGAGTGGAGCAGGCCGTGGGTGTACGCCTTGGAGATGGTGTCGTACATCAGCTGCAGGCTGGCGTTGCCGCCCACGAACACCTGCGCGGGCTTGCAGCCCAGGATGTCCGCAAACAGACGCTTGGCGGCGGGGAGGCCGGCCAGCTCGCCGTAGTTGCGGACGTCGATGCCGTCGGACACGTAGTCCTCGGGCTTCTGCATCAGTGTGAGGATATCGCTGACCAGGTCCAGCTGCGCCTTGCCGGGCTTGCCCCGGGCCATGTTCAGCTGCAGCCCCCGGGCTTTCAACGCGTCGAACTCCTTTTGCAGGCGGGCATACTCTGTCGTGCGCTCTTCGGCGGTCATCCGCGGATAAGCGGTCATAAAAATCATCCTTTCCTGTGATGTCGCATGGATTCTGATTGAGTACAGTATACCCACTTTCTCCGCCGCTTGCAAGGCCCGATCCGTCGTAAAAACCACCACAAAAAAAGCCCGCCTCCGCCCTGATTTTCGGCGGAGGCGGGCCGGTGCGCCTCAGCAGCAGCCGCTGCCGGCGCAGCTTTCGGCGCAGGCGATGGTTGGCTCGCCGGAGGTCAGGTTTACACCGTAGCGGATAGGCACGGACACGCAGACCCGCTGGGTCATGGTCACGGTGCAGCTGGTCCCGCCGGCATCTGTGACGCAGGTGATGTCCGGCGTCCCCTGGCAGGCCACGGTAACGGTCCCCGCCGCGGCGGTGGGCGTCAGGATCAGCGGCGCGCTGACATCCACGCACTGTGTACCCACCTTATTGCAGCCGCTCGGCTGGCAGGCGTCCTCCGCCTTGCAGGGCCGGATGGGCTCATGCTCATAGGCTTCACTGATATGCAAAATCGTTCCCCCGTTTCCTTGAGATTGCGTCCGGACGCATCCCATCCTATGCGGGTGGACGCGTCTTTGTGCCCGGGCCGTGCCGGGATTTTGGGAATCCCTCTTTATCTTTTTGCCAAACCGTGTTATAATTTCGTTAAAATTCAGGAAAAATCACGGGGGCTGTTATGGACAAGAGAATGGACGAAAAGCAGGAGCAAAAATTTCATCAGATGACGGAGGAGCCGGTGGGGCACCTGATCTGCCGCCTGGCGCTCCCCTGCATCATCAGCATGCTGGTCACCGCCTTTTACAACATGGCGGACACCTTCTTCGTGGGGATGCTGAAAAGCAACAGCGCCACCGGCGCCGTGGGCGTGGTCTTCTCCATGATGGCCGTCATCCAGGCGGTGGGCTTTTTCTTCGGCCACGGCAGCGGCAACTTCATCTCCCGGGAACTGGGCAAACACAACTTTGAGGAGGCCTCCAACATGGCCGCCACCGGCTTTTTCTCCGCTCTGGCGGCGGGCCTTCTCATCTGCGTGCTGGGGCAGATCTTCCTGGAGCCCCTGGCTTATATCCTGGGGTCCACGGACACCATTCTGCCCTTTGCCAAGGCCTATCTGCGGGTCATTCTCCTGGGCGCGCCGTGGATGACCGCCTCCCTGGTGCTGAACAACCAGCTCCGCTTCCAGGGCAGCGCGGCCTATGCCATGGTGGGCATCGCCAGCGGCGCGGTGCTGAACATCGGCCTGGACCCGCTGCTGATCTTCACCTTCAACATGGGGATTGCCGGCGCCGCCTGGGCCACCATCGTCAGCCAGTTCGTCAGCTTCTGCCTGCTGCTGGTGGGCTGCACCAGAGGCGGCAACCTGCACATCCACATCTCCCGGGTCCAGCTGAAGGGGTCCTACTACGCCATGATCATCAGGGGCGGCCTGCCCTCCCTGGCCCGGCAGGGGCTGGCCAGCGTCGCCACCATCTGCCTGAACCTGGCCGCCAAGCCCTATGGCGACGTGGCCATCGCCGCCATGAGCGTGGTCCAGCGCATCATGATGTTCGGCGGCTCCGCCATGATCGGCTTCGGCCAGGGCTTCCAGCCCGTCTGCGGCTTCAACTACGGCGCCAAGCTGTACAGGCGGGTGCGGGACGGGTTCTGGTTCTGCGTCAAGACCTCCACCGTCTTCCTGCTGGCGGTGGGCGCCCTGGGCTTCGCCTTCGCGCCCCAGCTGGTGGCCCTGTTCCGGGACGATCCGGCGGTCATCGCCTGCGGCGCCACCGCCCTGCGGTTCCAGTGCGTCACGTTCTTCTTCCAGGGCTGGGTGACCATGAGCAACATGATGCTCCAGACCATCGGCCGCACCGTGCCCGCCACCTTCCTGGCCATGGCCCGGCAGGGCGTGTTCTTCATCCCGCTGGTGTGGCTCCTCTCCCACACCCTGGGTCTGCTTGGCATCCAGATGACCCAGGCCGTGTCCGACTGCCTGACCCTGGCCTGCGCCATCCCCATCCAGTGGAAGGTCCTGCGGGAGCTGTCCGCCTGGGAGCAGTCCGCCTGATTTCTCCGTCTCCGGCGGTTTCGCCGGAGACATTTTGCCCTCTTATACGCAAACGTTTGACTTTTTTGTCGTGAAACCGCACAGGTTTTCAGAGCGCGTTTTGTCCTAAATGTCAAACTTTTTTCTCAACTATTGACTTTATCGGCCCAATATTGCATAATATACCCATCCCCACTCAGCAGAAACGTGGGATTTTCTTTCACCGTTTTGTGGAAACGTTTGCGTATTCGATCGGTCCGAAAGAGGCTATCCAAGCCCCCGCCGCGGACCGGGCATACCGCTTCCAGCAAGCGGGGAGTCCGGCGGCGATCCTGTGGAATGTGAATTTGGCGGTCGGGCCCCCGCTTCCCAAATCTGTTTCCCCCGCAACGCAAATGGTTTTTTGCGTTACTGTTTCTCCTTTCCTTCTATAGCGTAAGGGTCCGTGCTTTGGCAGAGGCGCGGACCCTTATGCTGTCCTGTGAAGCGGTCCAACCGCCAAAGGAAAAAGCACCGCTTTCGCGGTGCTTTTCCGATCGTATCGATCAATAAAATTCCCTGATGTAGTTCTCCACATCGGCGCGGGTGCCCATGAAGGGGCCCGGGGTCTCCATCTTCAAAGAGACCAGGGCGGTGGCGGTCTGAAGGGCGGTGGGGATGTCCTTCGTCAGCCGCTCGTTGATGTAGCCGGCAAAGGTGGTATCCCCCCGGCCGGTGCGGCCGGACATGTTCCGGGACTTGATGGGGCAGGTGTAGATCTCCTTGCCGTCGTACACCAGGACCTCGGTGTTGTGGGTGATCAGGATCTCCTTCGCGCCCCACTCGTACAGCATTTTGGCGGCGGCCACCCGGTCGTCGGTGCCGGTGAGGATCTCCGCCTCGGCGGCGTCGGTCTTCAGGAAGCGGACGTAGGGCAGCATCTCCTTCTTCGCCGCCCAGTCGTGGTACACCATACCGCCGTTCTCCACCCAGCGCAGCATGGTCTGCACGTCGATGGCCACCATGGCGTGCTTGGCGGCGAAGGGGATCATCTCGTCGGTGATGTCGCCGCCCACCAGGCCCGCCAGGTGCCAGATGGCGGCGTCGATCTCCGGGACCTCGTCGGTACGGTAGGGGTCGATGACGCTGTCCACCGTGGAGGTGCGGCGCTCCCGGTCCGCCGTGTGGTAGACGTTCTTGGTCACGAAGGAGTTCCTGCTGTGCAGGGGGAACACGGTGACGTTGGGCGCGTCCGCGAAAGCGGCCGCCATGTCGATCTGTGTGGTGTCCGCCTTGGGCAGCACCGCGATCTTGTGGCCCATGTTGGCGGCGGCAAAGCCGGAGTAGTACACCGCGCCGCCCACGGCCCGGACGGTGGTGCCGTCGTAGTCCACGTTGGTGTCCTGGGCGACCTCGCCGATGATGAGAGAATCGAACTGACTCATATGATAATGAACCTCCTTGCGCCCGGCGGGCGCTTTATAGTTGATGCATGGGGAAATTCTGTTATTTGCCTTCCTTCCGCAGGGCCTCGTCCGCGTCCACAAAGGACTGGAAGCCGGGGCTCCACAGCCGGAATCGGCGGCTCTCGATCATGCGCTTGTAGGCGAAGGAGTCCGCGACCCGCTCCGGCAGGATCACACCCGCGCCGGCCTCGTCCCCGGCCTGGTGGGTGTCGGACCCGGCCAGACGGAAAAAGCCGGGATGGCGGACGCACAGGTCCAGCGCCCGGTCGCTGTGGTTCTCGTGGCGGGGGTTGCTGTTGATGATCTCGGAGCCGTCCACCGCGTCCTCAAACACCGTGGCGTTGCCGTCCCGGTAGGGGTGGGCGTGGATGATGAGGACCTGGTCGTGATACCTGGCGTAGAACTCCCGGGCGCTCATGCAGCAGATGTAGGGGTTGGAGCGGAGCCACTGTTCGTCGATGCCGTAGACCAGATAGTCGTTGTCGTTCTCCGGGAAGCGCAGTTCGGCGCCCAGGATGACGTCGAAGCCCACCTCGTCGCCCCGCCGCTTGGACGCGTGGTAGCCGGACAGGTAGTGGTCCATGACAGCGTCCCAATCGTGCCGGGTGTCGATGCGGGACAGGTACTCCGGGTGGAGGTGGTCCGTGACCACCAGACCGGAAAAGCCCTTCGCCACATAGCGGTCCACCACCTCGGCGGCGGGCAGATGGCCGCACCGGCTGGTCTCCGCGGTATGGGTGTGGGGGTCGTACAAATATCCATTCATCCTGCGATTCCTCCCTTTTCGTGACAGGAACCCGGCGCGAAGCCGGGTATCCCGATTTCTGATATGTTGGTTGGCCCTCAGTCCAGGGCGCTGCAGGTGCCGCGCTTAATGAGGCTTGGCATCAGGATCTGGTGCACATAGCCCTGGGTGCCGTTTTCGATCTTGTCCCGCAGCATGTCCACCGCCTGGACCGCCATCTCCCGCTTGGGCTGCTCGATGGTGGTCAGATCAATGCGGGGCAGCCCCGTGGAGGGGATGTTGTCGAAGCCGATCAGACTCAGGCGGCCGGGGATGTCGATGTGCAGCTCGTCCGCCGCCTTCAGGAGGCCCAGGGCGTTGGAGTCCGTGGAGGCGAAGATGGCGCTGTAGTCGATGGGTCTGGAGAACAGGTCCCGCGCCATCTCATAGCCGTTGTTGATGGAGGAGCGGGAGAACTCGCTGTTGAAGAACCGCTGCTGGAGGCCCAGCTCCTGGCAGGCCTTCATGTAGCCCTCCGCCCGGAGCTGGTGGGTGGTGGTGTGGCGGCGGCCGAAGTACAAAATGTCCCGGTGGCCCAGGTCGTAGAGGTACTTGGTGCCGATATAGGTGCCCCGGCTGTTGTCCACGGCCACATAGCTCTGGGGCTGGTCCCGCAGGTTTTCGCTGAGGAACACGGTGGGTACCTGGTCGGTGTAGGCCCGGATGTTCTCATAGGTCCTGGGGCCCTGGGGCACGATCAGGATGCCGTCCACCTGGCGGCCCAGCAGCAGCTTGACCACCGTCTTCTCCTGCTTCAGGTCCGGACCGGAGTTGCACAGCATGATGTTATAGCCATGGGCCCGGGCGCTCATCTCCGCGTAGTAGGCCAGCTCGGACATGAACTGGTTGTCGATGGAGGGCACCACCAGGCCGATGAGGTCCGTCTTCTTCATGACCATGGAGCGGGCGACATAGTTCGTCGTGTAACCCATCTCGTCGCAGAGCTTGATGATGCGCTCCCGGGTGTCGCTGCCGATCTGCGGGCTGCCGGACAGCGCGCGGGAAACGGTGGCATAGGACACGCCCGCGGCCTTCGCGACGTCCTTCAGGGTCACACTTTTCATATCGTATCTTCCTCTCTGCAAGGCAGAAAATCGTAAACGTTTCCGTTTTATTTTTTGCAGCCGGCGACCACGAAACGCCCCCTCGGCTGTTTAATAAAAGAATATATGATTTTCTGCCCAATGTCAATAACATTCTGATTTTTTCAAGCTTTTGGGCAGAAAAACGAAAAACTCGCCTACTCTTTGGCATTTGGCATATTGACAAATCCTCCCCACTTATTTAGAATAAAACCTGTGAAAGGTCGCAAACGTTTACAAACTGCGTCAGGGAGTCGTAAGGCCGGGACTGTGCAGAGCCCGCGCCCCGTGCCCCCGGAAAGGAGGGACGTTTATGATCCGCGCAGTCCTTTTCGATGTCGGCGGCACACTCCATGAGGTCCACCATGACCAGGAGATGGCCGACCGCTTCTCCCAGCGGGTGCTGGACATCCTGGCCGGACGCGGCGTCGCGCTCCCCATCGGCGCGGCGGCGCTGACACCGCTGCTCCATGAGAACGCCGAAGCCTACAAGCACTGGTCCGAGGAATCCCGGGTGGAGCTGCCCGCCCCCCGCATCTGGAGCGAGTTCTATTTAAAGGACTTCCAGATCGACGAGGCGCTGCTGGCCCCCGTCGCGGAGGAGCTCTCCTGGCGGTACGACGCCACCCGGGTGCGGAACGTGCCCCGGCCCCATATGCGTGAGACTATCGAGGCCCTGCATGAGATGGGCATGGTCCAGGGCATCATCAGCAACATGATCTCCACCTCCTTTGTCCCCCGCCTGGTGGAGGATTACGGCATCGCTCCGTACATGTCCTGCCTGGTCGTCTCCGCCGCCGCGGGCATCCGCAAGCCCGACCCCGCCATCTTTGAGCTGGCCGCAGCGGAGTGCGGCGTCCCCTGCGGGGAGATGGCCTATGTGGGCGACACCCTCTCCCGGGACGTTCTCGGCTGCCGGAACGCAAACGTGGCTCTGAGCATCCAGATCAGAAATCCCTCCATCGCCCACCGGGACACCGCCTTCGCCGGCACCGGCCTGGCGCCGGATGTCCTGATCGAAGACCTTGCCGAGATCCCCGGAATCATCCGTTCCCATAACGAAGCATAACAAAATTGAGATACATAATTAAGGAGGAAATCATCATGACCCCCGAGATCAAAACCATTTTCTTTGACGTTGGCAACACCCTCCGCGTAGTGGTGAAGGACCAGGCGTTCATCGACCAGGCCGAGGCCGGCCTGATGGAGCTGATCCAGACCAAGGAGACCCACGACGAGCTGTTTGCCAAGCTGGAAGAGCGCTGGAAGAAGTACCGCAAGCTGTCCAAGACCACCCTGCTGGACGCCTCCGAGGGCGAGCTGTGGACCCAGTACATGCTGCCTGACTATGAGCCCAATATGGTCTTCGCCAACGCCGCCCGTCTGACCCGCCTGTGGCGCGACCACGACGGCCGCCGCGTGGCCCGTCCCGACGCCGTGGACACCATCAAGGAGCTGTGCGCCCGGGGCTACACCCTGGGCATCATCGCCAACACCGTCACCGAGACCGAGATCCCCGACTGGATGGCCGAGGCCGGCGTGGCCCAGTGCTTCAAGACCACCCTGCTGTCCTCCAAGGTCCGCCTGCGCAAGCCCGATCCCGAGATCTATCACCTGGCCTGCCGCTGCATCGGTACCCCCGAGGCCAACTGCGCCTATGTGGGCGACAACCCGGTCCGCGACGTGGAGGGCACCCAGGCCGCCGGCTTCGGCATGATGATCCGCATCGACGAGCCGGACACCCTGAACAACGAGCACGCCACCGGCAAGGAGTTCACGCCCGACCACGTCATCACCGCCCTGTCCCAGCTGCTGGACATCTTCCCCGCCCGTAATTGACAGAAGGAGGCCCCATATCCATGGATCAGAACAAGCGTTATAAAGCGGTATTCTTCGACCTGGGCGGCACGTTGCGCATCGCCCTGCTGGAGGAGCCCTACATGCGGCACGCCCGCCGGAAGCTGGCGGAGATCGCCGGTTCCCCCGTCCCCTACGAGGAATTCTATCAGATGATCGAGGAGCGCTACGAGCCCTACCGCAAGTGGGCTCTGGGCGAGTTCAAGGAGTCCGGCGACGAAGAGCTGTGGTGCAAGTGGCTGCTGCCCGACTATGACCAGACCCGCATCAGACAGGTCTGCCATGAGCTGAGCTTCCAGTACCGCCAGTGCAAGGGCCGCCGCGTCGTTGTGGACGGCGGCGTGGAAGTCATCAAGGGCCTCCACGAACGGGGCTACAAGCTGGGCATCATCTCCAATCTGATCGGTGAGAACGAGGTCCCCGACTGGCTGGAGGAGGACGGCCTGGACCAGTACTTCGACTCCGTCATCCTCTCCTCCGCGTGCCACATGCGCAAGCCCTGCGGCGAGATCTACCAGCTCTGCGCCGGCGAGATGGGCGTGGATTTGGCGGACTGCGTGTCCGTGGCGGACAACATCAAGCGGGACATCCCCGGCGCCAAGAAGGCGGGCGTTGGCTGCAACATCATCTTCTCCTCCCCGGAGAAGAAGCACCCCGTGGAGTTCACCGAGGAGAACCGCCCCGACGCGGTCATCCAGGACTTCCGGGAGATTCTGGACCTGCTGCCGCCCCTGAATTAAATCAAATCGCGGGACGTCCGGGGTATCCCGGGCGCGTCCTGCGTTCTGGAGGTAAATGTTTCTATGAACACCGACATCCGCTACATTTTCCTGGACCTGGGCGGCACCTTCCGCGTCATCGACGAGGACCCCGCCTATCTGGCCGCCGCCAAGACGAAGATCGCCCAGCTCTGCGGCGTGGAGACCGGCGACCCCTGCAAGTGGTTCGACGAGGTCATCGACAAGCGCTACGACAAGTACCGCGCGTGGGCGCTGAAGTTCATGTGCGAGGCCCCCGAGGAGGTCCTTTGGACCCGCTGGCTGGCCTATGACATGGATCAGGAGCTGATTTTGAAGAACGCCGCCGAGCTGACCTACCAGTACCGCCAGACCAAGGGCCGCCGCACCGTGGTGGCCGGCGGTGCCGAGACCGTCAAGGAGCTGTGCAAGCGTGGCTACACGCTGGGCATCATCAGCGACCTGGTGGGCAAGCGGGAGGTGGACGAGTGGCTGGACAACGACGGCCTGCGGCCCTACTTCAAGACCGTGCAGCAGTCCTCCATCACCTACGTCCGCAAGCCTGGCCCCGCCATCTACTACTACGCCATGGAAGAAGTGGGCGCCCAGCCCCAAAACTGCTGCTATGTGGGCGACAACCTGAACCGCGATATCGTGGGCGCCAAGGCCTGCGACTTCGGCATGACCGTCACCGTGCAGTACAACAAAGACAAGCCCCTGAAGCTCACCGAGGAGAACATGCCCGACGGCAAGGTCTATACCTTCCCCCAGCTGCTGGACATCTTCCCCGCTTGCGGCCAGGTGGCTGTCGACAAGCTGATCGCCCCGGACGACGGGCAGTGACCTTTTTGCAAATTTGCAATTTCAATGATTTCTATACAGGAGGTATTTTCTATGTCTGATATCAAACGCGGCGGCGCCCAGCTGGCGGAGGCCGTGAAGAAAGCATACGAGCTGGGTCAGGACGACTACCATCTGGAGCCCATGGTCCTGGTGGAGGACGGCAAGCCCGTGGGCAAGATCTCCGATGGCGACGCCGCCATCTTCTGCTGCCGCCGGGGCGAGCGGGAGATCGAGCTGACCGAAATGTTCACCGAGGAGGGCTTCGACAAGGCCGAGCGCCGGAAGCTGAACGACCTGGACTTCGTCATCATGACCATGTACCACGACAAGTTCAAGGACCTGCCCATCGCTTTCGCCCCCTCCCACGTGGTGAAGCCCCTGGCCCAGGTCCTCAGCGAGGCCGGCAAGAGCCAGTTCCACTGCGCCGAGAGCGAGAAGTTCGCCCACGTGACCTTCTTCTTCAACGGCGGCGAGAACAATCCCTTCCCCGGCGAGGACGACCTGTGCGTCCCCTCCCCCAAGGGCATCGACTACGACCAGAAGCCCGAGCTGTCCCTGCCCACCGTGGCGGAGAAGCTGACCGAGGCCCTGGGCAAGTACGACTTCGTGCTGACCAACTTCGCCAACGGCGACGTCATCGGCCACACCTCCAACACCGCCGCCAAGATCGAGGCCTGCGGCCACGTCAGCCACTATCTGGACGTGGTGGTCCACGACGCCCTGGCCAAGGGCTACGTGGTGGCCATCACCGCCGACCACGGCAACATCGAAAAGCTGTACACCGCCGCCGGCAAGCCCGACGGCGCCCACACCACCAACCTGGTGCCCTTCATCATGATCGACCCCGCCGACCCCAGTCCCATCGCCCTGCGGGACGGTGCCCTCAGCGACGTGGCCCCCACCGTGCTGGACGTCATGGGCATCCCCCAGCCCGCCGAGATGGACGGCAAGTCTCTGGCCGAGGGCAAGGACTGGGGCAAGGACCGCAAGATGCTCCTGATCATCTGCGACGGCTGGGGCCTGGGCACCGGCGACGAGGGCGACGCCATCCACGTGGCGGACACCCCCTACTGGGACTCCCTGCTGGCCGAGCAGTCCTGGAGCAAGCTTCACGCCTCCGGCGAGTTCGTGGGCCTGGGCGCTGGCAAGGCCGGCAACTCCGAGGCGGGCCACTCCAACCTGGGCGCGGGCCGCTGCGTCATGCAGGACGACGTCCGCCTGGACGCCGCCGTCAAGGACGGCAGCTTCAAGCAGAACCCCATCTTCCTGCAGGCCATCGAGCACGCCAAGAAGAACGGCACCAATCTGCACCTGCTGGCCTATCTGACCTACAAGTCCTCCCACGGCTGCATCGACTATCCCCTGAATATCTGCGAGATGGCGCGGGACAACGGGCTGGACCGGGTGTTCCTCCACATCATCTTCGACGGACGCTCCACCGACCCCGGCTCCGCCCCCGCCCTGTTGGCCGAGGTCGACAAGCGCCTGAACGAGATCGGCGTGGGCCGCGTCGTGGACGGCGTGGGCCGCGGCGTGGCGCTGGACCGCGACAAGAACTACGATAAGGTCAAGCGCGCCTACGACGCCATGGTGGACGGCGTCGGCGCCCAGTACGAATAAGCCCGACATCCAAAGACCGGAATCGGCCCG
>CABSFC010000016.1 GCA_902476875.1 uncultured Oscillibacter sp. | reverse complement strand
GGGAGACCAACTACTCCAAGGACAAGAACCTGTGGCACCTGAGCCACGAGGGCCTGGACCTGGAGGACCCCGCCAACGAGCCCCAGTACGAGAAGCCCGGCTTCCTGGAGATGGGCGTTTCTCCCATCACCGCCCCCGACGCGCCCACCTACGTCACCCTGGACTTTGAAAAGGGCGTGCCCGTGGCCATCGACGGCGAGAAGATGAAGGCCAGCGACATCATCCGCAAGCTGAACCGCTTAGGCGGCGAGAACGGCATCGGCCTGCTGGACATCGTGGAGAACCGGCTGGTTGGCATGAAGGACCGGGGCGTGTATGAGACTCCCGGCGGCACCATCCTCTACAAGGCCCACCAGTGCCTGGAGATGATCACCATCGACAAGGACACCGCCCACATGAAAGCCAAGCTGGCCGTGGACTTCGCGGACCTGGTCTACAATGGCAAGTGGTTCACCCCCCTGCGGGAGGCCCTCAGCGCCTTCGCCGACAAGACCCAGGAGCACGTCACCGGCAGCGTGAAGCTGAAGCTGTACAAGGGCAACATCATCACCGCCTCCATCACCTCTCCCGAGTCCCTGTACTCCGAGGAGCTGGTGACCTTCAACGAGAGCGCCTACGACCAGACCAACGCCACCGGCTTCATCAACCTGTGGGGCCTGCCCGACACCGTGCTGGCGCTGCGGGAGCAGGGGAAGCTGTAAGCGGACTCCCTCTATTTGAAAAGAAAACGCGGCTGCGGGACGGAGAGTTTCTTCGCCCCGCGTCTGCGGTGAAAGGAACACATTATGAAACTTTGGGGCGGCCGGTTTCAGAAGGAGACCGACGACTTAGTGAATACCCTGAACGCGTCCATCGCGTTCGACCAGCGGCTGTATCAGGAGGACATCACCGGCTCCGTGGCCCACGCCGCCATGCTGGCGGCTCAGGGCATCATCTCCCGGGAGGACGCCGACGCCATCATCAGCGGTTTGCAGGGCATCCTGGAGGACGTGGAGGCGGGAAAGATCGAGTTCACCGCCGACAACGAGGATATCCACATGAACGTGGAGGCCCTGCTGACCGCCCGCATCGGCGACGCGGGGAAGCGGCTCCACACCGCCCGCAGCCGTAACGACCAGGTGGCTCTGGACTTCCGGATGTACGTCCGGGAGCAGATCCCCGTCATTGTCGGGCAGCTGCTGGAGCTGGAGACTGTGCTGTGCAAACAGGCGAAGCGGTATCAGACCGCCGTTATGCCGGGGTATACTCATTTGCAGCGGGCGCAGCCCATTTCCTTTGCCCAGCACCTCATGGCCTACGCCCATATGTTCGCCCGGGACGTGACCCGGCTGGAGGACTGCGCCAAGCGCCTTAACGAGTGCCCTCTGGGCAGCGGCGCCCTGGCGGGGACCACCTATCCTATCGACCGCTGGAACACCGCCAGGGCATTGGGCTTTGACGCCCCCATGAGCAACTCCCTGGACGGCGTTTCCGACCGGGATTACGCGCTGGAGCTGCTCTCGGCCCTGTCGATTTTGATGATGCACCTGAGCCGCTTCGCCGAGGAGGTCATCCTCTGGTGCAGCTGGGAGTTCAAGTTCATCGAGCTGGACGACGCCTACGCCACCGGCTCCTCCATCATGCCCCAGAAGAAAAACCCGGATGTTGCCGAGCTGGTCCGGGGCAAGACGGGCCGGGTGTACGGCGACCTGATGAGTTTGCTGACCGTGATGAAGGGCCTGCCCCTGGCCTACAACAAGGACATGCAGGAGGACAAGGAGCCGGTGTTCGACGCTATCGACACCGTGGAGCTGTGCGTCCCTGTGTTCGCCGCCATGATCGACACCATGAAGGTGCTGCCGGAGAACATGCGCAAGGCGGCGGGCAAGGGCTTCATCAACGCCACGGACTGCGCCGACTATCTCACCAAAAAGGGCATGCCCTTCCGGGACGCCTACACCGTCACCGGCAGGCTGGTGGCCGCCTGCACCGCGCGGGGCAAGACATTGGAGGAGCTGACGCTGGAAGAGCTGAAAGAAGTCTCCGATTTGTTTGAGCAGGATGTCTACGACGCTCTGAATCTGGAAAATTGCATGGCCCTGCGCGCCAGCTACGGCGGCCCCGCCGTGGCGGAGACCACAAGGCAGATCGAGGCCATGGAACAGTTTGTAAGCGCCCATACCAAATAAAAAGGGAAGTGAGCCCTGTGAAACCGAAAGTATATATCGACGGAAAAGAAGGCACCACGGGCCTCCAGATCTATGACCGTCTCACCGCCCGCGGCGACATCGACCTGCTGCTGATCGATGAGGACAAACGCAAGGACCCGGCGGAGCGGAAGAAGCTGATGGACGCGGCGGACATCGTGTTTTTGTGCCTGCCGGACGCGGCGGCCATCGAGGCGGTGGGCCTGATCGAGAGCCCCACCACCCGGGTGATCGACGCCTCCACCGCCCACCGGACGGACCCCGCCTGGGTCTATGGGTACCCGGAGCTGTGCCCCGGGCAGTGGGAGGCCATCGCGGCGGCCAGGCGCGTGGCAAACCCCGGCTGTCACGCCACCGGGTTCATCTCCTCCGTGGCGCCTCTGGTGCGGCTGGGCATCCTCCCGGCGGACTATCCGCTGACCTGCTACTCCCTCACCGGCTACTCCGGCGGCGGCAAGAAGCTGATCGCCGAGTATGAGGCCCCGGACCGGGACCCCCGCCATGAATCCCACCGCATCTACGGTCTGAACCTGAACCACAAGCACCTGCCGGAGATGCAGGCTGTCTGCGGCCTTACCCGCAAGCCGGTGTTTTCTCCCATTTTGGGTGATTTTTATAAGGGAATGGCCACCACGGTCATGCTCCACCGGGAACTGCTGGCAAGGCCGGTGTCCGGTCAGGAGCTACGGGACGCCCTGGCGGACTATTACGCCGGACAGCGCTTTGTCAGTGTGGCGCCCTACGGCGGCGACGAGCCGGTACTGTATGCCTCCACGCTGGCGGGCACCAACCGCCTGAAGCTGGAGGTGGCGGGCAATGACGAGCAGATCACGGTCACTGCCCTGTTCGACAATCTGGGAAAGGGAGCCTCCGGCGCGGCGGTCCAGAACATGAACATCATGCTGGGCTTTGACGAGGCCGCGGGGCTGGAATAAAGGAGTGAGTGGAATGAAATTCATCGACGGCGGCGTCTGCGCCGCCCAGGGCTTCCGGGCAGCGGGCATTCACGTGGGCGTCAAGACCCACGCCGCCTGGAAAAAGGACGTGGCTCTGATCGTGTCCGATGTGGACTGCGCCGCGGCGGCGGTGTTCACCAAGAACGTGGTCAAGGCGGCTCCCATCCATGTGGACAAAGCCCACCTGGCGGACGGCAGGGCCCGGGCCATCATCGCCAACAGCGGCAACGCCAACGCCTGCGCCCCCCACGGGGAGGAGAACGCCGAGAAGATGTGCGCGGCGGTGGCCAGGGCCATCGGCTGTAAGGCTGAGGACGTGCTGGTGTCCTCCACCGGCGTCATCGGCCAGACCATCAACGTCCAGGTCATCGAGGAGGGCGTGCCGGAGCTGTACGCGGCGCTGGCCCATTCCGCCGAGGCCAGCGACGCGGCGGCCCACGCCATCATGACCACCGACACGGAAAAGAAGGAAGTGGCGGTGGAGACCACGGTGGGCGGCAAGACGGTGCGCATGGGCGGCATCGCCAAAGGCAGCGGCATGATCCACCCCAATATGGGCACTATGTTGTGCTTTTTGACCACTGACTGCGACATTTCTCCGGAAATGATTCGCACCGCTCTGCTGGAGACGGTGGGCGTCAGCTTCAACCGCATCAGCGTGGACGGCGACACCTCCACCAATGACACCTGCCTGGTGCTGGCCAACGGCCTTGCGGGCAATGAGACCATCACCGCCAAGGGCCCGGACTACGACGCGTTCCTGGAGGCCCTCCAGACCCTGTGCATCGAGCTTGCCAAGAAGATGGCCTCCGACGGCGAGGGGGCCAAGCACCTCATCACCTGCACCGTCTCCGGGGCGAAGGACGAGGCCCAGGCCGAGACCGTGGCCAAGTCTGTCATCTCCTCCACCCTGACCAAGGCCGCCATCTTCGGCGCCGACGCCAACTGGGGCCGGGTCCTGTGCGCCATGGGCTACTCCGGCGCGGACTTCGACCCGGAAAAGGTGGACGTCCACTTTGCAAGCGCGGCGGGGGACATCGCCGTGTGTGAGCGGGGCCGGGGCCTGGACTTTGACGAGGAACTCGCCAAGAGGATTTTGACCGAGCACGACATCGAGATCAACATCACCATGGGCGAGGGCGCCGCCGCCTGCGCCTGCTGGGGCTGCGACATCACGTATGACTATATCAAGATCAACGGGGACTACAGAACCTGAGAAAGCGTGAGGCTTGGAGATCGAAGCGTGAAGATCATCGATCGTCGCGCTCCGCTCCTCCATCTCATGCAAATCCGTTGGACAAAAAAGGAGCGTGTAGAACGTGTCTTCTCACGAGCAACAGGCGCGGACCCTGGTGGAAGCCCTGCCATACATTCAAAAATTCACCGGCAAGACCATCGTGGTCAAATACGGCGGCAACGCCATGATCTCCGAAGAGCTGCGCAAGGCCGTTATGAGCGACATTATCCTCCTCAGCCTGGTGGGCATCCGGGTGGTGGTGGTCCACGGCGGCGGACCGGAGATCAGCGACATGCTGAAGAAGATCGGCCATGAATCCAAATTCGTGGACGGCCTGCGCTATACCGACCAGGTGACCATGGACATCGTGCAGTCCATCCTCTGCGGCAAGGTCAACAAGAACCTGGTGGCCCAGCTGAACCGCCTGGGCGGGCAGGCCATCGGCCTGTGCGGCATGGACGGGCAGCTGTTCCAGGCCGTCCAGCTGGACGAGAAGTACGGGCTGGTTGGAAAGATCACCGGCGTGAACCCGGAGCCGGTGGAGAACGCCCTGATGACGGGCTACATCCCGGTGGTCTCCACCGTGGCCCAGGGCATGGACGCCGACACCGCCTACAACATCAACGCCGACACCGCCGCCGCCAAGCTGGCGGAGGCCCTCCACGCGGAGAAGCTGATCCTGCTGACGGACGTCCGGGGCCTGCTCCGGGACCCGAAGGACGAGGACACCCTCATCCACGTGGTCCACACCTATGAGGTGCCGGAGCTGATCGTCAAGGGCGTGGTCTCCGGCGGTATGATCCCCAAGATGGAGTGCTGCGTGGACGCCATCGCCGGCGGCGTGGAACGGGTTCACATCCTGGATGGCCGCATCCCCCACTCCATCCTCATCGAGCTGCTCAGCGACCGGGGTATCGGCACCATGCTGAAGAAGGAGGAGAACTGACATGACTTCCAACGAGATCAAGGCCCTGACGGGCAAGTACATCATGAACACCTATGGCCGCTTCCCCGTGGTCATCGACCACGGCCGGGGGGCGACCCTCTATGACCCGGAGGGCAACGCCTACATCGACTTCACCAGCGGCATCGGCGTCACCGATTTGGGCTACGGCTATCAGCCCTGGGTGGAGGCGATCACAAAACAGGCCAATAAATTGGCACATGTATCCAATTTATTCTACACAGAGCCCCCCGCCAGGCTGGCGGAGGTGCTGTGCAAGCGCACCGGCGAGAGCTGTGTGTTCTTCGCCAACGGCGGCGGCGAGGCCAACGAGGGCATGATCAAGCTGGCGAGAAAATACAGCTTCGACAAGTACGGCAAGGGCCGCGCCACCATCATCACCTTGAACAACTCCTTCCACGGCCGCACCATCACCACCCTGATGGCCACCGGCCAGGAGGTGTTCCACAACTACTTCTTTCCCTTCACCGAGGGCTTCCGCTACGCCGACGCCAACAGTTTGGAGTCTCTGGAATCCGCCGCCGGAGACGACGTGTGCGCCGTCATGATGGAGGTGGTCCAGGGCGAGGGCGGCGTGCTGCCCCTGGACAGGGATTACGTGCAGGCGGTAGCCAAGCTGTGCGAAAAGCGGGACTGGCTGCTGCTGGTGGACGAGGTCCAGACCGGCGTGGGCCGGACGGGCAGCCTCTTCGCTTTCCAGCAGTACGGTATTCTGCCGGACGTGGTGTCCTTCGCCAAGGGCATCGCCGGGGGTTTGCCCATGAGCGGCATCCTGGCCGGCGGAAAGTGCCGGGACGTGCTCGGCCCCGGCACCCACGCCACCACGTTTGGCGCCAACCCCGTCTGCGCCGCCGCGGGCCTGGTGGTGCAGGAGACCCTGACCGACGCGTTCCTGGAGGAGGTCAAGGCCAAGGGCGCCTACCTGCGTCAGGGCATCGAGGCCCTGGACCTGCCCTGCTTTGGAAAGACCCGGGGTCTGGGCCTGATGATCGGCATCGAGGTCAAGGAGGGCTATCAAAAGGGCGAGATCGCCAACAAGCTCCTTGAAAACGGCCTGCTAGTGCTGACTGCCGGACCGGGCATGCGTCTGCTGCCGCCGCTGGTCATCACCAAGGAGGAGATGGATCAGGGCCTTGCCATCATGAAAAAGGCGCTGGGCTGAAAACAGAGTGAAGTGTTGAGAGTGGAGATGCGGTATCCGCCGCGGGCGGATGATTGAAATTTGTCCGGCCTTGCCGGACACGATATCTTCATTCTTCACTCTACGATCTCACTCTTCGATCCTGAGCGCTATACTGATAAAGAGAGGAATCATATATGGAGAACCACACCCATTTCCTGAAGCTGCTGGACTTCACCCCCGCTGAGATCCAGCAATTTCTGGACACCGCCGCCGACCTGAAGGCCAAGAAGAAGGCGGGCGTCCCCCACCGGTACTTAGAGGGCAAAAACGTGGCCCTGATCTTTGAGAAGACCTCCACCCGCACCCGCTGCGCCTTCGAGGTGGCCGCCCAGGACCTGGGGATGGGCTCCACCTACCTGGGCCCCACCGGCAGCCAGATCGGCGTGAAGGAGTCCATCGCCGACACCGCCCGGGTGCTGGGCCGGATGTATGACGGCATCGAGTACCGGGGCTTCGGCCAGACGGTGGTGGAGGAGCTGGCGCGGTACGCGGGCATCCCCGTGTTCAACGGATTGACCAACGAGTTCCACCCCACTCAGATCCTGGCGGACTTCCTGACCATTCGGGAGCATTTTGGCAAACTCGCGGGTGTGAAGCTGGTGTATCTGGGCGACGCCCGGTTCAACATGGGCAACAGCCTGATGGTGGGCTGCGCCAAGATGGGCATGCACTTCGTGGCCTGCGCGCCCAAGGCGTACATGCCGGACGCCGCGCTGGTGGAGACCTGCCAGGCCATCGCCGCCGGGACCGGCGCGGTGCTGGAGTTCATCGAGGACCCCATGGAGGCCACGAAGAACGCCGACGTGCTGTACACCGACGTGTGGGTGTCCATGGGCGAGCCGGTGGAGGTCTGGGCCCAGCGCATTGAGGCCCTTGGCCCCTACCAGGTCACCAGGGCACTGATGGACAACGCCGGCCCCCAGTGCCGCTTCATGCACTGCCTGCCCGCCTACCACGACCACAAGACCCAGATCGGCAAGGAGATGGGCGAGAAGTTCGGCCGGGACGCCATGGAGGTCACCGACGAGGTGTTTGAGAGCGAGCGGTCCATCGTCTTTGACGAGGCGGAGAACCGGATGCACACCATCAAGGCCGTCATGTACGAGCTGATGAAGTAAACACACGCAAAACAGCCGCCCGAAAGGGCGGCTGTTTTGCGTTTCACGCGGATTTTATGCGGGGGTCAATACCCGTAGATCATGGAGCGGTCGATATCCGCCAGGGAGTGGGCGCCGCACATGGCCATGGTGTCGGCCAGCTCGGCTTTCAGCTTGTCCACATACACCTGCACGCCCTCGGCGCCGCCGCCGTAGACCATGTTCACGAAGGGCCGGGCAATGAGCACCGCGTCGGCGCCCAGAGCCAGGGCCTTGAACACGTCCATGCCGGTGCGGATGCCGCCGTCCACCAGGATGGTCATCCTGCCGCCCACGGCGTCCACGATGGCGGGCAGCACCTCCGCGGTGGCGGGGCACTGGTCCAGCACCCGGCCGCCGTGGTTGCTGACCACGATGCCGCTGGCACCGGCCTCCAGGGCCTTCTTCGCGCCGCTGACCGTCATGATGCCCTTGAGGATGAAGGGCTTGCCGGCCATATCCGCGATCTGGCGCAGCTCCGCCACGGTCTTGCTGCCGGCGGGGGGCGTCATGTTCTTCAGGAAGGGCAGGCCGGCGGCGTCGATGTCCATGGCGATGGCGATGGGGTCCGCGGCCTTCACCAGAGCCAGCTTCTCCCGGATGGTGTCCAGGTTCCAGGGCTTGATGGTGGGGATGCCCCGGCCGCCGCTCTTCTTCAGCGCTTCGGCGGCGGCCTCCATGACGGCGGGGTTGGTGCCGTCGCCGGTGAAGGCGGCGATGCCCGCCTGGGCGCAGGCGGCCACCAGGATGTCGTTGTAGGCAAGGTCGTCGTACTTGTCGCCGTAGTGCAGGGTCATGGCTCCCACCGGGGCGGCGAACACGGGCAGGACCGCCTTGTGGCCGAACAGCTCAAAGGAGGTGTCCACCGGCTTGTTCTCACAGATGGTATCCATGTTGACGCACAGCTCCTGCCACTTCTGGTAGTTGCGGATGGCTCCGGTGCCGATGCCCTTGGCGCCGGGGCCGGGGACGGTGTTTTTGCAGGCCAGGCCGTTGCAGGTGGGGCAGGCCTTGCAGTAGGGGCCCATACAGGTCCGGGCGGTGGCTAGAACTTCCTGATAAGTCATGATCGGTTCCTCCAAATATGTAGAATCTCCTGGTTCCCTCAAATCTGGCCCTATTGTACCGCGCCGGGCAGAAAAAGGCAAGCCGTGGAAAAAATTTTGGATTTTTGCCATGCGGAGGGAACATTTTCCGCAAAATTCCGTCTATACGTGTAAAGGCCCCGTCTGGAAGAGCGGGGCGGGAAAAGGAGGACGACACCGTGAAAAGAAGGTTTTTTGCGGGACTGCTGGCACTGCTGCTGGCGCTGGCCCTGGCCGGGTGCGGCGGGGGAGGGAAAGCGGAGCAGGCCGCGACCACGACCGCAGCCGCAGATATGGCGCTGGAAGATATGGTGATGGAGGCTCCCATGGAGTCGGCCTACGGCGGCGGGAGCTATGAGACGGCCTCCGTGGCGGAGGAGGGTGCCGTCCGCGCGGCGAAGATGATCCGCACCGCCACGCTGTCCATGGAGACCACGGCCTTTGAAGACGCCGTGGCGGACCTGTCCACGCTGACGGAATCCCTTGGCGGCTACTACGAGAACAGCAGCGTCTGGTCCGGCGGCAGCGGCTACCGCTGGGCGGACTACACCGTCCGGGTCCCGGCGGAGCGGTACCGGGCCTTTCTGGACCAGGCGGGCGGGCTGTGCCACCTGATCAGCAGCGACGAGAGCCAGCAGGACGTCAGCGAGTCCTACTACGACACAGAGGGCCGTCTGAAAACCCAGCAGATCAAGCTGGAGCGGCTCCAGGCGCTGCTGGCCAAGGCGGAGCTGATGGAGGACATCATCACCATCGAGAGCGCCATCTCCGAGACGGAGCAGCAGATCGACGACCTGTCCGGCACCCTCCAGCACTACGACGCGCTGGTGGACTACGCCACGGTGTACATCTCCCTCCAGGAGGTCTACAAGCTCTCCAACGTGGAGGAGGCCCCAGTCAGCTTTGGGGGCCGTATGGGCGCCGCCTTTGCCTCCGGCTGGGCGGATTTTGCCGACGCGCTGGAGGACTTCGTGGTGGCCCTGGCCTACGGCTGGATGTGGGTGATTTTGCTGGCCGTGATCGCCGTGGCGGTCGTCCGGGTGCTGCGGAAGCGGCGGGGCGGCGCTGTGCTCAGGCGCAAAAAGCAGGATGACAAGCCGGATGAAACATGATATGATCAAAGCGGTGGGAGACCACCGCTTTGATTTTACAAGGAGGATGGAGCCATGAAGCTGACCTGGCTGGGACACGCCTGCTTTCTGCTGGAGCAGGACGGATACAGGATCGTGACGGACCCCTACACCGGGGTGGAGGGCTATCCGCCGCTGGCGGTATCCGCCCACGAGGTGGTTTGCAGCCACCACCACTTTGACCACGATGCCGTTGACTGTGTGGAGCCGCTGCCCGGGCGGGAGGGCCCCTTCGCCGTCCGGGAGGTGGAGACCTGCCATGACGACCAGGGCGGCGCCCTGCGGGGGAGCAACACCGTCCGGGTGTTCGCCGCCGGGGGAGTGTCCGTGGCTCATCTGGGAGACCTGGGACACCAGCTGACGGCGGCGCAGCTGGCGGCCATCGGCCCGGTGGACGCGGCGCTGGTGCCGGTGGGCGGCGTTTACACCGTGGACGCGGCGGGGGCCAAGGCGGTGTGCGACGCCATTGGCGCGCGGTGCGTGGTGCCCATGCACTACCATCACCCGCCCTACGGCCTGCCCAACGTGGCGGGGGTGGAGGCCTTTCTGGCCCTGTGGCCGGAGGGCGCGGTGCACCGGCTGGAGGGAGCCTCCTTCGAGGTGGGCCCGGAGACGGCCGGCGTTCTGGTTCCCCAATTCGAATAGAGCGAAGGGGAGGCCGCTGGAAACAGCGGCCTCCCGCCGGCTTATTTCGCGAAGTCCAGCCGCACCAGCTTCTTCCCGTTGGGAAGGGGATGCTCCAGCGTTTTGCCGGCGCGGTATCCGATCTCCAGCATGGCGCGCTCCAGCGCCCGCTCCTCCATCTGGTGGTGCACCTGCTCCAGCGCGTCAAACACGTGCAGATAGGGGGAGTCGGAGACCCACTGCTCCGCCGTGTTGATCTGGATGACGCAGGAGACGAAGCGCGGCTCCACCTGCCGGATCACATTCTGGAAGCAGGCGTATCCAATATACTCCACCAGCAGGTTCGCAACCACCAGATCCGCGTGGGGCAGCTGTTCCGCGTCCCTGGTCAGGTCGGCCCGCAGGCACTCCAGCACCCCGTCCAGGTCCGGATACCGGCGCGATACCTCCCGCAAATAGGAGGCGTTGATGTCCACGCCGTATACACGCCGGAACTTCTCTTTTTGAATGTGCTCCAGCCCGTTGCCCCCGGCGACTCCCAGGATCATGACGCTGGATGCCGGATGGGCGGCGAACTGGTCCCGCATCATCTCGTTCATGGCCTGCAGCTGCATCACGGAGTCCAGACGCATGTGATTCTCATAGTCGGCCAGCGGGATCTCCTCCCACGGATTGGACATAACCATATCCCCCCTGGAAAAATAGGAATTTACACGGACAGTATATCACTTCGGGCCGTTTTTCGCAAGCGGCCGGCACGGGTTTGCCTTGACAGCCGGGGGAACATGGCCTATAATTCCCACTTGAATACTATGAAAAACGGGGGGCGGCTATGGAGAAAAAGGTTTTGGTGGCCATGAGCGGCGGCGTGGACTCCAGCGTGGCGGCATGGCTTTTGCAGCGGCAGGGCTACGAGTGCGTCGGCGTGACTATGAAGCTCTATCAAAATGAGACCGTGGCCCGCCAGGGCCGCACCTGCTGCGCGCTGGACGACGTGGAGGATGCCAGGAGCGTTGCCCGGCGGCTGGGCATCCCCCACTACACCTTCAACTTCTGCGACGAGTTCGACCGCCAGGTGATGCGGAAGTTCGCGGAGAGCTACCAACGGGGAGACACGCCCAACCCCTGCATCGACTGCAACCGCTATCTGAAATTCGGCGCTCTGCTCCGCCGGGCGGAGGAGCTGGGCATCGACTATATCGCCACCGGGCACTACGCCCAAATCATGCGGGACCCCGCCGCCGGACGCTGGGCGCTCCACAAGGCGGCGGACCTGTCCCGGGACCAGAGCTACGTGCTGGCGTCCATGACTCAGGAGCAGCTGTCCCGGACCCTGTTCCCCCTGGGGGGCCTCCACAAGCCGGAGGTCCGCCAGATCGCGGAGGAGCAGGGCTTCTGCAACGCCCGGAAGCACGACAGCCAGGACATCTGCTTCGTGCCCGACGGGGACTACGGCGCCTTTCTGGAGCGCTACACCGGCAGATCGTACCCGCCCGGGGACATTCTGGACCGGGAGGGCCGGGTGCTGGGGCGGCACAGGGGGGCCGTGCGCTACACCCTGGGCCAGCGGAAGGGTCTGGGCGTCAGCGCGCCGGAGCCGCTGTACGTCTGCGGCAAGTCCATGGCGGACAACACCGTCACCCTGGGGCCGGAAGCGGCGCTGTACAGCCGCGCCCTGTTGGCGGAGGACTGGGTCTGGGGGGCCATCCCGGCGCCCGCAGAGCCGCTGCGGGTGGCGGCCAAGGTCCGCTACCGCCAGGCGGAGCAGCCCGCCACGGCGGAGCGCCTGGAGGACGGCGCGGTGCGGTTGACCTTCGACGAGCCCCAGCGGGCCATCACCACCGGACAGGCGGTGGTCCTCTATCAGGGGGACACCGTGCTGGGCGGCGGCACCATCACAAAGGTATTATAAGAGAGAACGCGCACCCGGGAGGGTGCGCGTTCCGTTTACCACAGGTCCAGCCAGCCAACGCCTCCGTCACAGGGCGCGAAGGGCTCCGGCGGGGTATCGCTTGCCAGCATCCCCGCCCGGATGGCGGCGGACAGGTCGGGCACCGTCTCCGGGCCGTAGCGTTCAAAGGCGGCGCTGTCCATCAGAATGGCCCCCACCCGCGCCATGTCCTCCAGGTTCACCCGCTGGATCTCCTCCGTCTGGGAGGAGCAGCAGTCCGTCAGCACCACGGCGTTGTACTCCAGGGCGATGGCGTCGTAGCAGGTGGCGCGGACGCAGTTGGGGGTGGTGGTGCCTGTCAGGATGACGGTGCGCACGTCCAGCCGCCGCAAAATCAAATCCAGCTCCGTCTGGAAAAAGGCGCTCCACCGGGGCTTGATGATGGTGTAATCCCCCGGCTGGGGCCGCAGGCCCTCCGGCGCCTGGGCGCTGTTGTACCCGGCGGAGGCGGGCGCGCAGGCCCGGCCACCCGCCGCCCAGCCGGCATGACGGGTCAGCTCCACGTCGCTGCCGTCGGCGCGGTAGATGCGTTTGACGAAAAACACGGGGATGCCCTTGCTCCGGGCCAGCTCCACCGCCCGGACGCAGGCGGGCACCGTGGACCGGGCGTAGCGGATGCAGTGGCCGCCGTTGGGGTCCACAAAGCCGTTCTCCATGTCGATGACAATCAGCGCGGAACGGGTGGGATTCGGTTTCATGGGGAGACCTCCTGTCACAGCTTTTGAAAGATATGGATACGAAAGGCGGTCCGGCAGGTCAGTGTGTCCAGCGCCGCCAGCCGCTCCGCGCCCGCCCTGGGCGTCTTCCAGTAGTAGGGCGTCATCTGGAACAGAGCGTGGATGTCCGCCTGACTTGCCAGGGTGATGGTGTTATCCACCGGGACGACGGCCTCATAGGCGAAGCCCTCGTAGGGCGTCTCCTTCTCCTCGTTGGGGTAGGGGCGGTCGTAGAGGACCCGCTTCAGCTCCCACAGGTGGTCCGCCGCCGGGACCACGTACAAAAACGTGCCGCCGGGCCGCAGGACGCGCCGGAACTCCTCCAGCGCCAGGGGCGAGAAGCAGTCCAACAGGATGTCCACGCTGCCGTCCGCCAGGGGCAGATGGAAGGAGGACGCCACGGCGAACTCCACGCCCTTCTCCCGTTTCGCGGCGGAGCGGAGGATGACCTTGGAGATGTCGGTGCCCGCCATCCGGGGCGTCTTTCCAGCATCGCGGAGGGCCTGCCAGATGCCCGCGGTGTAGTACCCCTCGCCGCAGCCCGCGTCCAAAATTGCCGGGGAATCGCCGGAATGGGACAAAATCTGACAACAAAGCGTATTCAATAAGGGGGAATAATACCCTTTGGATAGGAACTCCCGTCGGGCCTGGGCCATGCCGCGGTCGTCGCCGGGGGCGGCGGAGTGCTTCTGATTGGGGGGCAGCAGATAGGTGTAGCCCTCCCGGGCGATGTCGTAGCTGTGGCCCTTTTCACAGCGGCAGACCCGCTCCACCCGGACCAGCGGCCCGCCGCAGACAGGACAGCAAAACAGACTCATGCGCCGTTCCCCCTTGTCACATCGTGGACCCACCTGCCGCTGCCGACGCGCCGGACGCACAGTGGCACCTTCACGGCGGACTCCATCTGAATGGCGATGGCGATGGGCCAGCAGCCGGTTTTCAGCACCAGGGCCGCCAGAGCCGTCAGCGGCAGGCACACCAGCCACTGCGGCGCCAGGTCCAGCGCCGTGGCCCAGACGACGTCGCCGCCGGAGCGCAGGACGCCGGTGACGGCGGAGATGGCGTAGGCGTGGAGGGGAATGGTGCCAAAGCCCGTCACCGCCAGGGCCGCGGCGATGTCGGCGGACTCCCCGAACAGCTTGAACAGGGGGAACACCACCGGGACGAACGCCAGCGGGATCAGCGCCAGGGAGACGGCCGCCAGCCCCACGCCCACCAACACCGTGAACCACAGCAGCGCGCGGCTCAGGTCCATGACCTCCCGGTGGCTCCGGCCCTCGCCGATGGCCTTGCCCACGATGACCGCCGTGGCGGCGCCCAGGCCGAAGCAGACCACCAGAAACAGCCGGTTCAGGTTGCCCATGACGGCGTTGGCGGCCAGCATCTCCACGGAGTTGTCGGTGTAACCCAGGATCACCGTCAGCAGGGAGTTGCCCAGGCCCCAGGCGGCCTCGTTGAGGATCACGGGGGAGGCGTATTTCAGGAATCGCCGGACCATGTCCACGCCGGGCCGCAGGAAGCGGCCCGGGTCCAGGGGGACGGTTTTGCTGCGGATGGCACAGACGACGCAGATGAGAAACTCGGACGCCCGGGCCAGCAGGGTGGCGATGGCGGCGCCCGCCACGCCCAGGGCGGGGAAGCCGCCGTGGCCGAAGATCAGCAGGTAGTTCAGCCCGGTGTTCAGGAGGGTGGAGAAGCCGAACAGCTTCATGCCGAAGGTCGGGTTCTCCACGCTGCGCTGGACGCTGGCGTAGATGGAGGAGAGCATGTTGAACACATAGGAGAAGCCGATGACCCGGAGATAGGGCGCGCCCAGGAGGGACAGCGCATGGCTGTTGGACAGCAGGTCCATGACCGGCACGGGAAACAGAAAAAACACCGCCGCCAGCGCCGCCGTGATGGCGGTGCCCAGGATGCACGCCACGCCCAGGGCGCGGTTGATGCCCTTCAGATCGCCCTTGCCCCAATACTGGCTGACCAGGATGCCCAGGCCGCTCTGGACGCCGAAGACGATGCTGATGAGCAGAAACACCGGCACATTGGCGGTGGTGACGGCGGCCATCTCCGTGTTGCCCAGCTGGCTGACCATGAAGGTGTCGATGAGCCCCAGGGAAAAGGTGATGAGGTTTTGCAGGATCATCGGCAGGGACAGCTTCCAAAGCCGACGGTAAAAGCCGGGCTCCCGGCGGAGCGCGTGAAACATAGAAAGACCTCTTTGGTAAAAGTGAAGATTTGGGCGTGAGGAGTGAAGATCAGGGCAAAGAGAGCGGACATCTCCACGCTTCCATCCGCACCCGCTCACAGCATGGGCATCCGGGTGTCGTGGTGCCTCCGCAGAGCCTGGGCGCAGGCGTCGATGTCCGCCGTCGTGGTCTCCGGGCCGAAGCTCAGGCGGATGACGCCGCCCGCCACCCGCCTGGGCAGCTTCAGCGCCGCCACCACGTGGCTGGGCCTGCCCTGGTGGCAGGCGGAGCCGGCGGAGACGCAGATGCCCTGGGACGACAGGTCGTTGACGATGTTCTGGCTGGGCCAGCCCACCAGGGAGACGGACAGGATGTGGGGGGCGGCGCCGGCGCCGATGATTTTCAAATCGGGGATGGCGCTGAGCTGTTTCACGGCGTAGGCTTTGATCTCCGTCATGTGGGCCAGCTTGTCCGTCAGGCTGTCCATCCGCAGCGCCGCCGCCCTGGCGAAGCCCGCCAGCTGGGCCGTGGCCTCGGTGCCGGAGCGGAGGCCGCCCTCCTGTCCGCCGCCCGCCAGCAGGGGCCGGGGATTGCGGACCCGGGGGCCGATGTACAGCGCGCCCACGCCCTTGGGTCCGCCGATCTTGTGGGCGGAGACGGTGATGAAGTCCGCGCCCAGGGCTCTGGCGATGAAGGGGACCTTTAAAAAGCCCTGTACCGCGTCGGTGTGGAGCAGGGTCTTTGGATATTTCGCCGCCAGTCCTCTGGCAATCTCGGCGATGGGGTAGATGTTCCCCAGCTCGTTGTTCACCAGCATGACGGACACCAGCGCCGTGTCCGGCCGAACGGCGTTCAGGACCTGTTCCGCCGTGATATCGCCGTTTCCGTCCGGGGCGACGCGGGTGACCTCGTACCCCTGCGGCTCCATCCACTTGCAGGCCTCCAGCACGGCGTTGTGCTCCACCGCCGTGGTGACGATGTGGCGGCCCAGGTGCCGGTTCTGCCAGCAGGCGGCCTGAATGGCCCAGTTGTCCCCCTCGGTGCCGCAGGAGGTGAAGAACAGCTGCTTCGCCTCGCAGCCAAGGGCCGCGGCCACGGTCCTCCGCCAGTCCTCCACCCGTTTTTTCATATCCAGGCCCAGCTGGTACTGGGAGCTGGGGTTGCCGTACTGCTCTGTTAAAACTTCATACATGGCATCCGCCACTTCCCGGGGCACGGGCGTGGTGGCGGCGTGGTCCAGATAGATCATATGGATGCTCCTTTCATTGGGGGGTTGCCCAATGGGGAAAAAATCGGTATAATATAGGCGCGTCTTATTATTATATAGAGGATTTTGGAAAAGTGCAAGGAAAACCGGGAATGTCCGGCGGCGGCGCGGAAGCGTCGGTCCAAAACGGATCGCCTGTGTATGGTGCGCTGGCGGCCGCCGGGCCACGGGAATCATGACAGAAGGAAACAGAGACGATGAAAGTTGCCATTTACACCCTCGGGTGCAAAGTGAATCAATATGAGACCCAGGCCATGGAGCAGTCCCTCCGGGCCAGAGGGCATGAGGTCGTGGACTTCGGTGGAGAGGCGGACGCCTACGTGGTGAACACCTGCTCCGTCACCGCCGTCAGCGACCAGAAGTCCCGGCAGGTCCTCCACCGGGTCCGCCGGGAGCACCCCGGCGCGGTGGTGGCGGTGTGCGGCTGCTATGCCCAGACTCACGCCGAGGATGTGCGGAAGCTGGACGTGGACCTGATCGCCGGCACCGGCGACCGCACCGGCTTCCTCGGCCTGCTGGAGCGGGCCGTGGCGGAAAGGGGCCGCATCGAGGCCATCGACCAGTCCTTCGAACGCCGGGTGTTCGAGGTGCTGCCCGCCGGGGGCCTGGAGGCCCGCACCCGGGCCATGCTGAAGGTGGAGGACGGCTGCGTCAACTTCTGTTCGTACTGCATTATCCCCTATGCCCGGGGCCCGGTGCGCTCCGCCCCGCTGGAGACGGCGGCGGCCCAGGCCGCGCGGCTGATGGCCGACGGCTACCGGGAGATCGTGCTGACAGGTATTGAGATCTCCTCCTGGGGCCGGGACCTGAAAACGGGCCAGACCCTGATCGACCTGGTGGAGGCCATCTGCGCCGCCGCCCCCGGCGTCCGCGTCCGATTGGGCAGCCTGGAGCCGAGGACTATCACGGAGGACTTCTGCCGCCGCGCCGCCGCCCTGCCCGACCTGTGTCCCCAGTTCCACCTGTCCCTGCAAAGCGGGTGCGACGCCACGTTGAAGCGCATGAACCGCAAGTATGACACCGCCAGATTTGCACAATCTGTTGCACTTTTAAACCAATATTTTGTACATCCGGCCATCACCACCGACCTGATCACCGGCTTTCCGGAGGAGACGGAGGAGGCGTTCAGCCAGACGCTGGACTTCATCCGGAGCTGCCGTTTCGCCCAGATGCACATCTTCCCCTACTCCATCCGCCCCGGCACCCCGGCGGCGAAGATGGAACAGGTACCCAAGGGCGTCAGGGAGGAGCGGGCCCGCCGGGCGGCGGCTGTGGCGGCGGAGATGCACCGGGCCTATCTGGCGGAGTGCGTGGGGCAGGTCTATCCGGTCCTGTTCGAGCAGCCCAGGGACGGCGGATTCTTCGGCCACGCCCCCAACTACATGGAGGTGCTGGCGGAGGGCGAGGCCCTGCACAATGTGGTGAAGAACGTCCGTGTCATTGGCACGGACGGGGACAGACTGTTTGGAGAAATCGAGGAATAGATGATGAAAAGCCACTTTTTTGCCTATATCTCCCGGATGCGGTTTATCCAGCGCTGGGCGCTGATGCGGAACACCGCCCCGGAAAATGTCCAGGAGCACAGCCACCAGGTGGCGGTGCTGGCCCACGCCCTGGCGGTGATCCGCAATGAGAAATTCGGCGGCGCGGCGGACCCCGGCGCGGTGGCGGTGGCGGCGCTGTACCACGACGCGTCGGAAATTCTGACCGGCGACATGCCCACCCCCATCAAATACGACAACCCCGCCATCCGCGGCGCCTATAAGGATGTGGAGGCGGTGGCGGAGCGGAAGCTGCTGAACATGCTGCCGGAGGAGCTGCGGGGGATCTACGCCCCCATCCTGACCGTCGCGGACCCGGAGACGGAGCGGCTGGTAAAGGCGGCGGACAAGCTGTCCGCCTATATCAAGTGCGTGGAGGAGCTGAAGGCCGGGAACCTGGAGTTCCGGGAGGCCGCCGCCCAGACCCGCAGGGTCCTGGAGGGCTATGGCCTGCCGGAGGTGGCGTATTTTCTGAAGACGTTTATGGACAGCTTTTCCCTGACGCTGGACGAGCTGAAATGAGGAGAGCGCATTGAAAAAGCAGGACCGCCTTTCAGGCGGTCCCGCTTTTTATGAAAAGTGTTTTTGGGCCAGGCGGGAGACGTCCAGATCGCTTTTATAATACCGCAGGGAGTTGTCCCGTTCCAGGGTGAACGTTCCGACTTCCTCGGGCAGGATGAAGCCGTAATCGTCTTCGGTCAACTCCTCTCCAGTCGGAGGAACGTGCGTAACGGCCTTGATCTGCAGATCCAGGCGAAGGCAGAGTCCAATGTCGGCAGGGAGGAAAAGCGTGTCGCTATAATGCTTCTGGAACAGGCTGCTTAACTGTCTCCGACACTCGGTGAACTCCTCGCCAAACTCTGAAATGATGCACAGCCTGGGCTTCAGAATCTCCACCAGCCTGGCCAGCCCCAGACGGCCCAGATGGTTTTTGTAGAAAGCCTTTCCGGAGTTGAACGCCGTCATCCTGTATGTTTCCTCGTAGGACTTAAAGCCTCCAATGTGCGCCAGGAGGACAAGCTGTTTGTCCACCAGAACCTCATCTTTTAAATTTGTATAGGCCTGTTCGATGTCGGAATTGAATCCGGTGTCCCCTGTATACAGGAGCGCGACATCCTGATAGAGGAAGAGAAAACCCACGGAATCCCGGTCGGACAGGATGTCGTTGTGCCTGGCGGGAAGGACTCTGATATCCAGTTCCCTGTCAAAATCCAGCCGGTCGCCCGCGTGGATGAGGTGGATGGTGTAGTCGGAGGAGGATTTCAGGTCCAGGAAGTTGGCGTATTTCTTAAATGTGCTGGAGGTCATATAAATATCCAGCCGCTTATGGCGGGGGGATTTGGCGAAATCCGCGTCGGTGCGGCGCTCCAGTTCGTCAGATGTGATGTCCGGAGAAGTGTCCCGGATATCGCTTAAAATGGAACCCGGTATGTCCTCTTCAGCGCTGCCGCGGACAATGTCGTTGTATTTGTACAGCAGGGTGAGAATGGACTCCAAATCTGTAACGTGGTCATTGTGGGCGTGGGTGATGAGGATGGTATCCATATCCTTGAACCGGAACCCCGCCTGCTGAAAATTGTCAATGAAGTTGAAGCCCGGGTCCACCACAATGCCGTGGGAGTTGGTTTGCAGGAAATAGCCGCCGCCCTTGCTGACAAAGGGATTCTTGGCGATAATGGGGGTATAGGAATTCCAGCGGCGCAGGATATGGAACAGCGGAAGCTCCGGCCTTGCAGCAAAACCGTCTTGAATAAAGGTGTTGAATGAGTTCCGGTTTTCCACCATTTTTTGCTTGATTTCATCCATCTCCGGGTCGCTCATCAGCGAATCGATTCGTTCCAGCGCGGCTGCGGTCTGAAGTTTGGACTCAAGCTCAGCAATGGAATTTGAAAGAAATTGGACCATGGATGTGGAACCATCTGTTTCGTACAGAGCCAGAGCCGCTTTATGATCGGCCAGGGCTTCTGCAATATTGCCAAATTCAGAGTACAAGTTTCCGCGATTTTTCAGAGGCAATGCATAGGCTGGATCTAGCTCAATCGATTTACTGTAATCTTCTATGGCCTTTTCAAATTCATTTAACCTATGCCAGCAGACTCCGCGATTATTAAACGCCAGCGCATAGTTGGAGTTTAAATCAATAGCTTTGTCAAAGGAAGAAATCGCTTCCGTATACCTTTTCAGACCGGCCAGGACAATACCGCGGTTGTTAAATATCTTTGCCGAAGAAGGGTCCAATTCAATTGCCTTGTCATAATCGGAAAGTGCCTTTTCATACTCACGTTGGGTTCTCCAAAAGTTTCCGCGATTGAAAAACAGAACTGCCGAAGTAGAGTCCAGCTCAATCGCTTTGTCATAATCAGAAAGTGCATTCTCGAACTCCTTCAGCTCTCCAAATACATATCCGCGCTTGGCATAAAGGTTCGCATTTTCGGGATTTTCTTCGATCTGCAGGTTCAGATCGGCCAGTTGCTTCTGATAATCCATCCGCATCATCACTCCGTTTCTCTCTCTTGACCGTCGTTGATGGTCTTTGATATCCGTTCAGTTCAGCGCGTCCGCGCTCTGGGTGAACAGCTCCGTCACTCGCTCCGCCGTGGCGGGGCAGGTCTCCAGCTCCGGGTCCCGGGCCAGCAGGGCCTCCGCCGCCGTCTGGGCCTCCTTCAAAAGCTGGGTGTCGCAGCCGATGTCCGCCACCCGCAGCCCCGGCAGGCCGTGCTGCCGCTGGCCGAAGAAGTCGCCGGGACCCCGGAGCCGCAGATCCTCCTCCGCGATCTTGAAGCCGTCGGCGGTTTTTGTCATGACCTTCAGCCGCTGCCTCGTCTCCTCGTTCCGATTGTCGGAGATCAGGATGCAGTAGGACTGGTGTTTGCCCCGGCCCACCCGGCCCCGGAGCTGGTGGAGCTGGCTCAGGCCGAAACGCTCCGCGTTCTCAATGACCATGACGGCGGCGTTGGGCACGTCCACACCCACCTCGATGACGGTGGTGGACACCAGGATGTCCGTCTCGTGGGCGGCAAAGGCGGTCATCACCGCGTCCTTCTCCTTCGGCTTCATCCTGCCGTGGACAAAGGCCACCTTCAAATCCGGGAAGACTTCATTTTGCAGCCATTTCGCGTACTCCGTCACGGCCTTTCGCTCGTCGGGCGGCTCGTCGTTTTCCTCTACCATGGGGCAAACCACGTATGCCTGCCGCCCCTCCGCCACCAGTTTGCGGATGAACTGATACACCCGGGGGTGGTAGCTGCCGGGGACGGCATAAGTCTCGATGGGCTGGCGGCCCGGGGGCAGTTGGTCGATGACGGACACGTCCAGATCGCCGTACAAAATCAGCGCCAGCGTCCGGGGAATAGGCGTGGCGGACATGACCAGGGTATGGGGGTGCTTCCCCTTGCCCGCCAGCGCCGCCCGCTGTCCAACGCCGAAGCGGTGCTGCTCGTCCGTTACCACCAGGCCGAGATCGGCGTACGCCACGCCGCCGGTGATGAGGGCGTGGGTGCCGATGGCGAAGTCGATCTCCCCCGCCGCCAGCTGGGCGGCGATGGACTTCTTTGTCTTTGCCGGAGTGGAGCCGGTCAGCAGGGCACACCGGATGCCAAGGTCCTCCATCAGCGGGGCCAGCCCCGCGTAGTGCTGCTGGGCCAGAATTTCCGTGGGAGCCATCAGGGCCGCCTGCCGGCCGTTTTTCACCGCGAAGTACACGCAGGCGGCGGCCACCATGGTCTTGCCGGAGCCCACGTCGCCCTGGCACAGACGGTTCATAGGCGTGCCGGAGCGCATGTCCGCCAGGGCATCGTCCACGCACCGCCGCTGGGCGTCTGTCAGCGTGAAGGGCAGGGCGGCGTAGAAAGCGTCCATGTCCACCGCCGCGCAGGGGGGGACGTGGACCACCTCCCGCCGCCGTTTCAGCCGTTTGAGGCCGATGGTGAAGAGAAACAGCTCCTCAAAGGCCAGCCGCCGCCGGGCAATGTCCAGGGCCTCGGCATTTTCCGGGAAGTGGATGTTCTCATAGGCGTAGTTGACGCGGCACAGGTGGTGCGTCTGCCGCACCCCGTCGGGCAGCACGTCCGGCAGGATGTCCGCGCAGGCGTCCAGCCCCTGGCGGATGGACCGGGACAAGATCAGCTGGCTGACCCCGGCGGTCAGGGGATAGATGGGCACGATGCGGCCTGTGAACTCCCCCCGGCCCTCCTGCTCCACGATGGGGCCGGCCATGGTCCTGCGGAGGAGGGTCCCCTCCGCCTTGCCGTAAAAAATATAGGTCTCCCCCTGGCGGAGCTGGTTTTTCAGCCAGGTCTGGTTAAAAAAGGTCACGTCCAGCACGCCGCTGTCGTCTACCGCCCGGACCTTCACCAGGTCCATGCCCTTCCGGATGTGGGAGACGGTGGGGGGCGCGGCGATCATAGCGGCCACGCAGGCGGCCTCTCCGGGGACCAGATCCGCGATGCGCCTGGTCCGGGTGCGGTCGTCGTACCTCCGGGGGAACCAGGAGATCAGGTCCCGCAGCGTGGTGATGCCCAGCTTGTTCAGGGCCCTGGCCCGCTGTTCGCCGATGCCCTTAATGGTCCGCACGTCGGTGGTCAGGTCCGCCACGGCGACGCCCCCTTCCTTGCATACTATATAAAACTATGATATCATGTTTTCAAAAGAAAAACAAGGAACGGGAGGAGATAGGCGTGAAGCATAGGGCCTGGGCGGCGCTGGCGGTGCTGTTCTTCGTGGAGATGTGCCTGGGCGGCCTCCTGATGGACCGGTGGCTGCTGCCGCGGACGGTCACAGGACCCATGGTGTGGAGCGGACTGATCGGCTTTTTCGTGGCCTGCGTCGGCCTGATCCGGCACCCGGCCCATGTCTGCCCGAACTGCGGCAGGGGCGTCGTCGTCAACCGGCGGACCGTGCGGATAGACCGGTCCGGGAGGTTCCGCTGCCCCCACTGCGGCGCGATGCTGCACAGCCGCGACCTGAAAAAGGCGGAATAAGCCCGCGCCCGGGGGACCGGGCGCGATTTTTTGTAACGAAACGGGCGCACCCGCGTCTTATATGCGGAAGGTGGTGAGAGAGTGCCTGATTTTGAGGAGGTATACCGGCGGTATTTCGCGGACGTCTACAAGTACGCCCTGGCCCTGAGCCAGGATGAGGCGACGGCGGAGGAGGTGACCCAGGAGACCTTCTTCAAGGCCCTCTCCGCCATCGACAGATTCCGGGGCGACTGCCAGCTGCGGGTGTGGCTGTGCCAGATCGCCCGGAATCAGTACCTGTCGTTGTGCCGGGAGCGGAAGAGGTTTGCGGACCGGGAGACCGAGCCGGGGGACGGGGGCATCGAGGAGGGCTTCGCCAACGCCGACGCCGCCAGACGGCTCCATGTGCTGCTCCACGATCTGCCGGAGCCGTACAAGGAGGTGTTCTCCCTGCGGACCTTCGGAGAGCTGCCCTTCGCGCAGATCGGGGAGCTGTTCGGCAAGACGGAGAGCTGGGCGCGGGTGACCTACTTCCGGGCCAGGCAGAAGTTAAAGGAGGAATTCGATGGAACATGAGATTATTTACGACCTGCTGCCGCTGTATCACGACGGCGTGTGCTCGGAGGCAAGCCGCCGGGCAGTGGAGGAACATTTGTCGGACTGCGAGGCGTGCCGCAGGGCGCTGGCGGACATGGACGCGCCCCTGCCGGAGGCGGAGAAACAGGCCGCCGACGACGGGGCGGCGGTGAAAAGAATTTCCAAGGAGTGGCGGGGGAGCAAGCGGAGGGCCTGGCTGAAGGGCGTTTTCATCGCGGCAGTGCTCTGCGCCGCGCTGGGCAGCCTTGTCTGGAGGCTGACGGCTGTGCCCTGTGTGCCCGTCACAGGGGAGGAGCTGGCGTCCGTTCGGGGCTATTGTCTGAAAGATGACAGCGTAGCTATCCACTGGGACTTTGCGGAGGGAAGCGAGACTTGGTATGAAGTGGCTATAAAGCATGAGGAAGACGGCGATCACTACTATTTGGAGCGGCCCATCCTGCGGATCGGTCTGTGGAGTCCTCATTACAACGAGGACGGCGGTCTGCATTTAAACATACGGGGGAATGACGGCACCTTCTATTTTGATGCTGGGGGCGATTCCATTCTGCTGTGGAAGGATGGAGAACCTGCCGCAGACCTGCCCGCTGCCGCTGCCGCGGAGGAAGAGGAGTGGGGAACCAGGATACTGGGAGCTTATGAGTAGGGGCTGACGCCCACATCAGCCCGCTGACATCCATCTCGCCCATGCCTTCCCCTGGGGGAAGGCGGCCTGCAGGGCCGGATGAGGGCACCCCATGCACCGCCATGCCAATGCCCTGCCATCCCGAGAGCAAGGCTAGCGCCGCATCAGCCCCAAAAGACTTGGTGGGACGGGCCGATGTGGGCATCGGCCCCTACGCGGCCCTAAAAAACAGCCCGCCGGGGATTTCCCCCGGCGGGCTTTGCATTTATACACTATATTAAATCTTTTTATTGATATAATCGACAAACCGATAAGTAACCCCATTTTCCATGATGGGCTCGCCGGTGGACTCGATCTCCCACCCCGGCAGCCTATCCAGGTTGGGGAAGAAGGTGTCGGACTCCTCCACCTGGGTCTCCACCCGGGTGAGATAGACCCGCTTGCACCGGCTCAGCAGCGCGGCGTAGATGCTGCCTCCGCCGATGACCCACAGCTTGTCCGGGTCCTCGTCCACGGCCAGCTGCAAAGCCTCCTCCGCGCTGGAGGCGACCTCTGTCCCCTCCCGCAGGAAGCTCGCGTTCCGGGTGACGACGATGTTTCGCCGGTTCGGCAGGGGCTTCCCGCCGGGGAAGGAGTCCAGGGTCTTGCGGCCTGTGATGACGGTGCCGCCCGTGGTCATGGCGCGGAACCGCTTCATGTCCGTGGGCAGGGAGAACAGCAAGCCCCCCTCCCGGCCAATGGCCCAATTCTGGTCGATCACAACAATAGCGTTCATACTTCTTTCACCTCATACCGCAACGGGGATTTTATGGTCAAAGGGCGCGGGGTCATAGCCGTCCAGCCGGAAGCTGGCCTTGGAGAACTGGTAGAAGTCCGTGACGGCAGGGTCCATCCACAGCGCTGGCGCGGGCCGGGGCTGCTGCCGGATCAGTTCCTCCACGATGGGGACGTGGCGGTCGTAAATGTGGCAGTCGGCGATGACGTGGACCAGCTCGCCGGGGACCAGGCCGGACACCTGGGCGAACATGTGGACCAGAAGGGCATACTGCACCACGTTCCAATTGCCCGCCGCCAGCATGTCCTGGCTGCGCTGGTTCAAAATGGCGTTCAGCACGTTGCCGGAGACGTTGAAGGTCATGGAGTAGGCGCAGGGGGCCAGGTGCATCTCGCTGAGGTCGTGGTGGTTGAAGAGGTTGGTCAGGATGCGGCGGCTGGCGGGGTTCTCCCGCAAGTCCTTCAGAGCCCGGTCCACCTGGTCCATGTCCCCGTCGGGGTAGTGGTGCTTCACGCCCATCTGGTAGCCGTAGGCCTTGCCGATGGAGCCGGTCTCGTCGGCCCATTGGTCCCAGACGTGGGAGCTGAGATCGTGGATGTTGTTGGACTTCTTCTGCCAGATCCACAGAAGCTCGTCCAGCGCGGACTTCCAGTAGGTGCGGCGGATGGTCAGGATGGGGAATTCCTCCCGCAGGTCGTAGCGGTTGATGACGCCGAATTTTTTGATGGTGTGGGCGGGACTGCCGTCCTCCCAGCGGGGGCGGACCTCCCGGTCGGTGTCCCAGACGCCGTTTTCCAGGATGTCCCGGCAGGTCCGGATAAAGACTTCATCGGCACGGCTCATGCGCGTTCCTCCTTGTGCTCCGTTTTGTATAGCGGCTTTATTATACCAAATCCCGGCAAGAATGTGTAGTATCAATTTCGTAAGCTTTTGCCCAAAGTGCGGCCAAATTTTTTCATGGTTTTGTGTTAAATTCAGGTTGTGATTCTGTAAAAAGTGCGATAAGATAGGTCCGCAAAAAAGTGCCGGGGGGATGGACATGCTGGACCGCAGTGAGGTGGGCAAACGGGGCTATCTGAACGAGGGCTTCCGTCTGTTCCATCTGAAGGACAGCCGCGCCCAGAAGCTGGACTACCACTACCATGAGTTCGACAAGCTGATCCTGCTGCTGAACGGCAGAGTCACCTATGTGGTGGAGGGCGTCACCTACTTCCTCCGGCCCTGGGACATCCTGCTGGTGCAGCACAACATGATCCACAGGCCCACCATCGACCCCTCCGCCCCCTATGAGCGGGTGGTGGTCTGGCTGGGCCGGGAGTGGCTGGAGGCGCGGAGCGACCCCGGCGAGGCGCTGGACGCCTGCTTCGACACCGCCCGGGAGCGGGGCTTCCACCTGCTGCGGACGGGCGCCGAGCGGCGGCTGGAATACATGGGGGCCATCCAGCGGCTGGAGGAGGCGCTCCGGTCCACGGAGTTCGGCGCCGGACGCATGGCGGACACCCTGTGCCAGCAGCTTCTGATCTCCGTGAACCGGGACATCCTGCGCTCCCGCACCGCCGCGGAGGCCCGGGACAGCTACCGGGTGGACCCGAAGATGGAGGAGATCCTGAAATACATCACGGCCCACCTGGAGGAGGAGCTGTCCGTGGACGCCCTGGCGAAGCGGTTCTTCCTGAGCCGGTACTACCTGATGCACCGCTTCAAGGCCGTCACCGGCTACACCGTCCACCAGTACATCAGCCAGAAGCGGCTGCTGCGGGCGGGGGAGCTGATCCGCGCCGGCGTGCCGGTGATGAAGGCGGCGGAGCAGGCGGGTTTTTCCGAGTACTCCACCTTCCTGCGGACGTTCCAGAACACCTTCCATATGAGTCCGCGGGAGTTTCGATGAAAACCAACGCGCAAAAGAGGGAAATCAGAGACATGGAAATCAAGCAAATCAACGTGGAATTTACCAAAGAGGATCTGCGGCGGCTGGCCGTCCCGCTGGTCATCGAGCAGCTGCTGGCCATCACGGTGGGCCTGTTCGACTCCGTCATGGTGTCCCAGGTGGGGGAGGCCGCCATCTCCGCCGTCTCCCTGGTGGACACCGTCAACGTGCTGCTGGTCAACGCCTTTTCGTCGCTGGCCACCGGCGGCGCGGTCATCGCGGGGCAGTACCTGGGCCGGCGGGAGCCGGACAAGGCCGGACACTCCGGCGCCCAGCTGCTGCTGTTCATGGGGGAGGTCTCCCTGCTGGTCATGGCCCTGTTCTACCTGGGCAGGGACTTTGTGCTGAACGTGGTGTTCGGACAGGTGGAGCCGGACGTGGCGGCCTACGCCAACACCTATTACCTGATCGTGGAGGCGTCCACACCCTTCCTGGCGATCTACAGTGCCGGGGCGGCGCTGTTCCGGGTGATGGGCAACTCCAAAATCTCCATGTGGGTATCTCTGGCGATGAACGCGGTCAACGTGGCGGGCAACGCCCTGCTGATCTTCGGCCTCCGCATGGGCGTGGAGGGCGTGGCCATCCCCACCCTGGTATCCCGGATGGTGGCGGCGGCCGCCATGGTGGCGCTGCTGCGGCGGCCGGGCCTGCCCATGCAGGTGGGGCGCTTCACCCTCCGCCATGACAAGTACGTGGTGAAGAACATCCTGCGCTTCGGCGTGCCCAACGGCCTGGAGGGCAGCATGTTCCAGCTGGGCAAGATCCTGCTCCTGTCCACGGTGTCCGTGCTGGGTACCGCGTCGGTGGCGGCCAACGCCATCGGCAACAGCATCTGCTCCTTCCAGTGCGTGGCGGGCAACGCCCTGGGCCTTGCCATGGTGACGGTGGTGTCCCGCTGCGTGGGCGCCGGCAGCTATGAGAGGGCCCGGTACTACACCAGGAAGCTCCTGAAATCCGCCTATCTCTACATGGGTGCGACGATCATCGTCATCTGCGCGGCGCTGCCCCTGATCCTGAAGCTGTATAACGTCTCCGACCAGGCGGAGACGTATGCCCGGCAGATCATTTTGATGCACGGCGGGGTGGCCCTGGTCCTCTGGCCCGCGTCCTTCACCCTGCCCCAGGCCCTCCGGGCCGCCGGGGACACCCGGTTCACCATGACGGTCTCCACCGTGTCCATGTGGACGCTGCGGGTGGGCCTGGGCGTGCTGCTGGGCCGGTTCTGGGGCCTGGGCGTGCTGGGCATCTGGATGGCCATGTTCGCCGACTGGGCGCTGCGGGTGGCTTTCTTCGTGCCCCGCTTCCGGGGCCACAGATGGGAGACCATGGGCATCCGGGGTTGATCTCAGAAAAAAGCCGTTCGCTGTTGAGACAGCGAACGGCTTTTTTACTCCCCGGCCGGCGGGGCCTCCAGGCCGCTTTTCACCTGGAAGGACTGCCGGAACTTCCGGGGCGGCATACCGGTGTGCTTGGAAAACTGCTGGTCGAAGTAGTTCTGGGTGTCGTAGCCCACCAGCTCGGCGATGCGGGAGATGGGCAGGTCCGTGGAGATCAGCAGCGTCTGGGCCTCGCCGATGCGGCGGCGCAGCAGATACTGCCGGGGCGAGTAGCCGCTGGACTCCTTGAACACATGGGCCAGGTAGTAGGGGCTGGCATGGAGCGCCTGCCCGATCTGCTGGAGGGTCAGGGGCTCGCTGAAATGCCGGTCGATATACTCCTGGACCTGCCTGCCCAGGGAGGCGGGCTCCGGGTTGGCGGGCACCCGCAGGGATACGGAGCCGGAGATGGTCAGCGCCCGGTCCAGCAGCGCCAGCATCAGGCGGTGGCAGAAGACCTCGCAGTCGGGCCGGTCCTCGGCGAGATAGCGGTAGATGAGCCGGTACAGGGCCCGCAGGTCGGGCAACTCCTCCCCCACGGGGTAGACCGGGGAGGCGTCCTCCGGAATCAGGGCGTTTTCCCGAAGGCCCGGCAGGCGGAGGCCGCCCACGGCGATGCAGCTGCAGCCGAAAGCGGTGCCGGACAACTCGTCGTGGACCACGCCGCTGTTGAAGACCAGCAGATCCCCCGCCCGCACGTCATAGGTGGTCTCGCCAATCAAAAAGCGGGTGGCGCCCTCTTCGATCAGCAGCACCTCCACAAAGTCCGGGTGGGCGTGGAGCAGCCGGGGGCGGTTCTGGTCGGAGGGCAGCCGCCGGCTGGCGTAGAGCAGCCGGGGCATGGTCTCCGAGGTGAAAGCGGGCTGGTAGTTCCGCTTTACAAAGCACTGGGTGTGTAAGTCCTGCATGGGGCCTCCCTTCGGAGCCGTCCCGGGGACGGGACAGCAAGAATTTATAAAAACGCGGGGACGCCGGAGCGAAAAGAGGGAACCATCTGGAAGCAAAATCGCGGTCAAATGCCGGGATAAACGGTGAAATGCCGCCAATTGGCGCACATTTTTTGGAGCGGGCGGGGCAGGGCGAAAATCACGCGAAACAAAGCAAGATATTGAATGAAAAACCGCCGGACCGATGGTATCATATAACCAACATCAAGGAAGAAGGAGGTGCCCCACATGCTGTACACCATTTTCTCGATCATCGTGCTGGGCGGTGCCGTGTGCCTGAACCGCTGATTCTCACCACCCCAATATCCCAGGCGGCTCCTTCGGGAGCCGCTTTTTTTGGTTACGGAAACCACCGGCTCTGCCGGTGGAGGTGTCCCGTAAAAAGCTTTAGCTTCAAGCTACGAGCGAAGCGAGTTGACAACTAGCCATCTGGCAGTTACGCGAAAGCTTTTGACAGAAGATAAGTTGCCTGTTTACGGGCGGTGGGGCACGAGATGCAGGCGAAAGATATTCGATGCGTCTTGAGACACCCGCCGGTATCAGGCCCTTCTAGGGCCTACTCAAGCCTCCGGCTTAGCTGGAGGTTTTGACTTGCGCCGGGGCCTCAGCCCCTGGCGGCCAGGCGGAGAATGGCCCGCATCTCCTCCGGGCCGATCTTCACAAAGCCGCCGAAGGGGAAGCCGCCCGGCTTCTCCGCCCGGTGGGCCGCCATGGCGGGGATGTCCTCGGCCTTCGCGCCGATCTCGGCAAACGTGGTGGGCATCCCCAGGGAGCGGAAGAAGGCCCGCAGGCGGGCGACGCCCTCCCGGGCGGTGCGTTCGGGGCAGGCAAAGTCCATCTCGCAGCCCAGCACGTTGACGGCGAACCGGGCGAAGCGCATGGGGTCGTGGGGCAGCACATACTCCATCCAGGCGGGCATCACCACCGCCAGCCCCGCGCCGTGGGCACAGTCGTAGAAGGCGGACAGCTCGTGCTCGATCTGGTGGCTGGCCCAGTCCTGGACCCGGCCCACGCCGCAGGAATTGTTGTGGGCCAGCATCCCCGCCCACATCAGATCCGCCCGGGCGGCGTAGTCGTCGGGGTCGGCGATGGCCCTGGGGGCGGCGTCCACAATGGTTTTCAACAGGGCCTCGCACAGCCGGTCCGTCAGGGCGACGTCAGGGGTGTTGGAGAAGTAGCGCTCACAGATGTGGGCCATCATATCCACCGCGCCGCTGGCGGTCTGATAGGCGGGCAGAGAACAGGTCAGCCGGGGGTCCAGCACGGCGAATTTGGGCCGGATGACGTCCGTCTTGGGGCAGCCCCACTTCAGGTTGCCGTCCTCCTGGGTGATGACGGCGCTGTCGCTGCCCTCGCTGCCCGCGGCGGCGATGGTCAGCACCACGCCCACCGGCAGGGTGGTCTCGATCCTGACCTTTCCGGTAAAGAAGTCCCAGAAATCCCCGTCGTAGCCCACGCCGAAGCCGATGGCCTTGGCGGTATCGATGACGCTGCCGCCGCCCAGGGCCAGCAGGAAGTCGCAGCCCTCCCGGCGGGCGGTGTCGATGCCCTCGTAGACCTTGCCGCTGCGGGGGTTGGCCTGAATGTCGGACAATTCCGCGAAGGGGATGCCCGCCTCGGTGAGAGAGGCGGTGACGGCATCGTAGGCGCCGTTGCGCTTTACGGAGCCGCCGCCGTAGACCAGCAGCACCTTCGTGCCGCCGAACCGGCGCACCAGCGCGCCGGTGTTTTTCTCCTCGCCGTCGCCAAAGGCGAAGAGGGTGGGGGAGTAAAAGGTGAAGTTGTTCATGGTATTGACTCCTTTCTATTGTCGGGTGAGGTGTGCGTCCTTTTTTGAGAGCAGTGTGTCGAAGACCAGAAGCAAAAGGGCGAGAAGCAGCAGGATCAAACCGCCGAGCAGCACGAAACAAGCCAGTATACCACCGATATGCCGGGCGGTCTGCCATGCCGGGCTGGAACTTCAGCAACCCGCGCTTGCAAAACCGCTTAATATCCCAGCTTCCGGTCCACCAGCCCGTTCAGTGGCCGTCCGGCGGCGTAGTTGGCCAGGTCCGTGCAGAACATCTCCACGTTGACATCGCAGGTGTAGCCCAGGGTCATGTTGCCGGAGACGTGGGGCGTCAGGATCAGGTTTTTCGTGCGCCACAGGGGGTGGTCCTTCGGCAGCGGCTCCGGGTCCATGACATCCAGGGCCGCGCCCGCCAGCCTGCCGCCGTTCAGGGCCTCCATCAGCGGTTCCTGGTCGATGGCGGTGCCCCGGCCCACGTTGATGACATAGGCGTCGTCCGGCAGCAGGGCGATGCGTTCCCGGTCCAGAATGTGGACGGTCTCCGCCGTGCCGGGCAGGGCCATGACCAGAATTTTCGTATCGGGCAGCACCCGGTCCAGGTCGGCGATGGGATACACCTCGTCAAAGGCCGGGTTGGCCCGTCCGCCGCGGCTGAGACCGACGACCCGGGCGGCGCCCATGCCCCGGAGCCGCTCCGCCACATTGGCGCCGATGTTTCCAGTGCCCAGGACGGTGAACTCGTTGTCCCGGATGGAGCGGATGGGGAGCTGGTTGGACCAGCTGCGGTTCCGGACCACCTCCCCGTACTCCGGCATCCGCCGCAGCAGCATCAGGGTGACCATGACCACATGCTCGGCGATGGTCACGCCGTAGCCGTTGGAGTTGGTCAGAAGACAGTCCGGGTTGGCGAAGATGGATGGGTCCTTGCAGTAGGGGTCCACCCCGGCGAAGGAGCAGCAGTACCACTTCAGCGCGGCGGGCGCCGCCCGCAGCAGGTCCGGGGAGTGGGCGTACAGCACCTCGCAGTGCTGAAGGCAGTCCTTCGCCTCCTCGAACTGGTCCAGCTTGAAGAAGTGGGGGACGAAGCCCGCCGCGTCGGCGGCTTTTCGGATCTGGGCTCTGTGGGCATCGGTCAGAAATTCCAGGTAAATGCAGATATCACGGCTCATATGGCAAAACCTCCTGTGGAATGGACAATTGCTTTACGATCTCCTCCGCGCACCGCATCCCGTCCGCGGCGGCGGAGAGGATGCCTCCGGCGTAGCCCGCCCCCTCGCCGCAGGGGTACAGGCCCCGGAGGGCGGACTGGCACGTTCCGTCCCGGGGGATGCGCACCGGGGAGGAGCTGCGGCTCTCCACGGCGGTCAGCACCGCGTCCGGGGCGTCGTAGCCCCGGAGCTTCCGCCCAAGGATGGGCAGGGCCTCCGCCAGGGCGTCCGCCACAAAGGGCGGCAGGCACCGGCGCAGGTCCGTCCAGACCACGCCGGGGCGGTAGCTGGGAATTACCCGCCCCGGACCGGCGGAGGGACGGCCCGCCAGGAAGTCCTCCACCCGCTGGGCGGGGGCCCGGTATCCTCCGCCGCCCAGGAGATAGGCGGCCTCCTCCATGGAACGCTGGAAAGCCACGCCCGCGAGAGGCCCGGCACCGCCGAAGTCCTCCGGGGTGACGTTCACCAGCAGCGCGCCGTTGATGTTCTCCCGGTCCCGGGCGAACTCGCTCATGCCGTTGGTGACCACCCGCCCCGTCTCCGACGCGGCGGCAACCACTTCGCCGCCGGGGCAGACGCAGAAGGAGAACACGCCCCGGCCATTGGGCAGGTGGCAGGAGAGCTTATAGGTGGACGCGGGCAGGCCGGGGTGTCCGGCGTACCGCCTATACTGGGCCGCGTCGCAGTCGGCCTGCCGGTGCTCGATGCGCACGCCCACGGCAAAGGGCTTGGCCTCCATGGGCACGCCCCGGGCATACAGCATCTCAAAGGTATCCCGCGCCGAGTGGCCCGGACACAGCACCAGATGGCGGCAGGGAAGGGCGTAAGGCCCCTCCGGCCCGGTGACAGTGACGCCCGCCAGCCGTCCGTCCCGGAGCTCCAGGTCCGTCAATTGGCTCTCAAAGCGGATGTCCGTCCCCAGGGCCAGCAGCTCCTGGCGCATATTTTGCAGGGCGATGTGGAGATAGTCCGTCCCCACGTGGGGCTTGGCGTCGATCAGGATGTCCTCCGGCGCGCCGCGGGCCGCCAGCTGCTTCAGGATGAAGCGGTGGCGGATGTCCTTGGTGCCGGTGTTCAGCTTGCCGTCGGAGAAGGCCCCGGCGCCGCCCTCGCCGAACTGGACGTTGCTGGTCAGGTCCAGTTCTCCGGTGGACCAGAACCGCTCCACGTCGGCCTTCCGCCGCTCCACCGGGCGGCCCCGCTCCAGCAGGATGGGCCGCAGGCCCGCCTTTGCCAGCACCAGGGCGGCGAACAACCCCGCCGGCCCCGCTCCCACCACGACGGGAGGGATGTCCGGCGCGGGCACCGGCGCGGGGAGGCGATAGCCGGGGCGCGGCTCCGCCCGGCTGACCCTTTTGCCGCGGCAGCGTCTCAGGGCGGCGGCCTCGTCCTTCAAAGCCGCCTCCACGGTGTAGACCAGCGCCACGTCCTCCCGGGCGTCCACGCTCCGGCGCAGGACGCGCAGGGACAGCAGGTCCTTCTCCCGGACCTTCAGGATGCGGGCGGCCTCCGCCGCCAGCGCCGCCGGACCGGCGCCGGGGGAGAGCTTGATGTTTTCGATCTTCAGCAAGGCGTTCAGTCCTTTTCTGCGTTTTCCCGTCTATTTTAACACAGCTTTCGCCGCCGGAAAAGGCTTTTCAAAGTTTTCGGGGCGATGTTCAAAAATTCTTCAAAACCCTTTCAGGCACTTTTAAGGTTGCCGCCCTATACTGCGGTCAAAGCTCAGGGAGCGGTGGAGAAATTCAAAAAAGCTATAAAGTTTCTTCACACTTTTGACACAAAACCCCGCTATCATATGTTCTAACAAAAGAAAACGCGGGATACATAATAGGAGGTAACGATTATGTATAACGATGAGCAGAACCTGTATCATTACACCTACCGCAGAGACGGCAGCGAGACCGGGGAGCGGAGCGCCGGCTCCAGCCCCACCGTGGACGAACAGCTCCATGCGTATCAGACCGGGCCCCAGCGGCCCGTGCAGGAGATGAAGCCTGTGAAAAAGAACCATCTGGGCCTGAAGATCACCGCCCTGGCCCTGTGCTGCGCGTTGCTTGGCGGCGCCGTGGGCGGCGGCGTTGTGTGGGCCGTCGGCAGCAGCGGCGGGGAGGAGACCAGCGTGAACGTCTCCAGCCGCCCCGCCACCCAGGTGGCCATCAACACCGTGGACGGCCAGACGGAGATGAGCGACGCGGAGGTCTACGCCGCCAACGTCAACAGCGTGGTGTCCATCAACGTCACCGGCACCAGCGGCACCAACTTCTTCGGCCAGCCGGTGCAGACGGCGTCCTCCGGATCCGGCTTCGTCCTGACGGAGAACGGCTATATCGTCACCAACTACCACGTGGTGAAGGACGCCGACACCGTGAAGGTCACCATGTACAACGGCGACGAGTATGACGCCAAGTACGTGGGCGGCGACGAGGACTACGACATCGCCGTCATCAAGGTGGAGGCCACGGGCCTCCAGGCCGTCACCTTGGGCGACAGCACGCTGCTGAATGTGGGCGACCATGTGCTGGCCATCGGCAATCCCCTGGGCGAGCTGACCTTCTCCATGAGCGGCGGCATGGTCTCCAGCGTAAACCGGGCCATCAACGTGGACGGCACGCCCTTCAACATGATCCAGACCGACACCTCCATCAACCCCGGCAACTCCGGCGGCCCCCTGCTGAACAGCTGCGGCGAGGTGGTGGGCATCGTCTCCGCCAAGTACTCCAGCTACGCCTCCGAGACCGTGGAGGGCCTGGGCTTCGCCATCCCCATCAACGACGTCCGCTCCATGATCGAGGACATCATCACCAATGGCTACGTGAGCAACAAGCCTTATCTGGGTATCACGCCCATGTCCATGACGGCCCAGATGGCGGCGCAGTACCGCTATGACGTGACCTCCGGCGTGTTCGTCTGCTCCACCGAGGAGGGCAGTGCCGCCGAGAAGGCCGGACTGAAGCTGGGCGACGTCATTACAAAGGTGGACGACACGGAGATCGCCACCTACGAGGACCTGGTGGCCGCCAAGAAGCAGTACTCCGCCGGGGACCCCGCCACGCTGACGGTCTATCGGGCCGGGGAGACCATCACCGTGGACATCGTCTGGGGCGCGGCGCCCGCCGACCAGCAGACCGACGGCCAGGAGCAGACCCAGGACGACAGCCAGTCCGGCAACGGCTCTTACAACAACCCCTACGACCTGTTCGACTACTTCTTCGGCAACCAGTACAGGTAACGCGGACTCCCGAACGTGTCCGGCGGCGGCTTCGCGGCAAGAGCCGCGGCAAGGCGAAAAGCCGCCCATGCGGCGGACGCGGGACGGTACATATAGATCAAAAGCGCACCGTGCGAAAGCACGGTGCGCTTGCCGCGTTTGCGAATAAATGGAAAACCTTGAATTTCGGGAAGGAAGATAGTTATGAAAGAAACCCAGGAAGGGTGTCTTTCATGTTTAATCATAAGTTTTTCCGGACAGAGTCCGGAAAAACTTGTCCAAACCGGAGAAAAGGTTTTTCTCCGGTTTGGACGCACCGTGCGAAAGCACGGTGCGCTTGCCGCGTCTTCCCCTTGCACTTTTTCCTGGAAGATGATACAATACTCTGTCGAAAACATCAGCAAAGGAGATTTGCTTTTATGAAATTAGGAATCGTGGGCCTGCCCAACGTGGGCAAATCGACCCTGTTCAACGCCATCACCAACGCCGGGGCGGAGAGCGCCAACTATCCCTTCTGCACCATCGACCCCAACGTGGGTATGGTGGCCGTGCCCGACGAGCGGCTGGACAGGCTGGCGGAGATGTACCAGCCGGACAAGAAGACCCCGGCGGTCATCGAGTTCGTGGACATCGCGGGCCTCGTCAAGGGCGCCAGCCAGGGCGCGGGCCTGGGCAACAAATTCCTGGCCAACATCCGGGAGACCGACGCCATTGTTCACGTGGTCCGCTGCTTTGACGATGAGAACATCATGCACGTGGTGGCGGACGCCGGCACCAACGTGCCGGTGGACCCTCTGGGAGACATCGAGACCATCGACCTGGAGCTGATCATGGCCGACCTGGAGATGGTGAATCGCCGCATTGAGAAAGCCGCCAAGGCCGCCAAGGGCGACAAGAAGTTTTTGCACGAGGTGGACGTGTTCAAGGGCCTGGCGGAGCATCTGAACGCCGGAAAGTCCGCCCGCACTTATGAATGTGACGCTGACGACATGGCGCTGATCGCCACCAGCGACCTGCTGAGCCTGAAGCCTGTCATCTACGCCGCCAACACCGACGAGGACGGCTTCACCGACCTGGACGGCAACCAGTACTACCAGCAGGTGAAGGCCCTGGCGGAGCGGGAGGGCGCCCAGGTGCTGCCCATCTGCGCCAAGCTGGAGCAGGACATCGCCGAGTTGGAGGGCGAGGAGAAGCAGATGTTTCTGGAGGAGCTGGGCGTGGAGGAGTCCGGCCTGGACCGGCTCATCAAGTGCTCCTACGCGCTGCTGGGCCTGATCTCTTTCCTGACCTACGGCAAGGACGAGTGCCGGGCCTGGACCATCCAGAGGGGCACCAAGGCCCCCAAGGCCGCCGGCAAGATCCACACCGACATCGAGCGGGGCTTCATCCGGGCGGAGGTCATCGCCTATGACGACATGATCGCCTGCGGCAGCGTCAACGCCGCCAAGGAGAAGGGCCTGCTCCGCAGCGAGGGCAAGGACTACGTCGTTCAGGACGGCGACATGATCTACTTCCGGTTCAACGTCTGATCAGTTTGATAGGGAAGAGAGGCGGACGCGAAAGCGTCCGCCCGTTTTTTTGAAAAATTTCCACCGGGAGGGAACAATTTGTCCCCTGCCGGCGTGTTAAGAGTGAAAGGCGCTTTTCAAACCAACGAAAGGAGGCGTTGCATGACAGAACAGGAGATTTTCCTGCGCAATGCCATGGAGGCCCACGGCGGCGCGGTGTACCGTCTGGCCCTGTGCCGCCTGCAGAACACGGCGGACGCGGAGGACGTCTATCAGGACGTGTTCCTCCGGCTGCTGGGGCAGAACACGGCGGGCTGGGACGGCGAGCGCCTGAAGGCCTGGCTCCTCCGCGCGGCGCTGAACCGCTGCGCCGATGTCAGTCGCTTCCGCCTGCGGCGTCCGGCGCTGTCCCTGGAGGAGATCCCGGACATGCCCCGGCCCGCCGACGAGGCCGCCGAGCTGTGGGATGCGGTGGCCCAGCTGCCGGAAAAGCTGCGGACGGCGGTGCACCTGCACTACGCCGAGGGCTACCAGACCGAGGAGATCGCCGCCATGCTGGGCGTCCCGGCGGCCACGGTGCGCACCCG
>CABSFC010000015.1 GCA_902476875.1 uncultured Oscillibacter sp. | reverse complement strand
AGGCCCCCACTTTCCTTTTTGGGCCTAACCTTTTCAGTTAGGAACGAGTCGCACTGCAGGCTTTGCCGGCTCCCTTGGAACTGCTGCCGAACGCATTATAGGCGCAGCTGACGCACAGGCCGCCCGGCTTGCCGTAGCCCAGCTTTCCATCCATGGACTGGCAGAGAGGCGGGTTGTTGTCAGAGTACTCCTCACCCTCGGCCCAGTAGGTATTGGACGCGTGGTTAAAGAGGATCACGCCCTCCAGGGTCTTGGCGTAGTCGGGATTGTCCGGATCATCGCCGGGGATCTCAAACTGCAACGCACCGCCGCCGGGAATCTTTACCCTGGGAAAACTCAGGCGAAGACCGTCCATGTCCTCGGACAACTCCGCGGCGGTGAAGCTGCTCTCCACCATCTGGGAAAGGACGAATTTCCGTTCCATCATGGCCTCATTGACTTGGTTATTCATAAATTGAACCTCCTGTTAAAATAAAATATGTGGAAGCATGGCCTTATGCGGCCAGGCTTGTCACCTGATTGATCTGGCGGAAGAGAGCGGAAGACATGGTCATCACACTGTATCCGATCTCCTCTAGTTTCGTGGCGCGGTCATAGCTCTCTACATCCTGGCTGTGCCGGGTGACGGCATTGCCAAGGCCATAGAGGGTATAGTCCCTGCCCTCCAGGAACCGCTGCAGCACACCGCTGCTCTCCTCCTCGGTGATGCCGAAGTTGGCGCTGGCCAGCTTGACAATACCGGGAAGATCCCTGGTGTCCAGCCGGGCCTCGGTGCTCTCCCGCATCTTGCCCACGATCTGGGCAAAGCGGGCTTCGTCCACGCAGGCCCGAACTGTGTCCTGGATCTTCAGGATGAACGCTTTATCGTCCGCCGCCAAGGTTTCCTGGGAGTAGATGAAGAAGTTTTCATCCGTGCTGCTGACCCGCCCAATGTGGTTGCGGCGGGTCTTTGCCTCGTTGACAACGGCACCGTTGGAGCATACCAGCCGGTAGATAAGCGGCTGGATGCACACAGCGCCCAGCCCGGTCTCGCTGTTGGAAATGATGATCCCGGCTTGAACGATGTCTCCAGGAACGACCTCGGCGGTGAGCCTGGGGTTGACCACCTTGATATACATATAGTCGTCGGTAAGCTGACAGGACTCATAGCGGGCGTCCGGCATCTCCCCGATGATGGGGAGGGTGATGCTGGCGATGTCCAGATTGTCAATGCGGCGGTAGCGGTTGCTCAGAAAGGCCCTGGCATGGCCGTCCATGGTGCGGATCATCCGCTGTTCCGGCTTGCGCTGGAGCCAACGGTTGACATTGTAGGCCAGAAGGCCCACATCCTCGCCCTGCATCCGCTCATAATACTTTCGCGGGATACCCAGGTAACTGCCAAGCTGCTGGTGGGCGGTCTGCTGAATATCCAGCGGCTCCACTAGTTCCACCCCGGCCTCATCCCGCAGGTGGAACATGGGCTGCTGTCCCCGGTCCTCCATCACAAGGTTTTGGGTGCTTACCAAGTAGTCCGCCTTGGCCTGACTTTGCCGCAGGATCTCGGCGGCCATGTCCTGGATCGTGCGTCCGGCTTTCATGGTCGATATTCACTCCTTCCTTTTCATACTGCGTTCACCACGACACGGCAACGCAGTCATCCTGCACCATGGCGGTAAGCCCTTCCTGCTCCAGCACTTTGACCAGCCGGGGCCAGTAGACCTTGGGCGGGAAGCTGGCGAAGGTGCTCTCCACCTGGTCGGCTCCGCCTTCCACCGGCTTAACGCAGATGTTGCCGTCCTCCTTGAGTGTCAAGCGGCTGTGACCACGGGAGGCCAAATCGCCAATCAGTGTTTCCAGCGTCTTGCGGCCTTGAACCTCATACCACACCTGGGGGTCTATGGGCTGCTGGGCTGGGCCGGGTTGGGCCTCGCCCGCATTGGCCTGCTGGTTCGGCACGGCCTTTACCAAAGCACAGGACAGGTTGGCCCTCTGGTCGAGTTCCACATCGGCAAAGTCAAAATCCGGGACTCCATACACACGGATGCGTCCGATACCGCCCTGAACGGCCAGGAGGGCTGGGTTCTTCATGATCCACTCCCACCGGGCGTCGGGATAGGCTGATTTCAACTGAGCCGAGATGCGGTGATTGACATGGCGGAGCAGCGTTTGGGCCACTCCCATATCGGGAACATTTGCCGCTGTCAGTTCTTCCTGTACCCGCTGGGTCTCCTTCTCATCCTGCCGGCGGGCGTTCTCGGTACGCCACAGGGGGACAAGCTGGGCCAAAATGACCCACAGCCCCCACAGGGCGAACATGGTGATCAGGAGCGGTATCAGCCACGGCCCTCGTACCAGCGCCAGAATGGCGATCACGACGCCGATCAGGATGGAGATACTGCCCCATAAGGGACTCCTCTGTTTCATTGCGAATACCACCTTTCAAATTTTCTTGGAAAATAAAAAAAGAGGCACGATACCAACCGCTCAGAATGTTTCTGAAACAATTTAGTATCGTGCCTCATTGTGTGCCGGAGCGTCACTCCGGCAGGGATTCCCTCTCCCCGTCAATGGTTTTGACAGGAGGGGGCGCTGGAGCGGGTGCTTTCAAAGCATCCGCTGTTTGGCCGGGCTTTTGCCTGGAACGGTCGGAGATGGGTATGAAATCCCAATCCTTGAGCGTAAGTTTCATCTGTTTGTCCCGGGTCACACCGTCTTTCTTGGTGTAGGCCGTTAGCTCCAGAGAGCCGGACACCCAGATCAAACTGCCTCGTTTCACGCCGCGCCGTATGAGCTGCCGCGCCACATCTCCCCATGCCCACACCTGGAAATACTGTGTGTGGGCCTTTTCCCCATACCCGATGCGCTCGGCTATGGAAAACAAAAGATAAGGGTTTTTGTTGACGCTGGTTTTCACCTCAAGATCGGCGGTCACCCGGCCGATGGTAGTAGCCTGTGCCATAACACTCCTTTCTGCCCATCTGGCCTTACTTAATATATAAAAAGTGCCAGAGGACGGACTGATGCCCTAAAAGGGCGCAGTCATGCCACCGGCACTTGCGTACAAACCTGACAACGTGTGCAATGCGAGACCTCTCGCTCATAGGCTGCTTGCGGAGCCTACCCTCAAATGAGGAACGCACAAAGAATCAATTACAAGGGTATTTTACCACAAGATATTGATGTTGTCAACGGATAAATACTATATATTGTGTTTTTGTGGCAAAGATGGGCTATATGCTGTGGTTGGTTACACTTTAACGAACAGGCCCACCGGGCAGATGTGGCCGTAGCCCGGTGTAGAGATATACCAGCAGGCGGGGCCGGTCTCATCCCAACTGACCTCCAAGGTGATGTCATGCCAGCCGTCCGGGAACAGGGCCGTGACACCTGTTCCGGCGTGGATGCCCCAGCCATTCAGCAGGAGGCGGGGATGGGGGTCGGTATCATCGGGAGAGGGAAGGCAGATCTGCCGGATGTTGGGATAATCTTTCCGTCCAAGTTCCATAGCGGTTCACTCCTTGATTTCATTTTTATGCCCTCGCCAGGAGCAGCTTCTATTGATTAAATATCATGTAAGAGGCGCCTTTTCTGCAAATGTGGACAATCAATTTTGGGAAGAATCGGCGGGATCTTTCTCCGGGTTATCATGGTATTCGCCCAAGTCCTCCAACCCAAGGAATTGATCCTGGGATAAGTACTGTTCCAGCCCGGATATTTGGCTGGGAGGGGCTTGACGGAAGTAGAGCCGGTACAGGTTTCCGATCCGCAGCGGCGTCCGTTTGTCCAGCATCACGGCATACTCGTTGCCATCCATTTGGAGCAGGCGGACGCTCCGCTGCTTTTTCATGCCCGCCCGCCCGAGTTCGATGCAGACACCTTCCACCACTTCGTAGCTATCCCTCCGGGCCATGCGGTAAAAGGAAGCGCAGCGGAAGGCGATGCAGAGGGCCAACAGGGCGCTGATGATCAGCAGGCCCCGGTCATGGAGGGTAAAGTACACCACCAGCCCCACCGCCAGGAAACAGAGGCCCGCCGCCCCAGACAGGAGCCACTTTCGCTGAAGGACGGCGGGCCACTCATGGAACTTCTTCATAGGCTACACCCTCTCAAAGATGATCTGTTTGCGCATACAGAGGTTTGCCACGGCCATGGTGACGGCGATCTTGCTGCCGGAATCCCGCATGGCGTACCCGATGTTGTCACAGGTGGTATATTCATCGTTGTAGAGGGCATCCATCACCTTCTCATCGGAGGACAGGTCACTGACGCCCAACTCCACGCACTTAATGAGCTCCGCCGTGGAGAGCAACGCCTGCCGGGACAGGGCCATGACCTGGGCCTCCCGCTCGCTGGGCTTGTCCCGCCGGAAGATCTGCTTGGCTGTGGCAAAGGGTACGCCGTCCAGCAGGAGCATCTTCAAAAAGGTGGCAAGGCGCAGGGGCAATTTTGTTGAGATGGGAACAACATATAGCCCATTGAGCAGGTCATATAGGGCATCGAAGTCCGTCTCACCCGCCCCGGAAGCCACCAGCCCCCGGCTCTCCAGCCGCCAGAGACAGTTTTCCAGCGTGCGGTACTCGGTCAGCCCCAGTTCCCGGGCCATCTTGTCGTAGTGCCGCTCGATCTGATGGAAGTTCAAAAGCCGCCAGTTGAGAGATGCCCAGACCGCCATCTCCTGATGATCCATGGTGTGCTCCTGCTGATTGACCAGCACAACGGGATAGGTGCTACCCTTCCCGTCAGTCCTACGCTGGAAATGCCCCAGCGCAGTATAGTATCTCTTCTTTTCCATGGGTGCTCCTCCTTATTTTTGCTGATATATTCTTCTACGAATGGGGCGGGGCATTTTCAACATCCATGCCCAGCAGGCCCATTGCGACGGAATCTGAGCGGAGCTTTTCAGCGGCCCGGGAGATCCATGCCCCCACATGGTTGGGTTTCGTGTGGTAGAGCTTGGCGATGTCGGCGCCGCTGTATCCCTTGATCTTCAGTTCCAGCGCCTCGATCCCCAGCTTCGCCACGCCGCTGTAAGTGCATTTCCCATGCTCCAGAATGCGAGCCACATACATCTGGGAAACACACTCCTCCGCAACATCAGTAGCAAGTGGGATTTGGGACGGAGGCTTGTCCTCATCTAAGGGCACCTCAAGAGATAAAGTGGGCATATTCCGTTGCCATGCTGCAACCCTTCGGCAGTGATCCAACAAGTGATTGCGAATGACAGGGATGGCGTAGGTCTTGAACTGGACAGAGCCGGTCTGATAAGTAGCGGCAGCATGGCAGAGGGCAACGGCCCCTTCCTGGCACAGATCATCAAAACCCAGCCCCTCGATTTCTTCACGAACATGGATGTACTCCCGAACAGTCCAGCGAACAAGGTGCAGGTTCTCTTCCACCAACATCTGCTGCTCCTGGGTCAAAGGCTGTTTCCACTTCATATCGGTCCTTCCTTTCTTGCGGCCTATCAAGCCGCCTGGCTGCAGGGGCGGATAAACTGCCGGCACAGGCCGATGACCTGCTGACAGCGCAGTTCGGAGAACTTGGCGATGTGAGCCTCGCTCTCCGGCAGGCCCATCTGAAGCTGGAGCCAGCGGTACGCCTCCTTTTTGGACATATAGCCCTCCTCCCACAGCCGGTTGAAGGCGGCATGGGCTTCCATCCGCTTCTGCCGCAGGGCTTTGTTTGCCAGCGTCCCCATGGGGCGCAGGGTGGCCCGGTGGGCCGCCACATAGGAATCGCAGGCGGGATAGCGGGCGCAGACATAGACCTTGGCGGTGGGATCCTCCGTATGGTCGCCATAGATCATTGTGGCAGGCCGCAGATACGCCTGAGAGCCGCAGTCGGGACACTTGATGTTCACTCGTTTCATGGTCGTTCATCTCCTTCATGCTAAAATTAAATGGTGGGATGGTCAGAAGTCCGAGCTGACCATATCATCCAGCTGTCGCAGAGCGCACTGCTGCGGGTCATCCACCTTCCAAATCAGGTGGGTCTGGAAGGCTGCTTCAAAGGCATCCTTGCCCAGTACTCCCGCGCACTCGGCGGGGTCGATCTTCTGTCCGGTGGCGGCCTCGAAGCGGTGGACACGCACTACCCGAATTCGACCGCTGCTGTCGGTAGTCAGCAGACAGCCCTTTCGGCCGTTCTTACAAGCGTGTCCGCAGGGAGTGCATGGAATGAAAATGGCGTTGCGCCAGTTCCCTCGGCAGGCGGTCAGAAAATCGCATATGCTGTATGAAGTTGTGGTCATGTCAGGAACCTCCTATCTTCCTTCTTCTGGATTACGCACCGCTCAACAGCAAAAAGAGCAGTCGAAATTGTGAATTTTTTGTAAACAGTGAAATCCCTCGTTGAAGACGCTAAAAATATGTAAGTATTATGCTTGCATTTTGCAGTACAACCGGATATACTATAAGCAGAAGGAGCGTGATATGAAATGGCTGCTACAAGTTCTGTGAGCGTCCGCATGGACACAACTCTGAAAGAAAATGCCGAACAGATCCTTAACGAATTGGGCATCTCCGCATCCGGCGCGGTACAGATGTTTTACCGTCAAATCGTTTTGCGCCGGGGCCTGCCCTTTGAATTGACGCTGCCCCAGGCGAAACCCACCGCGATTGGCGGGATGAGCCGGGAGGAACTGGACATGGAGCTCCAGAAGGGCATGGCCTCATTGAAAGCGGGGCAGCGTGTCTCCGCTGCCGATGTAGACCGTGAACTGGCAGAGGAATTTGGCCTATGAGCGAGGGGACATATCATGTCTACTATTCCCCGGAAGCAAAGGCCGACTTGAGAGCGGTGTATTCCTACATTGCCTTCTCTCTCCATGCCAAAATTGCGGCAAAAGCGCAGACAAATCGGATTCGGGAAGAAATCCGGTCGCTGTCTTTCATGCCGGAGAAGTACGCACAGGTCGATTGGGAGCCTTGGCACAGCCAGGGCGTTCGTAAAGTACCCGTAGACAACTACATCGTTTACTATTTGGTAAACGATGTAGATCATAGTGTAGAAATCGTCCGTATCTTTTACGGTGGACAAGATGTGGAAGGAATCGTTGGCGAGATAAAAACGATGCCCGTAGCGGAAGAATAAGAGAAAAGGAGCGTCCCCATGATGGGGACGCTCCTTTAGCCTATGATCCAGAACGGGCCGCCCGCTCCGGCCCGCTTGCTTGCCTCGCTGAGAATGATGGACAGATCCCATAATTTCTGGCTGCGGTTATAGCTGGCCGGATCAGCCACCAGAATTTGACCGTCCTGAACGCCCCGAAGCACGATAAAATGGCCGGATTTCGTGAAGTGTCCCTTGGTCATCAGGGCCACCACCAGCTTGCCCTCGCTGAGTGCGTCCACGATCCGCTGTGGTTCCGAGGCGGTGCAGCCCTCCACTGGCAGTCCCCAGGCTTTGGCGGCGCCGGGGATCAGGGTGTGGTAGGAGCCGCTTTTGCTGCACCAATAGCCGTTTTCATAGGCCCACTTGGACATCTCCACCGGGTCAACTGTTTCACTGGTCAGAGAGGAGACCACAATGGACATGGAGGTGGGGCCGCAGGCGTAACCGCCGATATTGTCCGTCCCATACGGCTCGTTGGCGTAGCGTTCGTCCAGCTGATTGAAGTACACCACCTCGGTGGCTCCGTCCGTAAAGCGGATGTCACCGAGGGAAGGGATCCCATTCGCAAGGTCTGTATATTGGAATATCCCATCGCCCAGAAAGAGACTGAGGTTCTGTGCGTAGTTATCTGCCAACTCTTTCTGATCGTCAGTCAGGTGGAAAACGGTATCGGCAAAGTATGCCTCGCCATTGTAGACAAGGGTATAGATGTACCACTTTTCACTCGTTGTCTCTATCACATCCTCTGTGTCCGGGTCATCGGCCTCCACCTCTCGTATCTCATAAGTGCTGGTATAAGAGTACAGATGACTTTTTCCCTGGCGCAGAGTCTGCTCAAGATCGGCCAGCGAGATGGTCTTCCAGTCCTGTTCTTTTTCGGCGCAGTATTGAGCAATGAAAGCATTGGCGTTACCGACCAGATCGGCAGCGTAGGGATTGATGATCTCATACTGGTCGCCGTCCGTGCCGGCAAAGTCCTGGGCGATCCTGGCCTCCGCATCCGAGATCCCTTCACCGAGTACCTGGCTGACAGTAAAAACGATGTCATTTGTGTTCGGGTGATCGCCGCGGGCTGATTTGGCTGGCTTCCGCTGCTGGTCAAGCCGCCAAAGATCAGTGAGGGCAGCATCAGGACAAAAAGGATCGGCAGCAGGATCAGTACCGCAACAGCGGCGAGAATTTTTCCCACATGGTTTTTCGCGCCCCAGAGGGCGCCGGCCACCGCTCCGTAGGGGCCGCCGGCGGCAGCTCCCTCTGCGGCGGCGGAGATGGCCTTGCCGGTCTTGACCGCGCCATGGACGGCGCCCGCAGCATCCGCCGCCTCTTGAATACCGCTTTTATGTTCCTGCATGGGAGATACCTGCTTTCTGTGGCGGGCGCAGAAACGCGTCTTCATCCTGCTCCCAAAAGTGGTTGGGGAAATAGACCGCATGGACAATATGCCTGATCTCATGGTCAAAGACGGCCCGAAGCTGTGGGGAGAAAATGCCGCATCCCCCCTTGATCACCAGCCAGATGGCATCCTCCGGCTCCATGGCCGGGCGGTAGCTGCGCCGGGTCAGCAGAGCGTCCAGGGCATCCGCCATGCCAATGACCTGGACATAGCGGGGCGTTTCATTTTCACGCAGTCCGTCCGGGTAGCCGTTCCCGTCCCACCGCTCATGGTGGTGCCGGCAGATTTCCCGGAGGTAGGTATATTCCGGCGTCCCTTCCCGGCCCTGCAAGGGACTGCTCTGCAAAGGCGGCCCCCAGGAGCGTGTGTTTCTTCATCAAGGCAGTTTCCTCCGGGTTCAGGCTGCCTGGTTTATTTACGATCTCAGCAGGAAGCCACAGCTTGCCGATATCGTGCAGGGTGGCGAGCCGGGCAAGGAGTGGGATGTCTGCTTCTGGAATATCGTCCAGAACGCCGTGACGAAAAAAGCGGTTCAGCAGGAGCCGGACAAATTCTTGAAAGTGGGGCGTGTGCTGGGGGTCTTTCCAGGCAAATGCGGCCTCTGTCCCGCTTATGGGAATTGGTTGTTCTTTCTGTGGCATATAGCACCTCGTTTTGCAAACTGTCGATGGATGTTAGTTTTTATATTTTATTCATGTAGATTAGTGTTAAAATAAAAGAAAGATGTGTTGATATTTACATGAATATCTGATATACTATGAATGAGCCCGAAAGGAGGGACAATTATGTACCGAAAAATCACGGAGTATTTGGAGAAATGGAAGGCCAGCGCACACCGCAAGCCGCTGATCCTGCAAGGGGCAAGGCAGGTGGGTAAGACCTACTCGATCCTGGAGTTTGGACGGACCCATTATGAAAATGTGGCCTATTTCAATTTCGAGACCAACCCGAAGCTGAATGAGACCTTTGCAGAGGACATCAGCCCCAGCTATCTGGTTCCCATTCTGTCCCATATTGCGGGCCAGACCATTGTAAGAGAAAAAACGCTGATCGTCTTTGATGAAGTCCAGTTATGCGAGCGGGCGCTGACCAGCTTGAAATACTTCTGCGAGGACGCGCCGGAATACCACATCATTGTGGCCGGCAGCCTGCTGGGGGTGGCGGTAAACCGGGCCAAGTTTTCCTTCCCCGTTGGGAAGGTGGATATGAAAACCATGTATCCCATGGATATGGAGGAGTTTCTGCTGGCCTGCGGAGAGCGTGAGCTGGTGGAGCGAATCAAAAGCTGCTTTGAGACGGATACGCCCATGCCCGCCGCGCTCCACGACGCGGCTATGCAGCGGTACCGCCAGTATCTGGTGGTAGGCGGGATGCCAGAATGCGTGTCCCAGTTTGTGGAGACCCAGGACTATATCCTGGTCCGGCACACCCAGGACACGATTTTGACCAGCTATCTCAACGATATGAGCAAATACAACAATCTCAACGAGATCAAAAAAACACGGCTGTGCTATGACAACATCACCGTTCAGCTGTCCAAGAAAAATACCCGTTTCCAGTACAAGCTGATTAAAAAAGGAGGCCGGGCGGCGGAATTTGAAAACGCCATTGAATGGCTGGCCCTGTCCGGTATCGTTTCCCAGGTCTACCGGCTGGAAAAGGTCAAGAAGCCGCTGGAGAATTACCGGGACATTGATGCGTTCAAGATCTATGTGTCGGATCTGGGGCTGCTCTGTGCCAAAAAGGATCTGGCCCCCAACGATGTGCTCTACATGGTGGAGGAGATCAACGACTTCAAGGGCGGCATGGCGGAGAACTACGCAAATGTGCAGTTGGGCATCAACGGCTACCGCACTTACTACTGGGAGTCCGAGCGCGGCGCCGAGGTCGATTTCGTGATCCAGCGGGAGGGACATATCATCCCTGTGGAGGTCAAATCCGCGGACAACACCAGGGCCAAGAGCCTGAAGGTCTATATGGAGACTTATCAGCCCGCGTATGCCATCAAACTGACGGCCAAAAACTTCGGATTTGAGGATGGAAAGAAGTCTGTTCCCCTCTATGCCGCATTTTGCATCTGAGCATATCGACATTTTAAGGGCAGCGTGTTATACTGCTGTCGGGTGAGAAAAATGGTATTTGCTTGCGATCACTGTCACTATCTGTTCAGCCGGGTGAGAGAGCCGGAGCAGTGCCCAGACTGTGGGAAATATAGTGTCCGGCCGGCAAACGAGGATGAACAGCGGGAATTTGAGTCACGAATGGCAGAACAAGAAGAAAGCGGGGGCGGCTTCATTTGAGACGCCCCCGCTTTGCAACTTAATACCCGGTCTTGGGCAGATTCGGTGTGTTCCAGAGTTTTTGGATGATGGTGACCCAGCTTGCTTGGGCGGTCTGCCAGGTACCCTGGTACTTACCGCCTACATCAGCCCGGTTGACCATCTGATAGCCGTTTACAGCGGTTCCGCTGGCCACTACGCTCAGCGTGGGATTGACTGTGGACTGGAAGCCCACCGGCACCTTGCCAAAGTCAAAATAGATGTCCGTGACCACTTCACCCGCCTGGACAGGGATGGCGTTAAGACTGAAGGTATAGTTGTTGCTGGTGAGCAGGTTGGACGCCAACACCTGATAGGTGGAGTTATAGTTGGTCTTATAGAGGATGCGGTAGTTGAGCCGTGCGCTGTAGGTGCCGGTAGTCAGAGTGGTGGCCCTGGCGATGTCAGTGGGGATACGGTCATGCCAGAAGAAACTTTCCAGATCCACATTGCTGGTGTTGGCAACAGTGAAGTCGTACCGCATGGTGCTGCCGGCCAACACAGAGGCGTTGCCCCGCTTGGTAATGGATACCCCCAGGCTGGAGGGCTTGTCGTAGGCGGAGAGCTTGATAATCTGGCCCGCAAATTCCAGCGTCACGTCATGGACGGTGGGATCAAGCTGCCAGTAGGCCGGGGCCGTGACCTCCCGAATTTGGTAACGGGTTAAGGGCAGCGGTTTGGAGGCCGCCACACCTCTGGCGTCGGTAGTGATGTAATCGACCACCTTGCCGCTGCGGGCGTTGATGATCTCGTAGACAGCGCCCTGGAGCGGCGTGCCCGCCGCGGTGCCGGTGATGTCGTTAGGCTCCGCCGCATACTTATAGATCTGAATTTGTCCGGTAATGGGCGTATTCTCCCACTCAATATGGACGGTCTTTCCCGCCGAGACATAGACGGTCTTGTACTCTGTGTCCAGCGTGTAGCCTGGGGCTGCCTCCAGCTCGCGGAGATAGAAGAGGCCCTTGCCCTCGGCGATGGCCTCGTCGATGTAGATATAGCCCTCGCCGGTCGCACTGTCAATTTTGTGGAGGATGATGCCGCTGAATTTTTTGTTGGTCACCCGAAGAACAGTCGGCTTTCCGTCCTCCATCTCAAAATAGTGCGGGGTGTGGTCCCGGCGGTATCCATCCCTGGCCTCGATCTCCAGCGCATAGTAGCTTCCTTCCTCCAGAGGGATGGAGAAGGTGCCGTCGCTGCCGGTGGTGTAGGTGCCCACCAGCCCGTCATCCATGCGGCGGATCTCAAAGGTGCATCCGCCGAGCCTTTTCCCACTGTCTTCATCGGTCTTCACCAACTGGAAATTTCCAATAGGCGTATTGTAGAAAGTCAACGTCTGAGTGTCCGCGGGATTTACCACCACGGTCTGCGTCTGTGTGGCCGGATCAATGGTATAGCCGTCCAAGCACTTTGTCTCCTTGACCACGATGGTGCCGGTGACACCGGAAATGCGGATCTCACCGTTTTCATCGGTGGTGTAGAGCCCCTTGCTGGAGAGATGCCCATTGGCGTCGTCCACATAACCGCCCTCAGCGAAAGTCAACTCAAATTCAACCCCGGCCAGTGGCTCTTTTGTGATACTATCCAGTTTTCGGATGACGATGGAGCCTTGCTTGCTGTTATAAAAGCGGAGGTACTGTACTTCGCCTTCTTTTATGAGAATACTTTTGGGGCTGCCGTCCAGCACATAACCCTCCACCGTTTTGATCTCCCGCACGGTCACGGTGGTGCCAGGCTCCAAATCGGTAATAACGATGCGGCCCGCTTCATCGGTGATGTACTCGCCGTTGCTGTTCCCGACGACCGCGCCACTGGAATCGGTTACAAGGAAGGTGACGCCCGCAAGGGGAACAGCCTTGTCCGCGCTGGTGCCGGTATCCGCGTATTTTTCGATGACGAGGGTTGTGGTGGGCGTATTATAAAAGTGGAGGGTCTGGGTATCATTTGCAGCTACCTCCACGGTCTGGGTCTGAGTAGCGGGGTCAATGATGTAGCCGGGAATGGTCCTGGTTTCAGTGACTACCAGTGTACCCACCACGCCGTTGATGGTGATTTTGCCCTCTTTATCGGTGACATAGAGGCCGTTGCTGCTGATTTTGCCGTTTTCATCGGGGACAAATTCGCCGGTAGAGGTAGTCACTTTGAAGGTCACACCTTCCAGCGGCTTGCCTGTCAGCGAATCCTCCTTCAAGATCACGAGGGAACCGGCCTTGGAATTCTTGATGACTACGGTCTGGGTGTCACCATTGGGGCCGATGACCACATTGGTGGAAGGCTGGTCGATGACATATCCGCCCGGAGGCGCCTTGATTTCAGTCAGTACATAGGCCCCGGGAGCCAAATTGGAGATGCGAATTTCACCCTGGGAGTCGGTGGTGAAGATACCGTTTTGTGTGAGCGTGGAGTCGCCGATCACGCCGTCCAGACCGACCTCGCAGCCCGCCGCCGTAGTCACCCGGAACTCTGCCCCAGGCAGCGGCTCATTGTTCGGCCCCCTTTTCTGGATAATAAGCTGGCCTTTCGGTTGATTTTTGAAGGTCAAGCTCACGGTCCGGCCCTCTTTGATTTGAATGGTCTGACTCTGGGTGTCGATGATGAATCCATCGGGGGCCCTGGTCTCAGTCACGACCACACTCTTTCCAGGCTTCAGACCTTGGATCAGAATCTCTCCATTTTCGTCTGTCCTGAAAATACCGTTGCTGTCACCGATCAGAGTCCCGTCCGCATAGGTGATTTTGAACTCCGCGTCCTGAAGCGTGATGCTGGGGTTGACGGAGCAGACCTTTCGGATCAGCAGGTTACCGTCCGGCATATTCTCAAATCGGACAGTGACCACGCTCTGCTCTCCGCTGTCCGCCAGGTAGACCGTTTCGGAGGACTGGATGATGGAATACCCATCCACCGGGTCTACCTCCTCCAAAATATATGTGCCGCTCTGGAGGCCGGTCCAGATGGCAGTCCCGTTTTTCCCTGTGGTTTTCTGGCCGATGATCGTACCGCCGGTTCCGCTGGTGCCGCCTAAATATTTCAGTTGGAAGGTACAGCCGGGCAAAACATCCCCAGTCACACTGTCATATTTCTCCACGATGATGGCGTTCAGGGGCACGTTCTGGAAGGTGACAGTCTTGCTCTCGCCGCCGTGGAGGATGACCTTTTGCGTGGTGGGTTCCTTCATCTGGAAACCGGGAGCCGGTTCTACCTCCGTGATGGTAAATTCGCCCGGATAGAGCCGCTTGCCCTGCTCATGGAGCTTAATTTCTCCGTTGGCGTCGGTCAAAATGATGCCATAATCAATGGTGGCGGGAGCGTCAGCGGCCTCGCCGTTGCTGGTATAGGTCACATGGAATTTAGCGCCCTCGACGGGAGCGCCCGCCACGGAATCCTCCTTGTAGACCGTCAATTCCGGGGCCTTGTAGTCCTTGAATGTGACTACTTTTTCGTCTCCGGCGTTCAGCGAGATCGTCTGCGCCCGGTCGGCGTCCTTGTCAGGCAGGTAGTAAGGGGCCGGCACGGATTTCTCCTCGATTTCATAGGTGCCGGGCTTCAGGCGGAGGGTAACAGTGCCGTCCTGCCCGGTGGTCACATCGCTTTGGTAGTCGCTGTCGATGCCGCGGATGGTAAACACAGTGCCGGGGATGGGGGTGGTGGAATCGGCCGCGTCCACCTTTGCAATCGTGATTTGAGGCTGCTTGAGGTTGTCAAAAATCAATTCCTGGTCGTCACCAGGCCCCAGCCAAATGGTCTGGGTGGGCTCATCGCTCACCACATAGGGGTCTGGAACGGATTTTTCCGTCACTTCATAGCCGTCCACGGGGAGGCCGGTCAAAATGGCCTTGCCATCCCGGCCGGTGGTCACGTCCATGTGATAGCCGTAGTGGATGCCTTTGACTTCAAAAACGGTGTCGGGGATGACCGCCCCGGTCTGGCCATCCCGCTTGAGGATGGTCAAATTGGGTAGCTTCTGATCCACCGCCGTCACAGTGACGGTGCCGCCGCCATCCACCGTGGCTTGATCCACATGGGCGATGACCGGCTCGGTCAAGGTGGCGAAAGGAGCCGGAACAGACACCTCAATGAAGGCGTACATACCCTCAGTGACATTGGGGACGATGATGGAGCCGGAGGCGTCCGTTTTTTCAGTGGCGATGATCTGGCCGTCCTTGACCACATGGAACACCGCGCCGGCCAGGGGCCTGTCGGAATCGTCCAGTTTCAGCAGACGGATTTTCACCTTGGCGTCGTTCTCGAAAACCAGGTCAACATCGCTCTTGCCGTCCCAGTAAAACTCCTGGCGCACCTTGTTGGGGTCGGGGCTGGTGGTGTAGCCAGTGGGCGGAATGACCTCCGTTGCCACAAAGCTGCCGATGGGCATGGTGTCCCAGGGAACGTCGGTGAGATAACCGCCCGCACTGGTGATATAGGTGCCTACAAAGCTGTTGTCCACGCCCTCAATCTTGATGACCGCTCCGGCCAGGCCGCGGGTGGGATCGTCGGCGTCTACCTTGCGGATGCTGCCTTCGCCGGTGATAATGGGCGTATCAGCGAAGGTGATGGTCACAGTCGTACCATCTCCGCTGGGGAGAACTACATACTGGGGGCCGGCGTTGTCGATTTGGTACCCCTCCGGACTGGACAATTCAGTTATGGCATATGTCGAGGCGTCCAAGTCCCGCAGGGTATAGGTCCCGTCGCTCCCAGTCACGACTTCCTTTGAGTAGGCGCCGTTCTCGGAGGCAACTAAAAAGCGGGCGCCGGGCAGCCCCTTGTTGGGGTTGGTGGCGTCCACTTTCTTGACGGTGAGACTATATTTTTCTTGGGTAATGGTCAGCTTGCCAATCATGATGGCCTGCACATCGTTGGCAGGATGATAACTGGTGCCGGGGCCGGCGTAAGCGTACTCATAGATCTCGCAGTCTCCCCAAACACCTTGTGCGCCCAAGTCCAGGATGTACTTGGCACGATCCCGGAAGGAGGTGCCGTCCAGCAGATCGTCAATGCTGCTGTAATTGGTATGCTCCAGATTGTTGTAGACGCACAGCAGCTCCTCCGCGCAGGCAGTAGCCGGGTCTGAGAGCAGCCCCGCCTTATAGCGCCAAACGACGGCCTGCACCCAGGCGTTCATCGTCCAGATATAATCGCTGCTCCATACCGTGTCCAAACCGAGTGCTTTTGCCCGGTCGGTAAAGACGCCGGTGGAATGGGCGTAAAAATAGGCCATCATGGTCTCCACTGTGGGGTCTGAAATGGACTTGGGATTGTTCCAAGTGTGTCCCTCCAAAGACCACCCCATACCTTTGCCCTTTTCGGCGCAAAAGCCCATAACGCTTGCACCTTCATAATCAAAGTGCATCTGATGGAGCCAGCAGGTGCCCAAGCTGGGGGACTCATAGTAGACGCCGTTATGGGTACAGTCGTCCATCACGATGGTGCTGGGGCTGGCTGCCAGCGCAGTGGCCGGGAGAAGGCCCAGCACACAGACCAGCACCAGCAGCGCCGCCAGGATGCGGCTGTGCGGGATATGGATTCGCTTCATAGCGTAAAACACTCCTTTTTTCTTGATTTTGGGTATAAAGAGAGGCCATCCAGCTATAAAAGCTGAATGGCCTCTCGGCACGATATTTCGTTATTCATAGGGATTGTGGGAATTGGGATCTCCGATAAACAGATAGCAGACTGTCTTGTGCTGGTCTTGCGCCACCCCGACGCCGATGGCGTCACCTGGAGCGATCATCGTCTGAAAGTGGCCGGAGGAGTTCACCCAGTTCGTGACCGCCTGCTGCGCCACATCCACTTTAGATGTAAATGCTGTGATGTTGGCTCCAAAGCCGTGGGGGTAGCCATGGGCGATCACAGCTTCACACTCCGCCCGGGTATCATGGTAGGTCTGTAATGTTTCGGCCCGCTCCTGGGCGGCGTCCATCAGTCTTTGGTCTACCGTCAGATAACCCATGCCGTTTTCACGGCGCACCTGATTGACCAGTTGGACAATTTCCTGCCGCACGGCGTCCAACTCCGTGGTATCCGCAGGCGGCTGGCCGGTATAAGGGGCGTCGCTGTCGATCTGGACGCAGTTCTTTCCGTTGTCCCAATAGACATTGAAGCCTACGGCCTCGCCCACATCCCGGAGCCGAACATAATTGCTGCCATTGATGACATATGCCTCCAGTTCTATCTGCCGGCCGTCCAGATACATTGTGTGGGCGCTGGGGTATGCCTTCAAAAAGGCTTCCGCCGCCTCCGCAAAGGAACCGGACATCAGTGCAGCACCGAGAACAATACCGGCCAAAAGGGAAATCGCTGCCTTTTTCATGGGAAAAGACCTCCTTTGTTTCGTTGATACTTACCCTATACGAAAACAAAGGAATTATTTCAACAACTGTTTAATGAACCTCCACTGCCTGGACGCACCACCGATGGCTGCTGTCCCCAGCCACACAGGTCACAAGGGTGATGCGGTTATCTGAAGTTGTTTCCAGGTAGCTCCAGTCGTCGTTGCGGATCTTGGACACCGTTTCCACCGCATAGGTGCGGGTGCCTTGAGAGGTGGTATAGGTGATTTTATCGCCAGTCTCCAGATTTTTGATGCTGCCGATGATATACTTGGCTCCCCGGTTGTGGCCGGCGATCCCCACATTCCCGTTCCAGACGGAGGTGCTGGTGAAGTGGCCCACGCCCTTGCTCATGCTGGAGGAGGTGGTGTCCTCCCAGACATAGTAATTCTTAATACCCAGGGCGGGAATGGAGATACGCCCAATGGCCCCGTTGGAGAGCAAACTGATATCGCTCAGCGTCGTGAACTGGACAGACCCCGGAAGAATAACGCCGCCCGCCGTCCCGGAGATGCCGGGGGTGCCCCCGGGAACCCCGGCGCCGGCGCTGTCTGTGATCCCATAGCTGCCGCCGCCGGCAGAGGAATAGACGCTCTGCTGAAGACCAGGCAAAGGGATCTTCTCCATCACGCCGATCTGGGTCGTGCTGGAGTTGCCGTACTCCAGTTCCGGGATCTGGTAGTCTACCACATTGGGGCCGCCGTAGTTGTATTGGGAGCCGTAGACCTCCTCATAAGAGGTGCTGCCGTAGTAGTCGGCGGGAGCATCGGTAGAGAAAGAATAGTCAGCGGCACTGGCGCCGACGGTCGAAACAGAAAGCATGGCCATAGTTGCCATGAGCGTAGAAAGCAGTTTTCGCATAGGCGCCTCCTTACAAATCAGTGTCCGGTGCGTCCACATCGAACTCGTGCCAGTCTCCGCTGTCGGCCTGAAGCACTGTATAGCTGTGGACGCCGTTTTTGCATTGAACCGAGAACTCCTTGCCCACAAGTTCTTTCGCCAGGGCGCGCTTCAGCTCGATGGCGACTGTGCCGGTGGGATAGGGTTCCGTTTCTCTCAGGTCGATGCTGGGGTATCTGGCCTCGGCGCGGAACTTGGCAATGAGCTTGTAGTCCCTGGGTTTATCGCCGGGAATGTAAACCAGTACATTTTTCCGCTGCCGGAACAGGAGTACACCCAGAGCGGCCAGAAGGCACAGAAGCATGGCTGCACCAATGGCAACCAGCGGAGAACCAGAAAAAGCGCGCAGAGGATTGGCGCCCGGTTCGGGCTCCGGCTCCTCCGGTACGACCGGCTCCCCCGTGAATACAACGGTATAAGTGATACTTTCGATTCCCTGGGCGGTTACTTCCCCCCGATACTCCGCTGTAGTCACATATCCTGTGGCATAGCTGTAGGATGATTTCCCGGAATAGGTGGCTATTGCTTGGTATGAGGAGGGGGCCAGCACCTCGCCCACCAGGTCGGTTCCAATGACTTGCCACTCCACATTGGACAGGCTCAGGGTCAAACCGTCCTTTACCGTGGTGGCCGGAACATAGGACATATCGTTGCGATCCACCGGGCCGATGGTTTTGGTAGCCGTCACCGTTCGGCTGCCTGTGGCATATCCTGCAGCCTCGGTGCGGATCGTAGTGTGATCCAAGGCCAACTCACCGCTGAACCCTTTATCATCATAGGGAATACTGGGAGCCAGGACCTCCAGAATATCATCCAGCTTCTTGCTGGAGGTTTCAACGGTTACGGTTTCTGTCACCGTCTGAGCATGGAAGAAGGGTTTCTCCTCCTTCGTTGTATAGGCCCAGGTGTAAGTAAAGCCGTCGTAGTCAAACGACGGCTCTTTGAGCGTTTCCGGATCGGCGTCCGGGGGGAGCACATAGGTCTTTACCATGCGCTGCTGGCCGTTTAGGTTCTCCACCACCAGCTGTTCCGGAACCTCGGCTGCCATGGCCCCGGTAGCCAGAGAAAGCACCAGCAGCAGGCAGAGCGCAAGCGTTCTAAAATGCTTCATAATGGCCGTCTCCTCTTTTACAGATTTTGTTTGATGATACGGGTGATGATCCCAATGGCGACCCCCTGCTCTTCATCCAGACGGGTCACGGCAAAGCTGACATCATCCTTTTTTCCCGGCGTCCGCAAATCATAGCAGGAGTGGGCGATAGCGTTGACGCCATTATTGAGCCGGATAAATACAACACCATTGCGGACATCGGTGACCCGCCCGGCATACCGGCACTGGGGCATACACTTCTTCAGGTTGTCTCGGCTGTTGGTGGCAGACACGCTGCGGACATCTGCCTGGATAGACAGGTGTTCCAGATCAGTGCGAACGATTTTCTGAACGCGGACGAGAATACGATCCCCCACGCTGAAATGGTCACGGGCGTTGCCGATCCACTCCCAGGACAGGCCCCTGGCGATGATAGAGGTCTCCACACCGAACACCTCTACCCGGATCACTTTCTCCGCCACGGCCACTACCCGGGCCTGGACAACCCGGCCCTCATAGATCATGTGCTCGCCCAACTCATCCACATCCATGTAGAAGGTCTTACGCTTACGGAGCATGGCGTCCCGCCGACTGGCGACCACACTGCGGCTGTCGTTGTCATAGCCCTTCACGATGAAGTCGATCTCACAGCCCAGTCGGGAGTTAAGGATACGGTGGAGCCGATCCATCAGTTCGGTAAATTCCGGACCCGCAGGCATTTTACCCACCTGCTCCAGCATCATCTCCTTCACCGGGATTGCCACCCGGAAGCCCTTGTAGTTGACCACGGCCAGGGTCAGGCCGGAGTCCAGCTTCTCCACGCCGTCCAGCGTACCGGTAAGGAGTCGGCGGGTACGATAAGAGTTTTGGATCTCGTGCCAGATGGCCGCATCCCGCTCCTCCTGGGTCTGGATCTCCCCACGGGCGTCGATGGTAAGCACCCGCTCGTTGCGGTGACTGGCAATAGGATGGGAGGCGGGCGGTGCCTCTTCAGCGACGCCATCCTCCAGGGCAGCCTCGGTCTCCCCATCGGAGAGCAGAAGCAGATCATCCTCACTGAACTCGCCGGCCCCATCCTGGGGTGGGATACCCTCCGGGTTCAGCGTCAGCGGCCGTTCCTCTTGAGCCGCGGCTGCCCCCAACTCCCGCAGCACCTCGCCAAAGGCGGCTTCACCCTCATCGCTCCCAGCGCCAGGGGTATCCTCATGGGGTGGAATGGCCTCGCCATCTTCGGGAATGGGGACATCCGGGGGGAAAATGGTGTCTGCCGCAGCGGGGGCGTCCGCCTCGCTCTGCTCCCGGCCCTCTCCGTCCACAGCAGCCGGGGTGTCCTCAACCGGGGCCTCGGCAGTCAGATCTTTGTTCACATCGGGCAAAACGGCCTCGCTCTCCTGGACGGAAGTTTCCGTCTCCGGGGACTGTTCCTCCGGGGGCGGAGAAACATTTTTCTTCTTGGGCATAAAATTTAATCCTCCTTATTCACAGTTGGTTTTGACAGAATGGAATCTTTTGTGGCGGATATGATCTTGGGCTTCGGCTGCTCCATGACTTGCCCTTCCGCCAGCGGAGGCACCGTTTCCGATGCCTGTACTCCCTGGCTGGACGGTTTGGGCGGGGGAGCGGCCTTTTCTGTATCAGCCCGCTTTTTCACCCCCCTTGCGGGAGACTTTTTGGCGGCAGGCTTTGGGGCGGCCTGCCGCCCATCATCTGCCTTCCGCCACGCCGGGACATGGGAGGCGGCCTTGCTGGGCCGGAGTTTTTTCGCCTCCGGGTGTTTTGAATAGTCGTACTTATCAACCTCCAATACTTTTTTCCCTCGGATGATGACCAGCGCCCGATCCACATCCATCCGCAGCACTTCATCCATGGTCATGAGCTTGCGCCGGCCTACGCCACTGGTCTCACGGTATTCGGGAGTGTAGTTGGACACCCGCCAGGTGCCAAGCTGTTTGGCCTTGCTGGTAACGGCAATGCTGGCTTCGCCGGTGCGCTGGGAGATAAAATCTGCTGTCAAGGCGTCCGTACAGCCTAAAAAGAGCTGCACATCACAGTTGCCCAGGATTTCCTGCCATTGGTTGTAGGGGTAGCGATTTTGCAGGCCGGCCAGATTTTGAAACACGCAGGACATAGAGATCCGGCGAGACCGGATTACAGAAATTTTGCGGCTCAGATCCGGGATCACGCCACAGGCACAGAGTTCTTCTCCCAACACATGGACAGGGATGGGCAGTTCTCCTCCTGGACAATACTGGTCGGCATAGCGTACCAGGCGAATGAAGATGAAAGACAAAAACAGCGAGGACAGGAAATCAAAGGTGCTGTCCTGGTCGCTGGTGATGCAGTAGTAGGCGCATAGTTCCTTGCCCGGCAGTTCCAGGTCGATCTCGTTGTGGCCGGTGATATTGCGGATATCTTGGTTTTGAAACACTTGAAGGCGGGAGCCCAAGCCTACGATCACACCGCCCCGGACGCTTTCGCTGGATTGCTTAAAGATGCTGTACGGGGCTTTGGCCGGATGACTGATGGGCAGCACATCAAAAAGGGCGTTCAGTTCCTTCTCCGAACTCATGGAAAGCAGCTGATAGACCTCTCCAATGTTCCGCTTCTCCGGGGGATAACACCGCTCCACATAGAGGACAAGGGCCTTGAGCAAATTCAGTTCCGCATTGTCCCAGAAGTGATCCCCGCGCTCGCTGCCGGTATTTTTGATGATCACATCGCAAAAAAGCTGTGCCATCAGTTCTTGACCCTGGATCTCCGACAGGCAGTTCCAGGAGTCCGATGCCGATGGCGTTACCAGGTTGAATACCCTGACGGTATATCCCCGACTGCGGAGATATTCACTGGTCTTTTCATACAGTTCACTTTTGGGGTCGCAAATTACCAGGGAGGTTTTGCTGGCAGCACACTGGAGTATCATGTTGACGCAAAATGCCCTGGTCTTTTTGGAGCCGCTGGCGCCGTATACGGCCAGATTTCCATTGAAACGAGTCTTCTCTGGGATACAGACAACCTGGCCGTCCAGTTCCCCCAGGATAGTGCCGTGATGTTTTCGGATATTGGGCACCAGGTCGAGGACGCCCTTTATCTCCTTGCGGGTCATAAAGCCCGCCGTCCCGTAGGTGCCCTTGTTGGAGTAGATCAGGTTGCGCTCACGGTCATATTCGCCGGTATCGCTGTACCCCATCCGCATAACCATGAAGATCAGCAGAGCCAGCAGGCTTACACAAATCCCCAGCCCATACAGGCCGGAGGGCCAGCGAAACACAGCGGCAATGCAGACAAAGAAATTCCCATCCGGGAACTGAGGAGCCGTGCCAAAGGCAGCCCCCTCTTCCTGCCACATACCGTAGTTATAGATAAGCTGAGCAAGATAGCCGCCCCCATAGAGCAGGGCGGCTATGGCAAACGGCAGAGCAATGAGGGATTTAATCAGGTTCTTTTTCTGGATAAACGACACTCCTTTCAAGGGCCTCAAAATTGATGCTCTGGAATTTGACCCTCGGCCCGCACACCCGCCGCAAGGCTTCCAGTTGGAAGTCAAAACAAATCAGCGTACCAATCCGCCCGTGCAGATCCAACGCCGTATCAAACCGTTTGATACGAGGCATATCGCAGAGGTAGGCAAACAAAACGGGATCGCCATTGCTGTCAAGCGCGTCATTTTCCACGCTCCAGTTGGGCCTGCTCTCAGATAGATCCTCAGAAAGAATTTCGTCCAAAGCCGCCTTCAGTTCCGGTTCACACAACAGCCGCAGGCCAAACTCGCCCCTTCGGTCACTGGTCAGGTAGTAGAAATGCTCATAGCTGCCGTCCAAGACAAAATAGTTCTTTGCCCTGCTGTCACCGGCTCCCATGAACAGTTCCAGTGGTTCCATCCCATTCCCAAAGACCAAGGCGCACAGATTGACCCCCTGGAATTGCGCCGGGAGCCGGTACTGGCACACCTCTGTCTGGAACAAAGCCTTGAGGCGTAATTCGGCTTTGTACTCCCACTTCATCTGGCCGCCCCCAGTGTTGTAGATCACAAAAATACCGTCATCCATGAACAGGAGGCCGGTTGCGCGGGAACCTCGTATCTGGGCTGCTTGCGGGCCAATCTCCTTCACCTCTCTGGAACTGTAATAGACCGGACAGACAATAGGATTGTCAGCGCCCGGGGGTATTGGCTGAAAGACAGCCGGCTTTTCCCAGGGGAAAGAGGATATGCCCGTGTTGCGCATCGTCACCAGCACCTCGGCCATACGGTGAAGCCGAAGCCGGTGCGGGGTGGTGTACTTGGGTGCGTTAGTCGCGGTATCGCCAGACAGAAGGGGTAAAAAGCGGTCGGGAGCTTGGGTAAGCAGGAGCCGTTTGGCAGTACTGGTCAGGCGCAGACCTCTCAGCCCATCTCGGTAGTAGGTGCGAAGGAGTTTTTCCCGTTTGAGCCGCTTGACTGCAAGGGCCTTGTAGGAATCGGTGCCGGGCAGACGGTTGACCTGGGTGGCAGGGAACTCGCCTGAGAGAGCGGTCAATGTCAGCAGAAGGCCGGGCAGCGTGTTCGGGGCCGGCAGCGTTCTTTTCTTATCGCTCATACGAGCACCTCCCTGGAGCCAGTTTTTCGCCCAAGGTCTTTATAGCCTGGGCGTTTTTTGATGAAACGCAGGGTGGTGAACGCTTTGATTTTCAGGGCTTTACCGCTCCGCTGCCCCATATCCCAAAAACGGAGCGTCCCAAAAGGGCAAAATGGGATATGGATTTTCCACCCCTTTTTCTTACAAATCGGCAATGGATTGGAGGGCGTTTTCCCTGGCGTCCAGCCAGTCTGGAAATCGTCTGCTGTCCATGATAAAGATGCGAGTGCAGTCCTCTTCACCCAGCTCCGTGGTGTTGTAGGCATCGCACAGCAGGCCGCTGTCATCCGTCAGAATGAAGGAGGCCGCCACATCCAAAAACTGCTTGAGTTCCAGATTGTCGTAGTCCCTGATCCTGCGCTTGGGCAGGTCTTTTCGGTAGACATGGGAAAAACAGATCACACAATGCTGAAACCTGGGCATAGGGTGGCCCTTGGCATACTGGCTCATGGCAGCGGTGAATGGGTCAAGGAGATATTCCGTGCTTTGCCGCTGTTTTCGCTTGGGAAGCAGGCTGGGGAGAGTGATCTCCAAAACGCCTTCATTGTTCTGAACTTCGATGCCCTGCATGACAGCGGCGGAGGTCAGGTATTCCTCTTTCTTGATGGTGGTGGAGGCGTAGAGCAGGTGACGCAGCCGGCAGGCGATCCGCTCAGCCCGGAGGGCGGCATCGGTGGACAATACCTCATAGTTGTCGGGATACCGCTGAATATCGGTGTTGTTCAGGGCATACAGGGCATTGGTGAGCCGTGAAATGTCCTCCAAAATAGATGTGATCCGCTTTGAGAGAATTGTCCGCTCCAAAGTTTTCCTCCTTACTCTTTTTGATAATATCGGACTTCGCCATCCGGGGAAACGGTGCAGTAGCCGTTGACATGGGGCAGCTGAAGCTGTTCGATCTGCTCCGGTTCGTCTACCAGCACCAGATAGCAGGACGGTTCCTCGCTGGTGTCCGCCAGCACACGGGCTAAAAGTGTTTCCTTACCCTGGGCCGCATGGACGATCTCATAGACCTGTCCATCCGCGAAAAAAATGACCTTGGCCGGGTAGTCGCCAACGGAGTGGTATTCCACCCGGTCTATGAAGTCGGCCAGAACCCAGACCGCCGCCAACAGGCCACGGTCTAATTCCTCGGTGCCATCGGGTTCGGCACAGTATAGGCCCTCTGTGTACCAGATTCGGTTTTGCTTGACCAGATAGGCCAGCAGATTTTTGACCTTCTCCCGCTTGCCAGGATACAGGCGCAAGAGCTGTTCCTCCGTCAAGGCCCGGTACATGGATATATCCCGTAGCAGGCTGGCTGCCTCCTGCCCATACAGGTCGGAGCGTGTTTTCATAGGGCGTTGCCTCCTCCTATGCGTATTAACGCCGTATTACGGGCGTATTGGAAAATGGACTATGCGTATTAGCACCGCATTATTGACGCACAAGTGGCTTTAGGCGTATAAACGGCGCATTATGGGCGTATTAGGCCGTCTGGCCTGTTGGTTTTGTCCAGCAGTTCCTGAAGTTCCCGGCGGTCGGTGGTGATGAGTTCCTTTTCCATCTGGCTGCACTTGATCTCCACCGTCACATTGTTGTTATTGGTGCTGATCAGGCCGCTGCCCCGCTCAAAGTGGGTGATTTCCATGACCTCGGCCTCGGAGAGATGGAGAATGGACTGGACTCGCCGGGCCTCTTCCTCCTCCAGATTGAGCAGGATCTTTGTTTTGGCGTTGTTGATGATGCCCTTACCGTACTTTCCGTCCTCCAGAGCGAAGAAGTCATTGATGTCCTGGGTGGCGCAGATGGCCGAGCCTCCGTAGCCACGGATGATTTTGAAAATCTCCAAAACAAACTCGGCGGCAAGACGGTTGCTGTTGGCTCCGATGAGCTGCCAGCACTCGTCGATGAAGATGGCCTTTTCCTCGGTGCGGTTCTCCTTAGCCTTATCCCAAACAAAATCCAACGCCACGAACATACCTACCGTCAGCAGGTCGCCCGTCAGTTCAGAGATATCCAGCACCGTGTACTTATTATCCAGTGACACATTGGTTTGCTGGTTGAAGGTACGGGCGGAGCCGTTGACCAGACGGTTGATGATATTTGCCAGCCGCTTGGTATCTGCCGACTGCTTCAGGACTTCATAGAGGTCGCCCAGCACCGGCATGGTGCGGTATTGCCCTGGGCGCTCCGGGTCCTCTAAAGTGTTGTTTTCGTGGGTGATTCCCTTCAATGCGTAGGTGCGAATGAGGGCGTCATCCAAAAGCTGCCGCTCTTCATGGCTCATATCGGGAACGAGCAGGCTGAAAAAGATGTGGAGCCGCTGGATTTTGGCCGCCAACAGAGATTTTTCCACGCCAGGGCCATCCAGCATTTCATCCACGGACTTGTCTACCATCCGTATCTCCATCACATTGATGCAGTTCCGGGAGGCCGGAGAGATCTGAATAAACTCCCCGCCGATATTGGAACAGGCCCGATGAAATTCATGCCCCTTGAGCGGAGCAACGATGAACACTTGGATGCCCTTTCGCCGCATCCGGGTCGCCATCAGCTGCATCGTGAAGCTCTTGCCCGCGCCGCTGGTGCCAAGGATGGCAATATTGGCGTTTTTATAAACGCGGGAGTCGAAGATGTCCACGATGATAAGGGAGTTGTTATGCTTGTTCACCCCCAGGAGGATGCCGTTGTCGTCGCACATCTCGTAGGAGGTAAAGGGATAGCAGCTGGCCGCCCCCAGTGTCAGCACATTCCGTTTGGAGCGTTCATAGAGCCGGCGTTCCAAGGAGACCAGCGGGAGAGAGGATAAAAAAGCCTGCTCCTCGCAAAAGGAACAGGTCTGAACATCCATATCCTGGCTGAGCAGGAGTTTTTTCATCTCCGCACTTTTCCACTCCAGATTGTCGATACTGCCTGCGGTAATGGTGATGAGCAAATTCAAATAATAAAAATCTTCATTATTGCCCAACCCATCTTTGAGAAAATAGCCGCTCTGAATGGCTCCGTCCAGGTCGTCAAAGTCGGTATTGGTGTCACTGGCCTCTTTGATCTTGCTTCGGTTGATACGCAGCTGTTGACCCAGCTTCCTTATCATCCTGTCTTTGGGCTGGCGGGTGAGGAACATATCCAGATCGATACCGTCTCCAGCGTTGACGATGAGGCTGAGCCACCCGGCCGGCACCTGGGATTTGTAACCGCTGGAGGGAACCAGCAGATAGGTGTAGTAAACACCATCAATGCAGATGTAGTGGCCGTGGGTAAAATCAATCTGCCCGGGAGCGTAGAACTCGTTGGAAGGAATGTTGTCCAAGGAACGCCCTTCCGCCACATATTCTGCCAGGACGCGCTTGACCTTGTCGGTGAAGGGTTCCTCATTGCTCTCCTTGCGGCAGAGGATATTGTAAAGGATCTCGGAAGCAGCCATATCTTCATCCTCCGGCATCAGCACCGTGTTCCCGCACTGGCGCAGGTAGTTGGAGGCCGTCCGGGCCGCCGTTTGCAGCGAAGCAATGGCCTCCTCTTCCTCGTGCCCTCTGCGGGTGCCGGGCAGTTCCTCATACTCGAAGATCAGGAAAAACCTGCGGGTGATAGCCTCTCTGGAACCGAGCTGCCGGACGAGCCGCAGATAATCCTCCTGGAGCGCCCGGCAATGGGGGTCAGTCTCCCGGCCCAACTCCTTGCGTACTGTCTCCACATGGCGGTCGATGTCGGCCCGTTTGGTCAACACTTTGAACTGGACTTTTGCAGGCGAGATTTTCAGATAGGAGATGAAGGAGTAGATGATACTGCGCTGTTCCTGGGCGCTGCGGAGCAGAAAGTTGACCGGAACCACCTCAACCACCTTGATGTAGCGGTGATCTTTGGTGTAGATAACGCCGTTTTGTATTTTCTCAATAGGAACATAGTCCGCCAATGGGTTGAGGGGCTTGACTGTTTCATCGGGCGGTAGGAAGGTCTTGAACTGATCCACCTTGCGCGTCTTGAAGTCGAACCGCAGCCGCCGCCGGCTGGCGGGCATGGTCTCATGCTCCGGCGCTGCCGGCTCCTTACGCTTTGTACGCATCCAACTGGGGAGCAGGGATTTTTTGCTCTTTTCGCCCTCCTGGCCGTCCCGTGACAGGATACGGCGGTTCCGCAGATAGGAGAAAAACTGGAGTACAAAGGCGGACAGGCTGCTGCCTGAAATGCCAATCAGGGCCACTAGCACCAGCGGGAGAGCGGTCAGACACAAAATGATGATGCGGGTAGTCAGGGAAAGGTCTAGCCCAACGACGGGGCCGCCCACCAGCACAGCTAAAACGCCTGCCTCAATCACATTGCGGGTCTTGAACATCCCGCCCAGCAGAGTGCCGCCCTCAATAAAATTCGGTGGGATCACATAGAAATCCCGTTCTTCGTTTCTCATAGACCCTCCCTACATCCGATCCTTGCGTTTGGGCGGGTCGGGCAATTTCTTGACGATCTTCTCATGGTAAGCCACTGTCCCATCCGGAGCCTCGTAGGGCTTGCGCTCTACGGCATCCTGGGCATACTGCTTATACCACAGCGTCCCGTCTGCCGAGTGGACTTTGGTGTAGTCCCCTTGGGGCTCGGCATACTGCCCGGCGTGGTACATCCCGAAAGCCAGTCCCTCCGTTCTGCCCGGCGCAGTTTCCACACCAGTGATCCTGCCGCCGCCGATCTCCACATTAGAAAATGCGGGCATATCTTTGGCGCCTTCGCCCAGGGCGGTATAGCCCATGTAGGATTGGAGAGACTGGGCCGCCAGATCCCCGGTGATGGAGCCTGTAGAGCGCAGATCGCCCCGAGCGACTGTCCCTATCACATCATTAGCAAAACTTCCGCCCGCCAACAGCGACTTTGCAAACAGCGCACCGCCCAGGCCCACTCCACGGAATGTAGATGCGGTATGGGCCTTTGTATGGGACGATGTGTGTACGGCGCTGGTGTGTGAGACTGCCGCCTGCTTTTCGTGGGTGGCAGTCTGCCCCTGGGACGAGATGACCTGAGTATCTTTTTGCCCAACATGGTCGGACTGGCTGCTTTGGCGGTCTGTGACCACGGTATTCTGCGCCGCAGTAGAGGTAGCTTGTGACTTGACCGTGTTGACTGCGGAGGTGGCGGTGGTGGCCGTCTTTACTGCGTCACTGTTGACCTTGCGACTGACCACCCCAGCCAGGCCGCCTTTCAGAAAGCCCCCCCGGATTGCCGCCGCCAGTTGATCCGTCCGGAGCGGAGCCGCCCCGTCTGCCCAGACCACCCAGAGCATGGCCAAAGCCGCTGGCAATGGTGGAAACACCCCTGGTGGCGATCATGGCCTCGGCTAACATAGAGCCGCCGGTATGCCCCACATTGACCCCTAAACTCGCCATGAAACTGTCGATTTTCTGGGAGACCTTTAGAAAACCGATGGCGCAGAGAAACCAAATCAGCACATTCCCTGTGACCGCCTCCTTGCTGGACGCAGCCACTTGAGCCTCCACCTCTGCCTCTGTAATGGCAAAGGCCGGGACTGTAAGCGCAACAGTGAGTGCCAGCACAGCCACCAGCATTATGGATAATTTCATGTGTTTTTTCGTAGCTATCCCTCCCATCAGATAGAAAGAGGATTAGAGATGAAGGTGCCAACCATGCTGACAAACAGCCGCAGGCACCAAGCGTTCATCAGCAGCAGGAACACCTGGCCGCCAAACATCCGGCACCAGCTCTTGAAAATGTTAGCGGTGGACTGGGCCGCCCCCATGGCAAAGGCCACCGGAGCCGTGTAGACCAGTACACCTAACAGAACATACCGCTCCGCTGCCTCAAAGAGCAGTTTTAGATAGTTCCACGCCAAAATGAGCACCAAGATCAGAACGATAAGGGCCACGGCCCCATTGGCACAGACCCCGATGATGGTCAGCATGACTGAATTAAAGCTGGCGAAATCCAAGCTGGGGAGCGAGGAAGTCAAGATCCAGTCATAGGGAGTGCCGCCGATATCCAGAACGATGTTCACAATATCGTCTGCGTACCAGGCCAAGGCGATGAACAGGATGGAACGGAGACTCAGCTTTACCGGATCTTCCGCCTCCGAGCCGGCGCCCAGGCCAAAATTCTTAAAGAGGTTCCATACCCAGAGCAGCAGGATCAGGCCGATGGCGAGGGCCACAAAGACCTGGTACATCGTTTCCGCTGCCGGGAAGTATCGCAGAAATACAGACATATCACAGCCCAGTGCGCCCAAAACTGATGTGTTGATCAAATCCAGGCCATACATGACTTGTTCTGCGATCCACTCTACGATGCCGTCTAAAATGCCCATAGCTTACGGCGTCCACTGGCCCCCGGAGAAGAAGGGGGTGATATAGGCCATGATGAAGCCCAAACCGTTGAGTACGATCCATGTAATAATAATGCGCTTGAGCCAGGAACGGGACTCATCCACTGTACGGCCGGAGCGGGAAAAATTCATCATCAGCAGGGCCACAGCGGCGGTCACGATGGCGGCGATGGTAGAAATACCAAGGATCTGTTTGTAGACATCCTGCATAATCTCGCTGGCTTTGCTCCAAAGGGTGTCCGCCGCGGCCGCCTGAAGGCAGAGGCAGGGACACAGGCAGAGGGCCAGATAGGCCATGTAGAGGATGCGGAGCAACTTCGGCTTGCCCTGCTCCCGCTTGGCGGGACTGGTCGGTTCATGTTTCAAATAAAAAGACCTCCTTCACTGATTGGATGGCTGAAAACAGAAACAGCACCCGAATCTCTTCGGATGCTGTTCCATGCCCCGCAAAAGGGCGCGAAAAAAGACGCCGCTGGCGTCCTCTTGCAGTTGTTTTCAGTTGTGGTTACAGTTTTGAGCATGACCAGTCTAACATATATGGATTCTTGCGTCAATTTCATAACCGGCTCAATTCAGTCTCAACCCTGTCTCAATTTCATCTCACTTACTTTGCTCCGGCGGGAAAAAGTCCGCAAGAAGGGCCAGACAGTCCTGGGAAGTATAACCCCAGAGGATGGAACTGAGGGCTTCCACCGCCTTTTCCCGCTTTCGGTAGTAGGTGGCCCGGCTAATGTCACGGATATGAGGACAGAGCTGGTTGACGATCTCCTCCACATTGGGAAGCTGCTGCGGAGAAAGATAGGAGTAGTACAAGATCCAGTAGTATTCCTCGCCGTTCTTATGCCGGGTACGGAGCAGATTTACGGCACTCTCCATGAGCGTGAGCATTTTGTGACTGCGCTCAATACACTGGGCCTGATGCTCGATCTCCGTCCCACCCAAGTCGGCCCCGGCCAGATACACCGACTCCAAAAACTCCTCAATACTGCTGCCGTACTCTACCTCGAACCGCTTTTTCAAGTGCTGGACGGACAATTCCAGACTCCACACCACATCCCGGTATTTTTTGAGCAGCTTCCAGGTATCGTGATAGCGGGGATCCTCCGTTACATCCCGGGCAATCTGCTTTTTAGCCATTTGCACAACCTCCTTCTTCTGGTGCGTCCACAGCCCTTGTGGAAAGTTCAAAGACATATATCGGCCTGCCGCTATGACAGAGAACTTCCATGTGGAAACGCCTCTGTGCCGCGGAGCCTCCCTCTAACATACCTTCTCCATCGCCCGATAAAGGATATAACTTATAGGAGCAGCGGGGGCATACACCACACGAGATTCCTTGCAGCACAAGGATTTGAAGCACTCGCTGAGCAATTTGCTCTTCCGTCGGTTCTGAAACGATAACCGGCTCCGCTGAAACGATGTCCGCAGGCTGTCCCGCAGCATCGGCTCCGCTCTCCTGGGGGGCAAGTTTGATGTTGAGGGAGAGGGCCACTTCTTCCTTGTCCACCATGACATCAGAGATCTGGAACATGGTGGAGAGGTAGTTCTGAAGGTAAATGGCAGTCCCATGGCGGCCCGGGAAGGTGAGCAGGGAGATATGCCCCTGTTTTGCAAGCTTCTTCAAAACCCGTCCCACTGTTGCCTTAGAGATGCCCCAGCGTTGGGCCAGGTCCGCATAGGACACCAGCGGACAGCCACTCCCATCCCGGAAGTAAGCCACCGGGCCTGAGAATGAGCCTTGCACCCGCTGATCGTTGTAGACCGCTGAAATCCACAGGTCAAGCAGAATATCTATGTCGGAGCATTTCCCAAAGCTGACCAGTTCGGCAGCGGTGGAGACCGGGAGGAAGAAAAAGCCCACATCCTTTTGACAGGGGCAGTTGTAGTCCAGCACTGTATTGTGCCGGCGCCAGTCCATGATCCGATACTTGACCAGTCTGCCCCGGCCCAGGACGGTGTAGTGAATAAGATGGGCCTCCTGAAGCATGAACAGGATATCCAGCGCCCGCCCCTTGGTGCGGCATCGGAACCACTGGGCCATTTCACTCAGGGAGCAGATCCACTCACCCGGGTAGATCGTGTAGCTGATGCCGTCCAGTCTGCGGTACGAGGTGCGAAAGTTTGCGTAGGAGCAGAGGACGGTAAAATAAAAAAGGCCGGAGCCTCCGTTGCTGGTACGGATGCTCCGGTCTGCGATTAGAGTCTGGATAAACTGCCGGTAGATCCGACAGCGTGGGTAATCCACGATTTGCTTGATTTCCAGTTGATATGCAGCCATATGTTCGCTCCTTGCTTTTGTTGTGGTTTACTCCCACCCAACGAAAAAAGGACGGCATCCGCATTTCTGTAGATACCGTCCTGCTCTTGCTGCATGGGAGCTTTCCCGGAATTGCCCCTACACCATCCTTACACCATTTTTACACCATTTTGGCGTGGGGGCTTATAAACTTACATAGAGTTTCATATTCCTTGAAAACCTCGGAGCCCTTGTGACACAACGATTTCATGGGCTTATATGAAGCTGCGTGGATTTACGAAATCAGGCTCGCAAATCACAACGCTTCCGCCGTCGCGATGCTGGCCGACCTATACACGATCCGGGACCATATGATTGTCGACCGCCAGGGGTATGATATGAAATATTCAGAGGCTTCCGGGCCGGGAAAAAATTCTTTGGAGCTATATGGCGATAGCGAATTTTTGGAGGCCGTATCCAGAAAGGAAATATCCGCTGTTTTGACAATCATGGATGAATTGATGGATACACTTCGTGCTGTAAATATAAAAGTTTATGACAGCGTTTTAAGGAAGATTAAAGCATTATAAAAATAGCCTGCCGGGAATCACTCCCCGGCGGGCTTTTTGTTAGCAATTTCGTTAGCGCTTTTTTGAAATTTTTCGTTTCTAATCTAAACCGATTCTTTATTTTTTAAATCTCCTTTTTTGTTTCTACAAGACACCAAACCATTGAAAACAAAGGAAAAACCCCGAAGCGGTTGAAACTTCGAGGCTTTCTTTATTGGAAAGGGCGAACACTTTCGAGGAACCGCCCTCCAGGTCTGCGTCCATAGCCAAAATGAAGCCCAGCGTAGTGGGTTCAGTTTGAAAAGCGAAACACTATAAGTATTCAAACCAAAATACCAAAAAATGTCACAGGCTTGTTCAACTTTTCACAGTGCAATGATAAAACACGAAGGAATCCAGTTGTATCAACGGTTTTCTGATAGTCAAATTGCTTGCGAAAAATAGGATGAATTAACTTCTAATCTACCAGCATCTTGATTACGCCCTGAGAGGATTACGATCATGTACCGGCTATATAATAATCCTCTTTTTATAAAAAGAATGTCAACTTCGATATACACTTTTCCCATCTTTCTTGAGTTTTGCTTTTATCTGAGCAATAAAAGGGCGCATCCTTCTATATGCACGCTTACTCAAATCAAGTTCATACTCAATTCCTTTTCGCTGTTCGGCTATGAGATGGATTGCATTTCTATATCCATATATTTCAATTATTTCCGTTGGTAAATCCACTTCTTCGCCCGCACTGTTTAAGCACTTGGAAATCAACCCCAACTTTTCAGCAGTCTTGCATTTATCATCAAATCGAACTTGAGAATCGTCCTTTTTGCGTTCTTGAAGATGATATGGAATAATGTTTTCTCCATTATGAGTAAGCAGTTTATTGAGTGATGCAAGCTTACTGTTGGGAATGCTTATTTTCGCTGGTGCTTGATGATACTGCATATCATGGAATTCAGCCGTATCTGCATAATATGTATATAGGATATAGTGGATAACTGCTTCATAGAGAGTTGCGTATGCGAAAATTTGATGCCGCACCTCAAAAATTAAATTTTCCTCCGTCGCCTCAATTCCCTCATATAGTTTATACGCAAAGCGAATGCCTCTAAACTCTTCAACAAGTCTATTCCGGAGTTTATCATCCTCAATAAATTCGAATTCCTTTTCATACCATTCTTTTTGTGGTAAATCGTTAACACAGTATTGATATATTTCATTCTGAATTTGTTTCGGCAATGACAACTGTATTCACCCCCAGTTCTGAATATCTATCTGTTCTACAATAATCTTCTATCTTAGTTTTAAATATTCTTTCAATTGTTGAGCCAAAGCAGCAAGATTTTCTAGTAATACTTGCAGCATTTGTTCATAATCACAACAAAAATATTTTTGTGTAAGCCCATATAAAGAATCGCTAAAATCAATTTCACTGGATTTTAGCGCAACCCCAAGTTTATAATGGGCCATAGCATTCCTAAACGCATTTGACAGCCATCTTATATCTATTGCAAATTCAGCATTCAACCTATTGTTTACTTCGGGAAGAATTGTTGCACTATAAAAATACTGTAGATATACGAATCTAAGCTTGGTTGAATTCCCTCCAATAATATATTTTGCAACGCCGAAGAGGATAAAATTAATTTGGCAAAGCAACGAAAATAACACAAAGCGATCACTAAACGAATTCCCAACCGGGGATTTAATAAAGCCTCCATAATCTCTACAATTAAAATTCATAGATTGGTCAACGTCATAAGCTGTATCCGCATGAAACAGCCTAATATATTCCCCGGCAATTATTGAAAACTGTTTAATATAGCTTCCATCGGTTCCATATATGAAGTCAGGGATGTAATAATTACATAAAATTGTATTTCCACAATACTCCCCATCTACAAAATCTGCTCCAAATATATCGTATAGCTTAAGTTGGCGAGCAATAGGCTTACATAAACTTGAAAAATATCGCTCGCTATTCAAATATAATTCTTGCAAATTTTCTTTTATTTTATCATACGAAGTAGACCACAATTTTATAGAGGTTCTCATTTTTTCGTAGTAATTTTGTGTAGCAGAATCAAATATTGGAAACTTTATTTCGCATTTCTTTGAATTTCTAATTGCCCTTATCCAATCCTCAACGCCATCAATAACAACTCCTAAAAACGGCATAGCTGAAACTATATAATTAGAGTTTGATGTGAGTTGTTGTATATTACATACTATTGTGTATAGATATCGAAGATCGTTTTGTATCAGCTTATATGCCGCTACTTCTCTCTCATTTAACATATCCTCAAAAGCCATTGTTTTCCTTCTCCCATGATTCATTCAGAAACAGCGTTTTCCCAATTTGGATTTCCATTAATTACTCGCGTATAGTGCAATTCCTGTAATTGAATACTGCTGTCCTGCTCTTCTTGTTCCGTGCTGACACGACAGTAAGCAGCTACACGCAGATGCCTCATCTCAATCGGCAGGTTCATCTCAGTAGGGGGTATGTGGAACATATTTGTCATCAGCTTCCCTCCTATAGCGTGTTTGTTTACTTTATATTCTATCAGAACCCCTGCGTCATGGAAAGTCCTAATCCAAGATTCTTCGAACGGCTAAACTTTTCTTGCTGTACCGCCTCAAACAATTTATCAGAAATAATGGCCTCATGGGAGTCGGTGTAGAGATACCGATCCATGAGGCCATCGTTTTCAATTTGGACGGCACCGATGCTGATGGTTTTCTGAAGAAGTACACGGCCTGTATATTTTTCATTGGAGAGCAGCTTGTCGATCGCTTCCCGATTCCACTTCGGCTTTCCCGTCGGAGAGAGAATACCTTGTTTCTCTAAGCCTCCGACGATCTTACCCAGACTCTTTCCAGATTTGTACTGCTCAAAGATCCAGATGACTACTTCCGCTTCTTCAGGATTAATGGTCAGTGATCCATCTGGTGCGGTCTTGTATCCGTAGCATCTGCGCTTTGCCATTTTGGAACTGCCATCCTGAAAGCCCTTCCGGAGGCTGGCTTTAATCGCTTCACTCTTTTCAAATTCGTTCATTAGTACATCTCCTTTCAAAATAAAACAGCCGCAGCGGAAACCACTGCAGCCCAAGGGATTGGCTTAATCTCATATAAAAGAAAGTTGACAGATTTCTCGTCGAAATCTGTCAACTTATCTTGGCGCGGAAGGAGGGATTTGAACCCTCGCGCCGGTTTTAAGCCAGCCTACTCCCTTAGCAGGGGAGCCCCTTCGGCCTCTTGGGTACTTCCGCAGATCATATAAAAAATTGGCGGAGAGAGTGGGATTCGAACCCACGGATGTTTGCACATCGCCGGTTTTCAAGACCGGTTCCTTCAACCGCTCGGACATCTCTCCATAAACCGGCAGGCGCGTCCACCCCTCAAGCACTTGAAGTATGATACCATACGTGGTAATGATTTGTCAACAGGATTTGTGTTCACTCCCGACGAAATTTTTTTAAAAAATTTGAAAATAGGACTTGCATTTCATAGAAAGGCGTGTTAATATATACAAGCTGACTTCGGAACATCAGCAACAATCCATCCGGGTGTAGCGCAGTTGGTAGCGCACTTGACTGGGGGTCAAGGGGTCGTGAGTTCAAGTCTCGCCACTCGGACCAAACAATGATAATCCGAACTACATTATCCAGATAGGTAATGTGTTCGGATTTATCATTTCTATTGAAAATGTGCTTTAAATGCAATGAGGCGGGGTATCGCATGATACCCCACCTCTGCTTTACTTTGAGCTGTTTGCTGCCTTGTCCTTCTCCCGCTGTGCTGCTTTCCATTCGGTAAATTCCTTCTGTCCGGCCTCACTCTCGAAAAAGGCTTGAATTTCCGGGAGCAGGACACGGGCCAGGGCCTCCACCTCATGATAAGGTATCCCGGTGCCGTAGTCGTTGGGCTCCTTCCTTGCCATAGTTATTACTCCCACTCACCGAAGATGAAGCCTTGAAAGACCGTGCCGTCGTGCATTAAAAACCGCCCCTGTGCGTCTTTTGGAATCTGGTCGGCAGCATCAGCATTATCCAGGATAATCATTGACAACACATTGTCAGCGCGGCCACAAATACGGCAGTCTATATTGTTTTTAACCTGCCCCGGGAGGATATTTGCATCAGGGCGTTGAGTAGCCAGAATGAGGTGCAGACCAAAGGCGCGGCCTTGACGGGCAATCGTAGCCATGTAACCCGTGATTTCGTCAATCTTTTCTTTACCCTCTTTGCTGAGGCCCGTCTTATCCGTCAGTTCCGCCACCTCGTCGCAGGCGATGATGATGCGCCGAAAAATGGGACGGATTCTTTCATTATATTCCTTGATGTTGGCGCACTCAGCGGCCCGCAGGATTTCCTTCCGCGTTTCCAGTTCTCCCACAAGCTCTTTGAGGGTGTCGCGCAATTTTATTTCGTCCGAAATTAAATGACACTCTTTTTTCCAGACCCCCGGGTAATCAACACAGCCTTTAAAATCTGCGATATAGACGGAGGCATCTTTCTGTATTGCTTGCATGAGCAGCGACTTTAGCAAGATGCTTTTTCCCGAGCCCGTAGACCCGCCAATCAGGACATGGGGAGTAACAGCCAGATTGACAGTCACCAGCCCCGTTAAGCCCTGACCCAGCACAAGTACAAAGTCACCCAGCCCATTCATATAGGCGGGATTCCAGCGTGCAACATCGGGTAAGCCCATATCGGCGGGAACCGCGTGAATCACCACATGGCGGCGGTCTTTGCCGTCCTTGATTTTGACGATAAAAATGTTTAGCGCCGCTTCCAAGGTCTCCTTTTTCTCCTCCCACACCTCGCGGGGGATGCCGCAATTCTCAAATTCCAGCAGCATCACATTCT
>CABSFC010000014.1 GCA_902476875.1 uncultured Oscillibacter sp. | reverse complement strand
CGCTTTTTGCTTAATTGAATCACAGCCGGGGACGACGGGCATGTCAACGCGCCCCCGGCGAAAACCAGGTGAGAGAAGTCACCACACAAACTGGAGGAAAAGAGAAATGATTACAACCGGCGTAGGCTTCCTGGCATTTATCACATTTTACACGGCGTTGATCCTGTGGCTTGCGCGGAAATACCCGCTCAAGCTGTACAAGGTATTTCCGCCGATCCTGATCATCTATATCATCACCATGGTGCTGTTCACCTGCGGCGCATGGACGATGACCGAGAGCGTGACCGCGACCAAGACGGCGCTGGTCAACAACATGGTCCCCGCGATGGTGTTCCTGATGTGCCTGAACTGCAACGTAAAGCGCATTTTCAAGCTTGGTCCCAAACTGCTGGTGGCCTTCTTCTGCGCGACCATCACCATCTGCGCGGGCTTTGTGGTCTCGTATCTGCTTTTTGGCAACGCGCTGGGGCATCCCGCGGCTGAGTTCGGCGCCGTGTGCGCTTCCTGGATCGGCGGCATCCAGAATTTCCTGGCCGTCAAGCAGTCTCTGGATGTGCCCGACTCCGTGATGTCCAATATCATTCTGATGATCAACATCAACTACTCCTTCTGGATCATGATCCTGGTGGCTATGTCCCCCCTGGCCCCCAGATTCAACAAGTGGACCAAGGCCGATGTGACCCAGATCCATGAAATTTCCCGCAACCTGGAGGAGGACGAGACGGCAGAGGAAAAAATCGATCACATCGGCATCCTGATGGTGATCGGTATCAGCCTGATGGTGGTCGCTCTGAGCCGCTGCGCCGCGAAAATGATGCCCACCGTCGCTTTTATCAACGCCAGCGTCTGGGAATACATTTTCGTCAGCATCGTCGGCCTGGCCCTGGGCGTGACGAAGCTGGGCAAGCTGCCCGGCGCCAATCTGGTCTCCGACGTGATGCTGACCCTGGTCATGACGCTGCTGGCCACCGAGCTCAATATCCTGCAAATCGCGGACGCGTGGCTTTACATCGTCGCGGGCGCGGTGGTGCTGATCGTTCACGCGGTCCTGTACGTCCTGCTGGCAAAGGTGTTCCATCTGGATCTGCACACCTGCGGCACCGCGTCCATCGCCAACGTCGGCGGCCACTCCTCCGCCCCCGTGATCGCGGCGACGTATCACCGCTCCTATGTGTCTATCTCCGTCATCATGTCCACGGTCGGCTGCGTGGCCGGCACCTTCGTCGGCCTGCTGGTCTCCCAGCTGCTGGCGACGCTGTGAGCCGCATGCGCGGGGAGGAAAAGCTCCCGGGGGTCCGGCATGCCCAGCGCCTTGCCGAGCGTGCCCTCTCCGGGCTGGAGGGCCGACTCCGACCGGGCATGGCGGAGTGGCAGGCGGCCGCGGAGCTGAGAGCGCTCTGTATGGAACTGCCCGGTGTGGAACAGGCCCTTACGGACATGGTGATCTCCGGGCCCAACAGCGCGGGGTACCACAATTTCGCGACAGACCGGGTGATCGGCGCGGGAGAGCTGATTTTGATCGATTTCAGCATCGTGGTCCACGGCTGGTACAGCGACATGACCCGCATGTATTCCCTGGGCGAGCCGGAGCCGGAGGCCCGGCGCATCTGCGATGTTGTGGCCGCCGCCAAGGAGCGGGCCGTCGCGGCGGCATACCCGGGCGTGGCCGCGTCCTGTTTGCATCGGGCGGCGGCGGATTTGATCCAAGAGCAAGGGTACGGCCCCTATTTCCCCCACGGACTCGGACATGGGATCGGTCGCGAGATGCATGAGGTCCCCCGTCTGAATGGGCAGAGTCAGGCTCTCCTGACACAGGGGACCGTGTTTTCGATCGAGCCGGGGATCTATCTCCCCGGGAGATTCGGAGCGCGGCTGGAGGACCTTTACTACATGAGCGAAGAAGGCATCGTCTGCCTGAACACAGAACCGGCGGTTCTGAAAATTCTGCCTGTCTGAACCCCCAAAAAATACGTATAAAAAGGAGAAGCTGTATGAACAACCAAACGGAAAAGGTACGCGAAGTTCTGGAGCGGTATATGAAGGGAACCTATACCGCCGATATCCCCATGCTGGAAAGCGTGTTCCACAAAGAGGCCCGGATGGTGGGCTATCTGGGCGATCAGCTGCTGATCGGCACGCCGGCACCCTTTATCGCGGACATGGGCTCCCAGCCCTCGATGAAGGAGCAGGGGCACAACTATCAGGCCGAGATCCGGGATCTGGAGGTGAACGGCAACGTGGCGAAAGCGACCGTCCACGAGACCGGCTTTCGCGGCAGCGCAGAGCTGGTGGACCACTTCCACCTGCTCTGCGAGAACGGCGAGTGGAAGATCATTTCCAAAACCTTCACCACCATCGACTGACCCGGCCTGTGCCGCGCAGCCGGAAACACGGTGAAAATATTCGGAGGAACCGCATATGGAAGCGTTGAATCGTATGATATCACAGCACAACAGGCTGGGCGGGGCGGAGCTGACGGTCCACCCCTCCGGCCAGGATCCGGAGCTGGTGGATATCCGCCGCGGCGGCAGGGAACTGGTCTCCGGGCTGACTTACGAGCAGGCGGTGTGTGTCGTCTCCGCGCTGGACCGCGCAAAACGGCAGGATATTGAGGCACAGCTCCTGGAGCTCGGGTCTCTGCTTGAAGCGGTGCGCAGCAGCGACGACTGTCTCTATGACGGGGATGTGGAGCGCGAAATCGCCGCGTTGACGGCCCTTCTGAATGGCTGAACCCCCGGCGGGCCATCCGGCCCCATATTCATGTGATCGAAGGAGAACGGTTATGAGCAGTATTGACACATTGGAAGAACGGCTGGAGGAGGCCGAGCGGCGGGGGCGCGAATATTTTCGCCAGGGCCTGAACTGCACGGAATGTGTTTTGCGCACGTTCATGGACATGCACGAGACCGGCCTGCCGGACGCCGCCCTGAAGCTCGCCTCCGGCTTTGGACTTGGCATGGGAAACACCAAGAACACCTGCGGCGCGATCATCGGCGCGGTCATGGCCCTGAGCGCGGCGCGGGGAAGGGACCCGTTTCAGACCGAAGCCCCCGGGGAGCGCGTCGCCCAATTGAAGGAAACGGTATATCCCCCCGTGGGCGGCCTGATTCATGAGATCGAGCAGGACTACGGGACCCTAGTCTGCAGAGAGCTGAGCGCTCCCCACGGCGATTTTGACGGCCGCGCGAGAAAAAAGAGCTGCCAGCAGTTTATCGGGTACTGCTGCCGCCTGGCTGAAAAATACGCCGGCCCAGCGACCTGACAACTGCCCGCATTTTACCGGAACAGCGTGACTTTTCGTCACGCTGTTTCGATTTTTTGCGTGATCGCGGCGAAATGTCAGGCCGGATATTAATATTGGCACGTTTCTTGCTTAAATAAGAGGACAGCGTGAATGTCCGCAGAAGAATGTTCAGATACCACTACAAGGAGGATATTGTTATGGAAAACACGAGCGCGATGAGTAAGAAAGAAGCCTGCAGAAATGAACTGGTCCAGCGCGCCGGGGAGCTGGCCATGCACTATTACCGGGAGATGGGCTTCCACTGCCCAGAGGCCACGATCCGCGCCTGCTCCGACGCGCTGGATCTCCGCATCCCCGAGGACGTGATCCGCTCCGCCTCCGGCTTCATGGGCGGCGGCGGCGGTATGGGCGAGCGCTGCGGCGTTGTGGAGGCCGGTTGCATGATCCTGTCGTTCATTTTTGCCCGCGTGGCCCCCTTTCAGGAGCCCTGGCCCAACAACCATCTCATCCGCGTGCTGCACAGCCGCTTTATAGAGCAGATCTCCTGCCTGCGCTGCGCCGATATCCAGGCCAAGGAGGAGGCCGAAGGGATCGCCCCCGAAAAGATGTGTGACCGCACCATCGTGGAGGGCGCCAAGATCATTGTCGGCGTGATCTTTGACTCCGACGATATCTTCAAGGCCGTCACGCCCGTGGATTACGAGAATGACCCCAAGCCTTTTGCATGATTTTTGACCATTTTCAGAAAAGAGGACTTCATATGAAAGTTGTGATCATAGGCGGTGTGGCCGGCGGCGCCTCCGCCGCGGCGCGTATCCGCCGTCTGGACGAACAGGCCGAAATTGTGATTCTGGAGCGTGGCAAACATGTCTCCTTCTCCAACTGCTCCCTGCCCTACTATCTGGGCGGCGCCGTGGAGAGCAGCGACTGGCTGGTGATGATGGGGCCGGACGACTTCAAGTACCGCCACAACATCGAGGTGCGCACCGAGAACGAGGTCACGAAGATCTGCCGGGACAGGAAAGAGGTAGTGGTCCACGACCTGGTCAACGGCAGGGAGTACACAGAGCCCTACGACAAGCTGGTGCTCGCCACCGGCGCGTCCCCCGTGGTGCCCAGGAGCATCCAGGGCGTGAACGCCCCCCATGTGTTCACGATCCGCAATGTGACGGACGTGTGCAGGGCGAAGGACTATATCGACTCCACCGGCGCGCAGAACATCGTGGTGGCCGGCGCGGGCTTTGTGGGGATCGAGGTGGCGGAAAACCTGAAATCCGTCGGAAAAAACGTCAGCATCGTGGAGGGCGCCGCCCAGGTCATGGCTCCCTTGGACTACGATATGGCGCAGTATCTCCACAGGGAGCTCCTGGACAAAGGCATCCACCTGCACCTGTCCAGCATGGTCACGGCCATCACCGATCACGCGGTGACGGCCGTGAAGGACGGAAAGGCCGTGGAGATTCCGGCGGACGCGGTGATCCTCTCCATCGGCGTGGCGCCGGAGACCGGGCTTGCCGTGGATGCCAGCCTGGAGTTGGGGCCCTCCCGCGCCATCAAGGTAAATCACAACTATCAAACCACCGACCCCGATATCTATGCCGTGGGCGACGCCATTGAGACCTTCAGCCGCGTCGGCCGGACATACGGCTCCTTTGCCCAGGCGGGCCCCGCCCAGCGGCAGGCCCGCGCCGCGGCGGACCACATCTGCGGGCAGTATCACAGCAACAAGGGCTACATCGCCACCTCCTGCCTGCGGGTGTTCGATCTGAATGTCGCCACGACCGGCATGAATGAAACGGCCCTGAAAAAGGCGGGAATTCCTTACGAGGTCGCGTTTGTGCTGCCCTTTGACAAGGTGAGCATCATGCCCGATGTCCACTATATGGCCTTCAAGCTGCTCTTTGAGGTGCCGACCGGCAGGATACTCGGCGCGCAGGCCATCGGCCAGGGCGACGCGGTGAGAAGGATCGACGTCATCGCAACGCTGCTCACCATGAACGGCACGCTGGAGGACCTGAAGGAGATGGAGCTGTGCTACTCTCCGGTTTACGGCACGGCGAAGGACGTTGTGAACATGGCGGCGCTGGTGGGACTGAACCTCCTGTACGGCAGAGTCAGGCAGGTGCGTGTGGATGAAGTGCGGGGGCTGGTGGAGTCCGGCGCTTACATCGTGGATGTGCGGGAGCCCGAGGAATTCGCCGCCGGACACCTGAAAAACGCCGTAAACGTACCGCTGACGCAGTTCCGGGCCCGTATTCACGAGATCCCGAAGGACGTGCCGGTATATCTGCACTGCCGGACCGGACAGCGCAGCTACTACGCGCTGTGCGAGCTGCTGGGCAGCGGGTACCGCAATGTATACAACGTCAGCGGCTCCTTCCTCGGCATCTGCAACTACGAGTACTACAATGACGTCACAGAGGGCAGAGTGCCCATTGTGACCGAATACAACTTTTTCTGAGCCGTAGGCTCCAACTTTATGGTAGGAGAATTGTTATGGAAAATCAGGCATTGATTCACGAAATGGTCGCCAAGGCCCGCAGGGCTCTGGAGGAGCTGGAGTCTTACTCCCAGGAGCGGATCGACGAGCTGTGCAAGATCTGCTGCGAGGCGTTTGCCGCCCACGCCGAGGAGCTGGCGGAGGAGGCTGTGGCCGAGACCGGCCTGGGCAACGTGCCCGACAAGATCATCAAGAACACCGGCTCTCCCGACGGCGTGTGGTACGCCATCAAGAACAAGAAGTCCGTGGGCATCATCGGCCATGACGAGCGCCGCCACCTGACCTTTGTGGCCCACCCCAAGGGCATCATCTCCTGCGTCATCCCCACTACCAACCCCAACATCACCATCCTCTTCAACGGCGTCTACGCCCTGAAGGGCCGCAATGTCATCCTCTGCGCGCCTCATCCCCGGGCGAAGCGCTCCACTGTGCACACCTGCCAGATCTTCAACGACGCCCTGAAAGCCGTGGGCGCGCCCGACAACATCTTCCAGTGTGTGGAGGAGCCCAACATTGAGCTGACCCAGATGATGATGGCCGCCTCCGACACCGTTCTTGGCACCGGCGGTCCCAACATGGTGAAAGCCGCCTACTCCAGCGGCAAGCCCGCCTACGGCGTGGGCCCCGGCAACTCCCAGACCATCTTCGACCCCGCCTATGACAACCTGCCCGAGGCTGTGGCGCAAACCGTCTTCGGCTGCAAATTCGACAACGGCATCATCTGCGCCTGCAACCGCTCCTTCATCACCCCCAGGTCCATCTCCGCCAGGGTGGTGGAGCTGATGAGGGCTGAAAAGGTCTACTACACCGACGATCCCGCCGTCCGCGACCGGGCCCGCCAGCTGTTGTTCCCCAACGGCCTGGGCGCCATCAACGGCAAGCCCGTGGGCCAGGATGTGCAGAAGATCGCCCGGATGCTGGAGCTGGACATCCCCGCCGACACCTCCATCATCGTCGTCAAGGTGGACAAGTACGGCGCTGAGGAGCCTCTGTGCCGGGAGAAGATGGTGCCCCTGGCCGTCCATATCGAGTGCGAGGACGTGGAGGAGGCCGTTCAGATCGCCATGGCCAATCTGCTGATGGAGGGCGCGGGCCACTCCTCCGTCATCCACACCAACAACAAAGCGCTCGTCGAGCGGACCGCCTGCGAGCTGCCCGTCAGCCGCATGCTGGTCAACTGCCCCGGCGTGTTCTCCGCCAACCCCGCCCTGGCCAACGGCCTTTGCCCCACCGCCACCCTGGGCTGCGGCTCCTGGGCCGGCTGCTCCGTCTCCGAGAACCTGGGCTTTGAGCAGCTGATCAACGTGTCCCGCATCGCCTATGTGTATCCCGAAAACGAGATCCCCAACCACGAGAGTGTCTGGGAAGGCGGCGCGGAGTTTTAAGCAACAGGCGGCATCCAACTGCGCGGGGGCGGCACACCGCCGCCCCCGCGCTTTACTATGACAGGAAAAGTGAGGACCCCATGAATCTGGAACAAGCAAAGAAAGCCCGTTGGGGCTACCTGATCCTGGGCGTGGCGCTGCTGCTCTGCCTGGGACTGATCTACGCCTGGAGCGTGTTCCGGGCCCCGCTGGAGGCGGAATTCGGCTGGAGCAAGGCCCAGACCTCCGTGACCTTCTCCATCTCCATGATGATGTTCTGCCTGGGCGGGCTGGTCAGCGGCGTCGTCACCGGGAGGAAGGGGCCGCGGGTCCCATTGGCGGGCTGCGCGCTCTTCCTGCTGGCGGGCTTTGCCGCGGCATCCCGCATCAGCACCCTGCCCGGCATCTACGTGTCCTACGGCTGCCTTTGCGGCTTTGGCGTGGGCCTGGGCTATAACGCCACGATCTCCACCGTGATGAGGTGGTTCCCCGACAAGCAGGGGCTGGTCTCCGGCATCACCCTGATGGGCTTCGGCTTCGGCGGGATGCTGCTGGGCACCCTGGGCGCCGGCCTTATCACCGCGCTGGGCTGGCGGAGGACCTTTCTGATCTTCGCCGTGGCCTTCGCCGCCGTCATGCTGGCTGGAGCCCTGCTGCTGCGGCCGGCGGACGACGCCTTTGTGGAGGCCGCGTCCACCGGCGGCAGGCGGAAAGCCGCGGTGGAGGAAATCCCCTGGCGGGACATGCTGCGCCGGCGGAACTTCTGGCTCTGCTTCCTCTGGGCCGTCATCCTCTCCGCCGCCGGTCTTGCCATCATCAACGAGTCCACCACCTACGCCGCATCCTTCGTGGGCGGCGATCTGACCCGCGCCGCGGCCATCGCCGGGGTGGTGTCCATCGCCAACGGCGTGGGCCGCGTCATCTCCGGCCAGATGTTCGACACCGTGGGCTACCGGGCCACCATGCTGAGCATCAGCGCCCTGTACGCCGCCTCCACCGCCGCCCTCGTCGCCTCTTTGCGGACCGGCAGCGTTCCCATTCTGGCGGCCGCCTTCCTCTTGGTGGGCCTTGCCTACGGCGGCGTGCCCCCCACCAACTCCGCGTTTGTGGTCTATTTCTTCGGCCGCAGGCACTATGCGCTGAATTTCAGCATCATCAACATGAATCTCATCGCCGCGTCCTATCTCGGCCCCCTGTGCGGCGGCGGTTCCTACATGGGCATTTTCATCGCCATCCTGGTGTTCGCCATTGCCGGCGCGGTGCTGACGCTGCTGGTGCGAAAGCCCGGGAAAGCATAAGAAAGGAGAAACGCCCCCATGAACATCTATGAAGCATATCAGAAGAAGCTGGTATCCGCTAAAGAGGCCGTCAAGCTGGTGAAGGACGGCGACTGGGTGGATTACAGCCAGACCTGTTCCTTCCCGGAGGCCCTGGACGAGGCCCTGGCCGCCCGGAAGGGCGCGTTGAAGGACGTCAAGGTCCGCAACGCCATCGCCATGAAGCCCGTTCAGGTGGTGGAGCGGGACCCGGAGCACGAGACCTTCACCTACAACGCCTGGCACTGCTCCGGCCTGGACCGGAAGTATGTGGACAAGGGCTGGGCCTATTACTCCCCCATGCTGTTCCGGGACTGCGGCTCCTATTATAAGCGGGGATACGCGCCGGTGAACGTGGCCATGGTCTCCGTGGCCCCCATGGACAAGCACGGCTATTTCAGCTACGGTCTGACCAACTGCTGCATGCAGGAGATGCTGGACGCCGCCGACCACATCATTCTGGAGGTCAACGAGCACATGCCGGTGATCTACGGCTCCGAGGGCGACCACATCCACATCTCCGAGGTGGATTATGTGGTGGAGGGCCACAGGGACATCTGCCTGGCCCCCGGCGGCGGGGCCAGCAAAATCGACAAGCGGATCGCCGCCAACATCTTCCCCCATCTCCATGACGGCATCACCCTCCAGATCGGCATCGGCGGTATGCCCAATGCCCTGGGCGGCCTCATCGCGGAGTCGGACCTGAAGGACCTGGGCATGCACACGGAGCTGATGAGCGACGGCTATCTCAGGCTCTACCAGGCCGGCAAGATCACCAACAAGAAGAAAAAACTGAACCGGGGCAAGGGCGTGTTCTCCATCTGCTCCGGCTCCCGGGAGCTGTACGAGTTCCTGGACCACAACATGGACATTCTGTCCGCGCCCATGCGGTATGTGAACAGCCCGGAGACGATCCGCCAGCTGGACGATTTCGTGTCCATCAACGGCTGCATCGCCATGGATCTGTACGGACAGGTGTGCTCCGAGACCTCCGGCACCCGCCACATCAGCGGCACCGGCGGCCAGCTGGACTTTGTCACCGGCGCCTACATGGCGGAGCACGGTCAGGCGTTTCTGGCCATGCCCTCCACCTTTACCGACAAGCAGGGCGGTCCGCACTCCCGCATCCTGCCCAAATTCACCGAGGGCGACGTCATCACCACCCCCCGCACCCAGGCGCCCACCATGGTGACGGAATACGGCACGGCGCGGCTGTCCGGCCTCTCCACCTGGGAGCGGGCCGAGGCCATCATCGGCATCGCCCACCCTGACTTCCGGGAGGAGCTGATCGCCGCCGCCGGGCGGCAGAAGATTTGGCGCCGCTCCAACAAACGCTGATCGAACCGGCCGGCGGGAAACAGGTTGGAGCGGCTCGCGGAGCACAGAGAGCGGAAAGGAGGGGATGCCCGGGTGAAACGTGTGTGTCTTTTGGGCTGCGGCCGTCTGGGGCGTGTCATCGCAAACGCCCTGCTGGACGGGGCGGTAGAGGGGGCGGCGTTGGCCGCCGTGCTGGTGTCCTCCGGGAAAAGGGCGGAACATCTGCGCCGGGAGCTGCCCTGTCCCGTGGTCACCGATATCCGCGCGCTGCTGGAGGAGCGGCCGGACTATGTCATCGAAGCCGCCGCCGGCGCCGCCGTGAAGGAATTCGCCGTTCCCATTCTGGAGGCGGGGGCGGATCTGATCGTCCTCTCCACCAGCGCCCTGGGCGATCCGGCATTTTACAGGCGGGCCCTTGCGGCGACCGAGCGGTATGACCGCCGGATTTATCTGGCCCACGGCGTGATCGGCGGGCTGGATGTGGTGGAGGCGGCCGCCATGATGGGCGCGCTGTCCACGGAGATCACGAAGCGGAAGTTCTCCAGAGGCTCGCCGGAAAGTGACGCGGCCCTGGACGCGCTGGCGGACGACTTCCGCGGAACGGCGGAGGACGCGCGCCTGCGGTATCCGGACCAGCTGAATGTGGCGGTGTCTCTGGGACTGGCGGCGGGAGATCCGCGCGGGACCGGCGTGAGGGTGGAGCCCGGTGGCCGGGTGGACTTCACCGTGACATGCGAGGGCGCTTTCGGCCGTGGCCGTTTTTTCACGGAGCTGGGCCCGGACGGTCCGGCGCTCGCGGCCTGGAGCGCGCTGGCGATGCTGCGGCGCCTGACCGCCCGGATCACGTTTTGATAAGAAAACCCCCGGGGCGCAGCGTTGAACTGGACCAGTAAAATAGGACAATAGACAAAATCCCCCCCGAAGTAGGATAATCACTACATCAGGGGGGATCAGCTATGAGCAAAAGGAGATACACAAATATGTTAGCGCTGTTGCCAGAAATAGAGCGAATGTAGGAATCAGGGTTGAGCCAAAGAGAGATAGAAAAAGAGATGGGGTTAGAAGGAGATCGGCCGGTACATAATCTTCTGAAAAGGCAACGGAGAAAGGCAACGGAGAAAGGCAGCGAAAGGCGTGCCAAAATTTCGTGAAAGGAAACCGGCAAAGACACCGCAAGAGTACAAAACGGCTATCGTCGTGTCTGGAAATGGCTGAAGAGCCGGAATATTGAAAGGAACCCGAAAACTGTGCTTAGAAGTACGGTTTGCTGTCAGAAATACGTCGCCGCAGGAAATGGGCAAACCTTGGTCAGCAGGTACACAAATACGCAAATCTGCTGGACCGACAGTTCTGCGCGGACATGCCCAACGCAAAGTGGGTCACAGATATCTCCTACATCCACACAAAAGAGGGTATTCTGTATCTGTCTATGATCCGGGATCTGTACGACAACAGTATTGTAGCCTGCAGGACAGCAACCCGGCAAACCGTAAATCTTGTTCTGGACACGATCCGATTGGCGATGAAGAAAGAGAAAAAGAGAGCCGCCGCGGAGTTACAGCTCCACAGCGGCCAAGGTTTTCAATACACCTCTCAAGCATACTTCAACCTAACCCAATCTTACGGCATAAGGCTTTCCATGTCAAGGAAAGCCTTATGACAACGCGATGGCAGAAAATTTCTTTTCGATTCTCAAAACAGAGTGCATCTACCGGCATACGCCGCAGACATTCCAAGATGCCAATCATCTGATTGACAGATATATTCACTTCTATAACCACGAGTCCATTCAGTTAAAAACTGGAGTGGCGCCGCTCACGCTGCGCCACTCCAGTTTAAATCTCAATATTCCTACATAAGGGGGCTTTTGTCCTGTCCGCACAATCCGGGTCAGTTTACGCGCGTCCCGGGGGGCGATCACATCGGATAGGGCCGCCGGCCCAGCGTGCCAAGGCCGGGCAGGGGCTCCTGATAGCCCATACGGCGCAGGGCGTACCAGATGGTGGCCTGGTTGCTGGTCAGCACGGGGATGCCCTTGGCGTCCTCCAGCGGTTCGACCAGGTCCACGGCACAGATGCCGGTGCAGCTGATGAACAGGGCGTCCGCGTCGGAGGTGTCCTGTTCCAGCGCCAGCCTGCGGAACTCCCTGGGCCGGACGAAGGGCAGGACGGCGGTGTCCTCGATGTCCAGCCCTTTGATGGCCGTGGTCTCATAGCCCGCGGCGGCCAGGAACTCCACCTCCAGTCTGTTGAGGGCGTCGCTGTAGGGGGTCACGATGGCCAGCTTCTTCAGCCCCAGAAACGAGAATGCCTGCATCAGAGCGGTGCTGGTGGTGATGGAGGGGATGCCGCTGGCCTCCTCCATCTGCCGGATCAGCGTTTGGTCAAATCCGGGACCGCCCACCATGCTGCCGGTGGTGCAGGCAAAAACCAGAATGTCAAAGGGGAAGCCCCGGTACATGCCCGCGTATTCCCGCACTTGGTCGGACATTCTGGACAAGCCGTCCAGCGTGACGCGCTGATAGGGCAGCGCGGCGGTGGCCAGCGCCATGCCCTCCGGCAGATGCCGGTGGAAATCCATTTCAGTGGAGGGCGTGATGCCGGGGCGGATCAACCCGATGCGGCCTTTATCGCCATACATGAAAACACCTCATTTAGTGGGAGGGAAGGACTTCGTGCCGGAAGATCCACCCCAGCTTCGGAATGGGACGGTAGTGCCCCAGATACTCCAGGGCGTACAAAAGCGTAAACTGCTCGGAGAGCAGGACGGGGATCCCGAGGGCCTCCTCGATCTGCGGGATGTTATGCACGCCCTGGAGCCCGGAGGCACCAAACAGCAGCACGTCCGCGCCGGAGCTTTTCAGCTCCCCGGCATCGATCTGCTCCCAAATGTACTGCCACGCAAGGCCCTGGATATCCCGGATGGAGCGGCAGGCGCTTCCATCCGGCCGCACCAGCTGCTTGCTGTAGCAGATATCCACGCCATGGCGAAGCAGTGTGGTCTTGAACAGGAGATTCAGCTCCTCCTGATACGGGGTCAGCAAAGCCAGGCGCTGCAGTTGAAACCGTTCCAGCAGATTGACCAGAGCGACCAGAGAGGTCACACAGGGGATGCCCGTGCGCTGCTCCACGCAATTTTTCAGGGTGGCGTCTCGGAAGCACCCCAGCGTCAGGCTGCTGGAAATCAGGATGTCCGGCTCCGCGTGGCACAGGTCTTCGGCGGCCTGTTCCGTTTGAGGCAGCAGCTCTTCCAGCGTTTTGACGGAGAGGGCGTTGAGAGAGATCCGGTTGGTCGCCACCGCGATTTTCGGCGGGATGAACTGATGGTAGGCGGCTTCGATATTGACGTCGGACGAGGGGACGATCAGCCCAATGGTTTTGACAAAAGAATCCTGCATAGAGGCCCTCCTTTTTTCTGAGATCAGGAATGGATGCCTGAGGATCAGACTGTACCCATCATCAGATTGGGCAGCCACAGGGAGATCTGAGGGGCAAACGCCATCAGCAGCATGCAGAGGACCAGGATGATCAGGTATGGCATGGTGGCCTTCGCCACATAGCCCAGGCCGCGCTTCGTCATGTTCATGGTAACGAACAGATTCATGCCGAAAGGCGGCGTGAGGTAGGAAACCTGGGCGGCCATGACACAGATGATGCCGAAGTGAATGGGGTCCACGCCGTAAGAGGCCAGCGTGGGGGACAGAATGGGTCCGAGGATGATCATCAGCGCCACCAGCTCCATGAAGCAGCCGGCGACAAAGAAGATGCCCATGATGACCAGCAGGAAGACGACGGGAGAGGTAATGGTCGTCACGATCCACTCGCTGATGATGGCGGGCAGGCGCTGCGTGGTGATGAACCAGGTCAGGACCTGGGAGGCGGAGATGATGAACGTGATGCCGGCGGAGTTGACCAGGCCGCTCTTGAAAGCGTTGAACAGCTCCTGGAAGCTGGCGGTTTTGTAGACGAACAGCTCCACCAGAATCACATAGACGATGGAAATGGCCGCGGACTCGGTGGGCGTGGCCAGTCCGCCGTAGATGCTGCCCAGGATGATGACGGGATACAGCAGCGCGGGAATGGACTTGACGATGATGGAGCCGGCCTCGGACAGGCTGTAGCGGACGGGCTTGCCGTATTTTTTGACCGCGCAGACCACAAAGGTGTACACGCCCCAGGCCAGCGCCAGAATGAGGCCGGGAAGAACGCCGGCCATGAACTGGCGACCGACGGAGGAGCCCAGGGCCACACACAGCGCGATCATGGGCGCGCTGGGCGGGATCAGGACGCCGATGGAGCCGCCCGCGGTGATGGTGCCAATGGACATCTCATCCGGGAACTCCTGTTCTTTCAGGGAGGGCAGCATGATGCTGCCAATGGCCACGATGGTGGCAAAAGAGGAGCCGGAGATGGCGGCGAAGAAAGCGCAGGACGCAACGGCGGCAATGACGCTGCCACCGCGCATGCGGCCGAAGATGATGGTCATCACCTGGCACAGATACTTGGAAGTGGAGCCCTTGGAAGCGATGGAGCCGGAGATGATGAAAAAGGGAATGGCAAGCAGCACATAGTTGTTCAGGCCGCTGAACATCTGCTGCACAACGATCTGCAGCGGCGTGCCGGAGTAGAGCATGACACCCAGGGTGGAGGCGCCCAACACCACCATGGCGATGGGAATTCCCAACAGCAGTAAAATAAAGAACGCGGCGATCACGATCATGTTGCGTCTCCTCCTTTCGCGGCGGCTTCCTCAGCGGCGGAGGGCGCCCGGAACAGCGCTTTCACATTGCCGAAAACCAGGATCAGATAGCGGACAGCGGCCATCAGGGTGCCCAGCGGGATGATCAGGTAGGGGACATACATGGGGACGCGGACAGAGGACGCCATGGCGCCGTTGCTGATCATGCGCAGGATCTGCTGATAACCGTAGAAGGCCACCAGCAGGCACAGCGCGGCGCAGAGCAGGTTGCCGACGGCCAGCACGATCTGTCTGGCAGTATGGGGAAGCGCGTCGACCACGGCGGTCATCTTGGGGTGCTGGTCGGTCGAAACGGCGATGCTGGCGCCCAGGAACGTCTGGAAAACGAAAATGTAGCGGCTGATCTCCTCCAGCCAGGAAAGACCGCTGTCCAGGAACGCGCGCATGAAAATATTGATCACGATGCAAACGCAGAGGAATGCCACGGGGATCACAAGCAGGATGTATTCCAGGCGGCGGAAGCAGTCAAGTGCTTTTTTCATAGGTTTCTCAATGCCTCCCAACATTCAACACAGGGATGTGCGGCGTTTTGCGGTATCACGGTTCAGAAAGGAGGGGCGGCAGGTTTTGCCGCCCCTTCCGATACAATCAGCCGCGTAAGGCGTCGATCTTATTGCAGATCAGCTCGTAAACGGCGGCGTCGATTTGGGGGACGTAGGTGTCATAGACGGAGGCGGTGGCGTCCTTGAAAGCCTGGAACTCGTCGTCCGTCAGCTCAACGATCTCCACACCGGCGTCCTTGGCGGACTGGACGGAGGCGGCCAGCTGCTCCTCCATGAAGGGCAGGTAGTTGTCGCCCCATGCGGCCTCGGCCTCCCGGATGGCCTCCTGCTGCTCGGGAGACAGCTTGTTCCAGATCTCCGTGCTGATCATCAGGGGGTTGCTCTGGATCATGTGGTTGAGCATGGTGTGATACTTCTCAACCTCGGCGAAATTCATCTTGGTCAGCATGTCGGCGCCGTTGTCCTCGGCATCGACAACGCCCTGCTGCAAAGCGGAGTAGACCTCGCTGAACGCCATGGTGGAGGGAACCGCGCCCAGGGCCTCGAAGGTGTCGACATAGATGGTGCCGGCCTGGATGCGGACCTTCTGTCCGGCGATGTCAGCGGGTGTGTGGACGGCGTGCTTGGTGTTTGAATAGCCGCGGGCCTCGCCGGTGGGGAAGCCGATCAGGGTGATGCCCTTGGTGTTCATGATCTCGTTGGCCTTGGCGGTGACCTCGGGGTCGCGGGCGGTGTTGATAAACTCGTCCAGGCCATTGAACAGGAAGGGCAGGCAGAACACATAGAAATCAGGCAGCATGGTGGCGATCTCGTTGCAGCCGACCATGGCCATCTCCAGCGTGCCGTTGGACAGGCCGTCCAGCATCACCACGGCGTCGCCCAGCTGAGACTGGGGATAGACTTCGATCAGGACCGCGCCGCCGGTCTTGTCCTTCACGTCGGCGGCAATGGTCTCAGCGGCGATCTGTAAAGAGGAGTTGGGAGGACCCACGTGTCCCAGCTTCAGGGTGATGGGCTTTTCGGCGGTGGGATAATCGGCCTCCACGGCGGGCGTGTCGCTGCCGCCGTCCTGATTGGTGGTCTGGCTGCCGCCGCAGGCGGCCAGGGTCAAAATCATGGCCAGAGCGAGGAGAAGAGAGACGAACTTTTTCATGAGTTTCCATCCTTTCTTTTTTAGGGTCGTTTTTGGGTGCGCGGGGAAAAGAGGGTGGGATCAGAGCGTGCCCTCCAGCAGGAACCGGTTGATCTGCTCGGCGTTCATGCCCGCCATGCCCAGCTTGTCCAGGGTGCGGCCGCTGGCATAGTAATCAGCCCCGTTGATCGCGGAGGCGACGGTGACAAAGGCCCGGGCCAGGGGCGCGGACAGGCCGACGGCCTCGGCCAGGGAGTACAGGAAAGAAGCGCCGTTCTGGGCATCCTCAAAAATGTAGCGGTCCTGCATGGTCAGTGGGCCTTCCAGGCTGCGGAAGCCGTCGAACTGCGGGAACTGCTCCTTGTCGGCCAGCTGCTTCATAAAGCCCACGGAGGAGCGGACAGTGTAGCCCAGCTTCGCGGAGATGGCGTCGCGCTCGTTGCCCAGGGCCTCAATGACCTTGAGCACAGAGGGGGTCAGTCCCTGGTTGTAGAAGCAGAAGTTTTCGGTGGTCTCCACAGCGCCGGTGTTCAGGATGGAGCCGCCGAGATGCACGATGATATTGGAGGCGTTCAGCGTGGTCTCAAACACGTTGACGGCGGGGACGCACTTGTAGAACTCGCCGATCACCGCGCACAGCTTTTCGGTGTCCTTCGCGGGGAAAGCGGCGATGGTCTTGGGCTTGCCGCCGGGCATACCGATGTAGCCGGTGGCGTTGGGGCGGATGCGGCAGGGGAACATGTTGCCCTCCAGCTCGCCCACCACGATATCGGCGGTGCAGCCCCGCGCCTTCATGGCCTGGCGCAGGATGATGGAGCCGCAGCTGCCGGCGGAGTACAGAACGGTCTGCCCGTTTTGCAGATAGGGCACCATGGCGTTGGCCAGCGCCTCATGGCGGGTGGACAGCGCGGTAACGAAGATGACCTCGGCGCCGGAGACAGCCTTGGAGAAGTCGTTGGTCAGCTCGGCGATCTCGGCGTAGCCGGTGGTGGCCAGGCCGGTCAGCTCAAAGCCGCCGCGGGCCCGAATGGCGGCCATGTTGTCCTCGCACCAGCCGGCCTGCTCGCACAGGGTGACCTGGTGGCCCAGCAGCGTCAGCTCGGCGGCAGTGCAGCAGCCAGTGCCGCCTGCGCCCACAACAGTAATTTTTCTCATAGTGGATGCGTTCCTTTCACCTTATATTTTTGGAAATGGTTCTGCTTGGAGCGGCGGGATTCAGTGCAGGATCTCGCCGATACCGGACAGGCTGTCCAGCTTCTCGATGTTGACCAGCGTATCCAGGACCTGCTCGATCCTCTCGGGGCTCAGGGCGTTTCGGGCCTGAACGCGGAAGCGCTGGCAGACCTCGTCCAGGGTCAGCTGGTTTCTGGGATGCCCCTTGGGATAGTTCAGAGAACGAGTCAGCTCGCGGCCGTCCTTGCACTTGACGGTGATGGTCTTGTTGACGAAATCGCCGTCCTGGAAGATGTTGAAGGAGACCTGCAGATCCTGCTCGCCGGAGGGACCGGGCTTGACCTTGGCGGCCAGCGCCAGCAGCTCGGGATCGTGCATACGCTCATCCGTATACCACTGAGGACCGGGCGTGGGGTCCAGCAGCAGCGCGGCGATGCAGTAGGGGATGCTGTACTGGGCCTCGATGATCTTATCATAGCCCTCGGGGCGCAGGGTCATCCGCCTTTCGGTGGGCGGATCGACGATGATCTCCTCGATGTCTCCGGCGGTGATGCCGTCCTCTTTCATGAACGCGTCCATGATATCCAGAGACGCCTGCACCCACATGTTGGTGGGCCAGTGCTTGAACAGCGTTTCCATGATCAGCCAGCGGGAGCCCAGCTCCTTCTGGTACCAGTCAGTGTCCTGCGCGGAGACCAGGTGGTGCTCGCCGAAGCCGTTGGGGCCGTCGAAAGCGCCGGTCATGCCGTCGACGCCGTGCTCGGCCAGCATCGCGGCCAGGACGCCGTCCTGGGCGCAGAAGCCGTGCTGATAGTGATAGATGTTGGACATGGTATAGTGGACAAGGCTGTTGGGAACGGCCATCAGAACGGCGGCAATACCCAGAGCCTGCTCATACTGTTCAGGTGTCAAATCCATCATTTTGGCGGCGGGGGCGCAGCTGGCGAAGATCTGCCAACTGGTCAGCCCCCAGCCGATGTTGGATTTAAAGCCTCTGGGGGGCTGGATGACCATGGCGATGCGCTGATACACCTCAAAGCCGGTGACGATGGCGGTCAGAAACTCCTTGCCGGACTTTCCGCGGGCCTCGGCCAGCGCCAGCGCCGCGGGAACCAGGCCAGCGGAGGGGTGTCCTGTCCAGCTGCAGTCCTCCCAGTCGATGTTGTCGGCGATGATGCTGTTCGCGAAGACGGCGCCTAGCAGGGACGTCTTCCCGCCGTCCAGCATCACGGTGGCGTCGGCCGGACCGGTGCTGTACTTCTTGGCAAAATCCAGAACGCTCTTGGTAAAGTCCATCTCCTTGCCGGCCAAAGCCGCGCCGATGGTCTGGATGGCCATCTTTTTGGCCATCTCTGTAACTTCGGCAGGAATATCTTCATATTTCAGATTGACCGCAAACTGAGAAAGGGCCTTGCTGTTGTTCATGAAAAAAACAACCTCCTTGTATTTGATTCATGCGGCAATTTTGCATGTTGATATTATTTGAAAGCAAAAAATGTGCCAATATGAATATCACAAGGTTATTTTTTCGGTTCACGCCCACCGCTTTCTTCAGCGGGGCGGCCCTGTTTCGAAAAAACGCAAAAAACTCCACGGGGGAGCGTGAAGACGGAGTTAGAATTTCGCCCGCGCCGCAATCGCGGTTTGACAAATTTCGATGGCCTGTGTTATAACAAAAGCAAAATAGGCAGGCCGCGGCGCGCCAAATGTAGGAAATGTGCACAAATGCAGGGTGTACAGGAGACCGGAGAAATGATTTATGGGATATGAAAAGCAAATTGGTATTATCGTGCCTTCATCGGGAATTGTTACGGAGATGCTGTTTCACCGCTACGCCCCTCCCTATATCGGCATTTCCACCGCCCGGGTGAAGTTCAACCACATCTCCTTTCAGGAGTTGAGCAATATGCTGGACATGGTTGGCGGCGCGGCGGCGGACCTTTGTTGTGTGGAGCCCAACATCATTGTTTTCAGCAGCATCATGGCGGGCGCGATCAACGGCAAGACCATCGCGAATATTGTGGAGCAGTCCTCGGGCACGCCCTGCATCACCGGCTTTTTTGCCATGCTGGAGGCCATCAACGCGTTGGGCGTCAAGCACCCGGTGGTCATCTCTCCCCACACGGAGGAGCTGAACCTGCTGTTCAAGCGGAAGATGCTCCAAAACGGTGTGCGCGTCGGAGGCATATACCGGCTGGCGCATCTGGGAAGTGAGAGCAGCATCCGCATGATGGAGCAGATCAGCATGGAGGATATTCTGGAATCCCTCCAAAATGTAAATCTCGCGGACGCGGACGCGCTGATCCTGAACGCCGCCTGCACCAAGGGAATCGACAGGCTGAAAGATGTGGAGCGCTCTCTCGGGATTCCCATTCTCCAGGGCGATCAGGTCTCTCTGTGGAGCGCCCTGCGGGCGATCCATGACACAACAAATATCCCGGAGCTCGGGAGGATTTTTGAGGTATAGAGTCAGTGGAAAATAACCGGAAATTATCACGGCGCGAGCGCGTATACCTGCAGTTGTCAGAGTTGACGCAGCAGATCACGCTCAAGCGCATCAACAGCGCCGACTTCAGAGAACACGATGCCGCCGGCATTGGAAAATGTCTGAATATCACGATGAACAACACCTGCATGGAGTTGAACGCGTTGGTCAAGGATGGCCTGGTGGCGAAAATCCTGGGGCGCCCGGTCTACTTCTTCGCAAAGGAGGACCTGGAAAAGGTCACCGGCGTCCATGTCTCCCAATGCATCTGGGAAAACTACGCGCAATTCAAAGAGGCGTTCAACATGACGGAGCCCCTCCGTATGGAGGAAAAGTACCGCCAGCCGGTGGCGGACGGAGGCGGCGGAGCGGTCCTCGGAAAGAGCTTTGCCGGTTTTGTCGGTGCCGATCAGAGCCTGAAAAAGTGCATTGATCAGGCGAAATCGGCCATTTTGTATCCGCCAAACGGCCTGCACACCCTGATCACCGGCGAAACGGGAACGGGAAAGTCCCACTTTGCGGAGGCCATGTATGACTTCGCCGTGGAAACGGGGCTTGTGGACAGCAGCGCAAAATTTGTGATCTACAACTGCGCCAGTTATTCGGAAAACCCGCAGCTGCTGCTCTCCCAGCTCTTTGGCTATAAAAAGGGGGCGTTTACCGGCGCGGACAAGGACACCCCCGGCATCATCGATCAGGCGGACGGCGGCGTTTTGTTCCTGGACGAGGCCCACCGCCTGTCTCCGGAGGGGCAGGAAAAGATGTTTCTGCTGATCGACAAGGGCATCTTCCAGCGCCTTGGCGAGACGCGGGATTACCGCCAGGCGAAAATCCGCATCATCGCGGCCACGACCGAAGACCCCAAAAACGCCCTGCTGTCCACGTTTTTGCGGCGCATAGCCGTGGTTATCAACATCCCGCCGCTGGAAAAGCGCAGCTTTGACGAGCGGATACGGTTTGTGTTTCGCTTTCTGTGGGAGGAGTCCAGAAACATCGGCAAACCCTTCTGCGTGGATCTGGAGGTCATAAAGGCGCTGACGCTGTACAAGTGCCAGGGCAATATCGGGCAGATCCGGGGCGATATCCGCTGCCTGTGCGCCAGCGCTTACATGGACCATTACTTCCGGGAGCCAAAGGAGGAGCAGGTGGTCATCGAGCTGACACACCTGCCGGACAGCGTGGAGCGGGGCCTGTGCGAAGTGCCGTTTTCCGGCAACGCGCTCTTCCAGCGATATACGTTCTACCAAAATGCTTTTACCATCGTCGACGCGGCCCAGGGCGGCTACGAAAGTCTGGTGTGCCACATCAAAAATTCCTGATCAAATGAGATGAAAAAAAGAACCGCTGCCGGGGCATCCGCCTCCGCAACGGTTCTTTTTTGATGGATACAGCAGCGAATATTGCCTGGTCTTTCGGTCCTGCGCTGTCAGCGGGCGATAGTGTCCCGCCGTAAAGCACTCCCGCAAAGTGGACAGATCCATCTCCATCGGCTGAAAGGGGATGCCGGTCTTTTGTTTCAGGTTTTCCACCGAGATCACGGTTTTATTCCGCAGGCGCACCGCCCATCTGCTCCCAAACAGAGGCTGATTGCAGTGCATACGCTCACATCAGCGCAGCCACAGATTTCATATTGAGTTCGAATTCAGGAGATGATACAATGATTTTTACGACAGGGATACATGAGACAGCCGAAGAAACGGAGAAAGCAAATGACATTACAGCAAATCCAGTATTTTATCACAGTAGCGGAATGTGGCTCTGTTGGAAAGGCGGCAAAAAAGCTTTTCACAGCTCAATCAACCATTTCAGAGGCTTTGATCGAACTGGAAAAGGAATGCAAAATCCAGGCCTTTATCCGTGGCAGTCGCGGGATGTCGCTGACGCGAGAAGGAGAAGAGTTACTGATCGAGCTGAGCGAAATTCAAAGAAAGCTAGACTATGTAAAGGAAAAATACGAAAAGCAGGAACAGGCGCAGTACTCTTTATCCGTGGTTGCCCAGCATCATATCTGCGGCATGGACTCATTTCTCTCCTTTATTGGAACGCACCGCGGCGCAAATTATGTCCTGAGCTATAAGGAGAGCAGCACGCCGGTCGTCCTGCGCACCGTGGAAACCGGAAGCGCCGACATCGGGATTATGTTTTTCACTGAACAAAGCAAACGACAGTTCAAAAAGGAATTGGAGTCCAGAAACCTGAAGTTTTTCAAGCTGCTCACCGGTAGAATCCACGCTTATGTCAGCCGCACCCATCCCCTGGCATGCAAGGACGAAGTGACGATTGAGGAGCTCATGGAATATCCCAAGATTGACTATGACAAGCGAACCAGTTCCAACGGAGAATATACGACCATCAGGACGAAAGTTCCGGCGCGGCGGACCATTGCGGTGACGGACCGCGCGACGGCATATTCCCTGATACAAAACCTAAATGCGTTTACTGTGGGAACAGGTTTGGAAACCAGCATGGATCAGCAGCAACAGATTGTTATGATCCCAATCGTGGATGGGGATATCTTGGAGATCGGATATGTTTTGCAGGCTAAAATTCCGGTTTCCAATGTTGTTGACCAGTTTATCAATCTGTTGAAAGCAGAGATTCTTGTAGAGGAATAGTCATCGCTTTTGTAGATAAACACTTGGCTGGAAGCGAGCGCGCGATGATTTTCCTGCTTGTAATCGGAAAAACTTTGCGGAAATAGAAAAACGCGGCGGCCATTCGGAAAAACCGATTGGTCGCCATCTTTTTTTTGAATTTGTCAAGCAGGGCAAAAAAACTTAGAATATATTTGACAGAGGGTCCTGACAAAAGCACCGAAATCACTAAACCGTCGCGGGAAAAACGATGTCCGGTCAGCTGAATGTACGGAGGGTAAAATGGCAGAAAACAATCACCGCAAAAGTGAGCATGAGGTCGTATTAGCCTGTGATAATCTCTGTAAGTGTTATGGTGGCGTTGTTCAGGCCAGTGACCACATTAATTTCGAATTATACCGAGGGGAGGTTCTTGCCTTCCTCGGCGAAAATGGCGCTGGCAAGAGCACACTGATGAAGCTGCTCTATGGCATCGAGCAGCCCGATGAAGGACGGATTTTTATCAACGGGAAAGAAACCGGGCTGCGCACGCCATCTGCCGCCATCGCCCATGGAATCGGTATGGTTCATCAAGAGCTCATGCTGATTCCGCATTTATCGGTTGTTGAAAATATTATCTTGGGAAAAGAGATGAAAACCAAATTCGGAACTCTGGATAAGCAGGCCGCCTGCGCGAAAATTCGGGCGCTTGCGGATTCCTACGGGTTAGAGATCGATCCGAACGCTCTGGTAGAAAAACTGTCTATTGGCGAGCGCCAGCGCGTTGAAATTATCAAACTACTGTACCGCAAGGCGGACATCCTCATCTTTGATGAACCGACCGCATTGCTGACACCGCAGGAATCCGATGCGTTGTTCGTGGTGCTCAAACGCCTGAAAGCAATGGGAAAATCCATTATTTTCATCACCCACAAGCTGCGTGAGGTCTATCAAATCGCGGACCGCATGATTGTGATCCGGGCGGGACGGATCGTCGGAGAGACCACCCCGCGGGAAACTGACATGACAGCGCTCACCCATATGATGGTCGGTAAGGCGGTCAGCAGAGAGCGACGGACTCCTCACCCCATTACAGAGGCAGTGGTTCTGGATGTGAAAGACGTCGATGTGATGGGGCCCAACGATCTGAAGATCGTGGACAGTGCGTCATTTTCTGTTCGCGCGGGAGAGGTCCTGGGCGTTGCAGGAATTGAGGGCAACGGCCAGACGCAGCTGGCTCAGGCCATTCTTGGAATCGTCAGGATCAGCGCCGGGAGCATTTGTCTGGAGGGCAGGGAGCTCACCCGGTCCACAACGAAGCAAATTCGTGAAGCAGGTGTTGGCAGCATTCCGGATGACCGGCAGGGGATGGGTCTGATCCTCCCGATGCGGATCTTTGAAAATATGATCCTGAATGAATACGACCATGCGCCCTTTGCCAAAAATTTCATGTGCGAAGACTGGAACGGTGTCCGGCAATACGCACGGAGGAAAATTTCCGATTACAGTATTGCGGCAACAGACGAGTCCGTCTATGTAAGCACGCTTTCCGGCGGAAATCAGCAAAAAATCGTAGTGGCGCGGGAGCTCACCCAAAAGTGTAAACTTCTGATTGCCGCCCAGCCCACAAGAGGCGTAGATGTCGCTTCGGCGGATTATATCCAAAACCGCATTTTGCAGGCTGCTTCCGACGGATGTGGAGTGGTTTTGATTTCCAGCGATCTGGATGAGCTGATCAAGGTCTCTGACCGCATCATGGTCATGTTCCGTGGTCAGATCATGGGCTTTGTCGACGGAGATGTCGCAACCCGGGAAGGCCTTGGCAAAATGATGCTTGGTGAAACAGATGGAATTTCATCTGTAAATAGTAGGTAACGGCGCAAATAGCATGTAAGGAGGATTACAATGAAAAAGATTAAAAAGGCGAAAAAACTGCTGGCTCTGGTTCTGGCGCTTGCCCTGTCTGTGGCCCTGACCAGCTGCGGCAATGCCGAAAAGCCGGCAAACGAGTCCACGGATGCCGCAGCGAATGTCGCGGCCAAAGTCGCGGTGGTGTTCGCATCCAGCGGTCTGGGCGACAAGTCTTTTAACGACGCGCTCTATAGCGGCATGGAAGAGGCAGAGTCCGAAATGGGCATTGAGTGGGTCTACTCCGAGCCCAAGGACGACGCCGAGTACGAAGGCCTGATTTCCGGCTACGCGGACGGCGGTGATTGTGATCTGATCATCTGCCTGGGCGGCAGTCAGAGCTCCAGCCTCGAAAATGTGGCGCCCAACTATCCCGACCAGAAGTTTGTCATTCTGGACGCCGTTGTTCCGGGCGACAACATCCGCAGCTACACCTGGCGCGATGAGGAGTTGGGCTTCCTAGCCGGGCTTCTCGGCGCGAGCCTTTCCGACACCAACAAGCTGGGCTTCATCGGTGCGCACGACATTCCCCTTTGCAATCTTGGCGCTGCCGGTATGATTGCCGGTGCCCATTATGTAAATCCCGCCTGCGAGGTTCTGGTGGACTACGCAAATGGTTGGGCGGAAGTGAATGGCTGCTACGAGATAGCTACCTCTATGAATGAACAGGGCGCAAGCCTCATTTACCACACCGCCAGCGCCGGCGGCCTGGGCATTCTGAATGCCGGTAAGGAAAAGGGGTTCCTCACTGTGTTTTTTGACGGCAACCTCAACAGTGACGCCCCTGACACCAACATCGCAAGCGCTATCCGCGATTTTCCCTCCTGTGCAAAAGAAGCTATTCAGGATGTGATCGACGGGAACTTCACCGCCGAATCTATCGTGAAAGGCATTGCGGAAGACGGTGTGTATCTGGACTTCGAGGGCTCCGCCTACGATATTCCCGAAGATGTTATGGCCGTGTATAACGAGGCTGTTGATGCCATCAAGTCCGGCGATATCGTTGTGCCGACCACGATTGACGAGGCCAACACCTGGACAGCGTAGTAACCTATACACACGAGTTAAAGCTTGACCATGGCGACCTTCGGGTCACCATGGTCAAGCCAAAGAGAGGATTCCCATGAAAAAATCGAGAATCAAATTATCGTTGTTCTCCTTGATCCTGGCGTTGCTCCTGTTCGGCCTTACAATTGTGGCAACCGGGCGGGAACCGCTCAGTGTATATTGGTCTATTCTTGCGGGCTCTTTCGGCAGTCTTAAGGGCTTTTTAAATGTGCTTGCATATATGCTGCCGCTTGTAATGACGGGTCTGGGCGCCGCCGTGGCGTTCCAGAGCGGCGTGTTCAATATCGGCGGCGAAGGCCAGGTGCTGGTCGGCGGCCTTGCTTCCGTAATCGCCGGACTGCTTGTGCCGTTCCCGGCGCCTTGGGGGTATCTCTTTGCAATGGCGGTGGGCTTTCTCGCGGGGGCCATCTGGGCTGTTTTGCCGACCTTGATCGCGGGACGCAATCTGGCGCTGCTTTCCGTCGCTACCATTATGATGAATTCCATTGCGGCACTTTTGACAGAATACATCGTAAAGCAATTTTTCCAAAGAGAGGGTGCCAGCAATACGGAGACTGTCGTCGTCAACGAGGGAAGCATCCTGCCCCGCTTCTTTCCCGGCACACAGTTTAACTACGGCATCTTTGTGGCGATTATTTGCGTGATTCTGGTAACCTGGTTCCTCTATAAAACGCCATTTGGTTTTTCTCTGCGCGCGATGGGCAACAATCCCCGGGCCATTCAGCAGGCCGGTGTTCCAGTCTACAGGAGAACCCTTGCGGCCATGTTTATCAGCGGTGGTCTGTTCGCGCTTGGCGGCTCTATCCAGTGCCTCGCAGTCTATAAGAGATTTGTTATGGGATTTTCTCCCGGATATGGCTGGGATGGCATCACTGTCGCTACGCTCGCGGCAAATTCGCCGGTGGGAGTCCTGCTGTCAGCATTCCTCTTCGGGATGCTCCGCTCCGCCTCCATCAATATGAGCCTTACAAATCAGGTGACAACCGAGATGATTTCTGTTTTGCAAGGCCTTATCGTGATCCTGGTCGCTTCCCCAATGGTGTGGACAACTATGAGCAATCTCTTCTATCCGGTAAAAGCGCGGATAGCGGCCCTTTTGAGTAGGAAAACGGAGGCGGATGCAACGTAATGGAAGAATTAACCGCTTTTGCAAATTTCTTTGCGTCTGCAATTCGCTTGACAGCGCCAATTGCATTGGGAACCCTCGCTTGTACCATCAGCGAACGGGCAGGTGTTATCAACATCGGAATTGAAGGCACCATGCTTTTCAGCGGCTTTATGGCGGCAGTCGGAACCTGGTACACCGGAAGCCCCTGGTTCGGACTTCTGTGCGGCTGCCTAGGTGGAGTCCTGATCTCCGCAATCCTCGGAATTCTGGCAATCTACTGTAATGGTCAACAAATCGTGATCGGTATCGGCATAAACCTGTTTGCCCCCGGTCTTGCGTATATGCTGATGCGATCCCTGTGGGATACTACCGGTATTTCTCCGTGGATCTCAGGATTTGAGAGCCTCCAAATTCCTGTCATCAAGGATATCCCGATTATTAGCATCCTTTTCAGCGGTTACTCTGCCTGTATTTATCTGGGAATCATCGTGGTCATTGTGATGCAATTTCTGCTCCATAAAACAGCATGGGGTCTTCGTATCCGCTCTGCCGGCGAAAACCCCGCCGTGGTGGCGACGCTCGGCATCAATGTGTATCGGCTGCGTATGTTTGCCGTGCTTCTAGGCGGTTTCTTCGCGGGAATGGCCGGCAGCGTCATGTGTCTGAGTTCTGCCAATGTATTTGTAAACGACATGTCCGCCGGTTCTGGCTTTATGGCATTCGCGGCCAATCAATTTGGGCAATGGTCTCCGGTGGGCGGCTATCTCGCAACCCTGCTTTTCGGTGTAATGTCCGCGTTCAGAATGAGGCTACAGAGCCTCGGTGTTGCCACGCAGTTGACACAAATGCTCCCCTATGTAGCGGTATTGATCGGACTTAAAATTACCGGAACCCGTATGCGGGCTCCCGCGGCAAATGGAGAGCCTTATGCCCATCCGCTGACGATCCCGCAGGTTCATAAGCGGGTGAATAAAAAGGCAAAGGGCACCGGAAATAAGGACTGAAAGGAAGCAGAATATGAAAAATGCGCTTCACGAATTCAGATACATTCTGCATTTAAAAAATTACGATGAAGGCGTGTTCTTTTATCGTGAGGTTCTTGGATTGCAGCCGAATTACAATTGGGCGATCATTCCTGACCAAAAGGGATACCGGTTTTATATGGGCAACGGCAGGCTGGAAATTGTTCAGTACCCCTTTATACCTCCGCAGGGTAAGGGGGAGTTTAAGGCCGATTGCGTCGATCTGGACCTGTGTATGGCGCGCATGTTCAGCGAGATGCCGGATGTGGAGATCCTTGAAAAAGATCGTCTTCATGTAACACTCAAAGACCCCAACGGAAATGTGATTCATCTGATGCAGGGACATGGCGAGCATGTGACAACGGGTCCTGTGGACAAGACCAACATGTTCACCGGCAACTTTACCGGCATCCTGTATGAGAAGGATTTAGAGCAGGCAAAAGCTTTCTATTGCGGGCAGATTGGACTGGATTTGCTCTATACGGAAGAGAATATATGTCTGCTGAAAGCGGGGGACGCCTATCTGGAACTCCGAAAGATGGCGGAGGGCGTGGAGGCGGGTCCATCCATGATCGCGTTTGAAGCAGACAGTGTCAACAAATTGTACGACAAGCTGTCTACGGGTGACACATATCAGGAGGCCGGCGTGCTTCACGACACGGACTTCGATGCCAGAAGGCTGTTTCAGGTATACGATCCCAGCGGAAATGTTGTGGAAATCTATGCCTATCTGAGAAATGTCCGCGAAGAAATACTGTTGCATTAAAAACGGTGAGGAGATTACTATGTGGCGTAATGAATACCGGATCGTCTATTATTCCTGGGAATTTGATACCCTGCAATCTTTCTACCGAGATATTTTGCGGATGCCCCAGATGTACGGTTGGTACACCAGTCCCGTGGACAGGGGCTGCAAATTTCCAATAGGAGAAAACCGTCTGGAGCTGATTTGCCGCCACCCGACGCTGCCACAGGGAACGGCGGGAATGCGTCTACAGGCAAAGAACATCGAACTTTGCTACAGAAATCTCAGACGCGAACCAAGAGTGACCGTGATCCATCCCCTGCGCAAACACGAATGGGGTGAATACAGCTTCTGCATCAAAGATCCCGTGGGCAACTGGGTGGAAGTCTACCAGAAAACAGAAGATTATCATCCTGAAATTCCCGATGATAAGTCCGGATATTTTACAGATGAATTTACAGCCGTCATCTATGCCAATGACCTGGAAAAAATTACTTCTTTTTACAGAGACTCTTTGCAAATGCCCGTCGTTTTCTCCTGGGACCGTGGCGATGCGGACCGGGGTTATCGCCTGAAATCGGCGGGAGGTTTCACAGATATCCGGCAGAAAACAGAGGATACTCCTCAGGGCCCCGCGCTCACAACGATTGAGGCGGAAGATGTAAACGGATGCTTTGCGTGGCTTGCGTCAAGAGATGATGTTGAAGTCATCCTTGGCTTAACCGATACTTGGTATGGAGACCGGATTTTCCAGATTTGCGACGGGGAAAAGAATGTGGTTGAGGTTCTTGCCTACCGGCGTAATATGAAAAATAGAGAGAATTGATTGGACGCAGAGGGTAATAACATCATGGCCAAAGTACTAATCAAAAATGCACGGGCGATCGTGACCTGCGATGCTGAAGATCATGTGTATTATTGCAGTGATCTGCTGGTCGAAGATCATCGAATCGTCAAGATCGGATCTGATATACAGGACGCAGAGGCCCAGTGCATCAACGCGGAAGGAAAGTACGTATATCCGGGTTTGGTAAATACCCACCATCATTTTTTTCAGGCATTCGTGCGCAATCTGATGTCCATTGATCGGCCCGGCCTGACGCTGATGCAGTGGCTGGATGAAATCTATAAGGTGTTTACCTGCATTGACAGCGATGTGATTTATTTTGCATCCATTGCCTGCATGGCAGACCTGATCAAACATGGATGCACATGTTCTGTAGATCACCAATACTGCTACACGATGCTGACAGGCACCTCACCGGTTGATAGGCAAATGGAAGCGGCCGATTTGCTGGGATTCCGCTTTATTGCGGCAAGGGGAACCAACACCCTGCCTCGTTCAAAAGGCAGTACGATCCCAGACGAAATGTGCGAAACGACGGAATCATATATCAGAGATTGCGAACGATTGATTGCAAAATATCACGATCCGAATCCATTTTCGATGCACCAGATCGTACTGGCTCCCTGTCAGCCGGTCAACTGCGAAGAAGACACATTTCTGGAGACGATTCGGCTGGCCCGGGAAGCTGGTGTCTATATGCACACGCACCTGTGCGAAGGCGAAAATCAGGATATGGTCAAACGGTTTGGAATGAGATCTCTGGCGTGGTGTGAAAAGGTTGGCTTTGTCGGCCCGGATATCTGGGTGGCGCATGGACGGGAAATCCTGCCGGAGGAGTATGCCTTCATGGCGAAATACGGCATAGGCATTTCACATTGTCCTGCGCCAACAATCTATGGCGGAAGTGAGATCCTGGATATTCCAGGGATGACAAAGGCAGGTATTCCGATTAGTCTGGGTGTGGACGGCTGCTCTACAAACGAGGGATCAAGTATGCTGGACTCCATCCGTCTGGCATATCTGATGCAGGCCTTTCTCAGCAAGCAGAGGGGTGGCTGCCCATCACCATATAAAATCATGAAAATCGCAACCACAGAAGGCGCGAAAATGATGGGGCGTCCGGAATTGGGCGAGCTCGCGGTCGGAAAAGCCGCAGATCTCTTCCTGCTCGACGCGGAGCGGCTGGAGTATGCAGGCGCACTGCATGATCCGATGTCTATGATTCCAAAGCTCGGAACCACCGGAAATGTCTGGCTGACTATGATCAATGGAAGGGTTGTCTATAAAGACGATGCGCTCGTGGGCGTCGACGAAAAAGAGCTGCTGAAAGAAGGAGAAAAGGTGTGTACAAAAGTGTTGCGCAGCCGTTGCCCGGCCTTTTCCAATTATCGGAACAGCTTGTTATAAAATAGGGGCATTCAATGGAAAACTATTGTGATTTTCAACTTCTGCTATATGTTTCAGCAGAGTTATATCCTGCATGCATCCAATTCTATGAGCAGGTCTTTCAGGTGAAGCCGTTTTATAAATGGGATGATGGGGAAAATGATCGAGGTCAGAAATATGATATTGCCGGGGCAAAGCTTGTCATCCTGACGCAGGAAAATCCGTTCCCTGAGTATGGTCCCGCCCATTTTCAGGTTGAAACGGATGATATCATAAAACTCTACACACGGGTCCGGGAAAACAAGTTTGCAAAAGTTACTCAGGAACCCTTTATGAGGCCCTATGGCTGGCATATGTTCCGCTTAGAGGACCCGGCCGGCAATCACATCAATATTTACTCCATCCCCCAATAAGCCCGGCAGAGGAACGATTGAACACAAATCCCAATCAGTGTAAAATCACAGTTGGAAAATGTTTTGTCACCGCTGTCTCACAGATTCCACGGAAAAACCGTCCGATCATACGTAAGACAGGCAGGTGTAAACAGCACCCCATTTGCTAAACAATATAATATGCCGGATAACAGATGGGGTGTTCTATCCTGCTAAACCGAAAGCAAGGCGTCAGTGTTTAAGCAGCCAGCCACTGAAAACCCAGTCTGCCCGACGGAAACTTTCGGCAGAGCAGGTGCGCCACAAAAAGTTATTGACATGGCCGTGCTCTTCTGCTATCATAACACTGTTATATAACATTGTTATGAGGAGTGGCCCATGGACGACCAATCCACACTGGAAAAAATTCACCAGGCGGCTTTTGCCGAATTTCTGGACAAGGGCTTTCAGGGGGCCTCGCTGCGGCAGATCGTGAAAAACGCCGGCGTGACCACCGGCGCCTTCTATGGCTATTTTTCCAGCAAGGAGGCCCTGTTCGCCGCCCTGGTGGAGCCCCACGCCGCCGCTGTCATGGGACGGTTCATGCAGGCCCAGACGCAGTTCGCCGAGCTGCCTGAGCCGGAGCAGCCCGCCCATGTGGGCAGGGAGTCGTCGGACTGCACCATGTGGATGCTGGACTACATCTACCAGCACTACGACGCTTTCAAGCTGCTGATCTGCTGCGCCCAGGGCACCAGCTATCAGCACTTTATCCACAACATGGTGGAGATCGAGGTGGACGCCACCCATCAGTTTATCGAGGTCCTGCGGCGGCAGGGACGCGATATTCCGGAGCTGGACCGCTCCCTGGTCCACATCATCGCCAGCGGGATGTTCAACGGGCTCTTTGAGATCGTGGTCCACGACATGCCCTACCAGCAGGCGAAGCGGTATGTGGCCCAGCTCCAGCGGTTCTATCTGGCCGGATGGCACGAAATGATAGGGGTGTGACCCCTTTCATTTTGATTATGAGTTAGCTATGACTAACTACATGAAGGAGGTATCTGTTTTGAAAAAGAAGTCCAATTTGTCGCGGCTCCTGGGCTATGCCGGGGCCACAGGCGGCTGACGGTGCTGGGCTGCGCGCTGTCCGGCATCGCCGCCGTGCTGGGGCTCGTCCCCTATGTCTGCGTCTGGCTGGTGGCCCGGGAGGCCCTGTCCGACTACCCGGCGGTCCCGCCCGCCCAGGCGCTGACCCGCTGGGGCTGGATGGCGGTGTGGTTCGCCGTGGGGAACATCGCGGTTTACTTCGCGGCGCTGATGTGCACCCATGTGGCCGCCTTCCGCACCGCCCGGAACATGCGCCACGCGGGTGTGGCGCATACGCTGGAGCTGCCCCTGGGCTTTTTCAGCGGCGACCAGTCCGGGCGGCTGCGGAAGATCATTGACGACAACGCCGCCCTCACCGAGGACCTGCTGGCCCACAAGCTGCCCGACCTGACGGCGGCGGTGGTGACCCCGGCGGCGGCCATTGTGCTGCTGTTCGTGTTCGACTGGCGGATGGGCCTGCTGTGCCTGCTGACCATGGTGCTGGCCATGGGGTGCATGATGAGTATGATGGGCGGGAAAAACGCGGGCTTCTTCCACCGCTACCAGCGGGAGATCGAGAAGATGAGCGGCGAGGCCGTGGAGTACGTCCGGGGCATCCCGGTGGTGAAGGTGTTCCAGCAGACGGTCTACTCCTTCAAGGCGTTCTACAATGCCATCATGTCCTACAGCGACCTGGCCAGCCAGTACGCCATGAGCTGCCGCCCCGGCCAGACCAGCTTTCTCACCTGCATCAACGGCGGCTTCTTTCTGCTCATCCCCGCGGCGCTGCTGCTGGCCTCCCACGGCGACGGCTGGGCGGTGCTGGCAGACTTTATCTTTTACATCCTCTTCGCCCCGGCCTGCGGCGGCATGATCAACCGCATCATGTACGCCTCGGAGTCTGTCATGGAGGCGGACGAGGCCATGCTGAAGCTGGACGAGATCATGGAGCAGAAGCCCCTGAAGGCGGCGGAGCATCCCCAAAAGCCCCAGGGGGCCCAGGTGGAATTCGACCACGTGACCTTCCGCTACCCCGGCACGGAGCGGCCGGCTCTGCAGGATGTCAGCTTTACCGTCCCGGAGGGGGCGGTGGTGGGGCTGGTCGGCCCCTCCGGCGGCGGCAAATCCACGGCGGCGGCTCTCATCCCCCGGTTCTGGGACGTGGAGTCGGGCAGCGTCAGAATCGGCGGCGTGGATGTGCGGGACATAGACGACCGGGCCCTGCTGGAGCAGGTGGCCTTTGTGTTCCAGGACACCAGACTGTTCAAGGTCAGCGTGCTGGAAAACATCCGCATGGCCCGGCCTGACGCCACGTTGGAGGAGATCGAGGCCGCGGCCCACGCCGCCCAATGCGACGATATTCTGGCGAAGCTGCCCCAGGGACTGGACACGGTCGTCGGGGCCAAGGGCATCTACCTCTCCGGCGGCGAGGCCCAGCGCATCGCGCTGGCCCGGGCCATTTTGAAGGACGCCCCCATCATCGTGCTGGACGAAGCCACGGCCTTTGCCGACCCGGAGAACGAGGCCCTGATCCAGCGGGCCTTCGGAACGCTGACAAAGGGCAAGACCGTGCTGATGATCGCCCACCGGCTGTCCACCGTCCGGGACGCGGACCGGATCATCGTGCTGGAAAAGGGCGTTTTGAAAGAACAGGGCAGCCATGATGCGCTGCTGGCGCAAAAGGGCCTGTACGCCCGGATGTGGAAGGACTACCAGCAGGCGGCGGCCTGGAAGGTGGGAAAGGAGGCGGAGGCATGATCCGCGGATTACAGCATACATTCGCCCTGAGTGAAAAGGGCGCGAAGGACTTTGTCAAGGCGGTCGTCTGGTGTTTCCTCTGCAATCTCAGCCTGATGGTCCCGGTGGGGGTGGTCATGGCCACCATCCAATACCTGCTGGGCACGCTGGAGCAGGGCGGCGACCCCGCCGGGAAGCTCTGGGTCTACACAGGCGCGGCGGCGCTGGTCTTGCTGCTGCTCTTCGTTCTGCACTACTTCCAGTACGCGTCCCTGTATCTGGCGACTTATCAGGAGAGCGCCAGCCGCCGAATCAGTCTGGCGGAGGTCCTGCGGAAGCTGCCCCTCAGCTTCTTCGGCAGCCGGGATCTCAGCGACCTCACCGCCACCATGATCTCCGACTGCTCCTCGCTGGATCAGATGTTTTCCCACTATATCCCGCAGCTGTTCGCCTCCATTTTCTCCACCCTGGTCATCGGCGTGATGATGCTCTGCGTCAACTGGAAAATGGCGCTGGCGGTTCTGTGGGTCCTGCCGGTGGCGGTGCTGCTCACCGCCGGCTCCAAGAAGCTGCAGGACACCTTTGGCACCAAGAATATCCTGGCCAAGCGGGCGGTCACCGACCACATCCAGGAGTGCCTGGACACGGTGCGGGACATCAAAGCCTGCAACCGTCAGGGGGCCATGATGGCTGAGCTGGACCGGCGGCTGGAGGGCGCCGAGGCCAGCGCCATCCACGCGGAGCTGGCCACCGGCGTGTTCGTCTGCTCCGCCCAGGCGTTTTTGCGGCTGGGGCTCGCCACCACCGTGCTGGTGGGGGCCGGGATGCTGGCCCGGGGCGAACTGGACTTTCTCTACTTCCTGGGCTTCCTGTTCGCCGCCGCGCGGCTCTACGACCCCCTGGGGCTGGTGCTGCAAAACATCGCGGCCACCTTCTCCGCCAAACTGAAGATCGACCGGATGCGGGCCATCCAGGAGCAGCCGGTACAGACCGGCGCCGAGGTCTGCGAACCGGAAAATTACGACATCGTGTTCGACCACGTGAAATTCGCCTACCGGGAGGGCGAGGGCGTGCTGGAGGATGTGTCCTTCACCGCCAGGCAGGGTCAGGTGACGGCGCTGGTCGGCCCCTCCGGCGGCGGCAAGTCCACCGCCTGCAAGCTGGCCGCCCGGTTCTGGGACATCCAGGGCGGCAAAATCACCCTGGGCGGCATCGACATCTCCAAAGTGGACCCGGAGACTCTGCTGAAGCACTACTCCTTTGTCTTCCAGGATGTGGTGCTGTTCCGGGACACCGTGATGGAGAATATCCGTCTGGGCCGCCGGGACGCCACCGACGAGGAGGTCTACGCCGCCGCGAAAGCGGCCCGGTGCGACGAGTTCATCCGGGAGCTGCCGGAGGGCTATCAGACCATGGTGGGCGAAAACGGCTCCACCCTCTCCGGCGGAGAGCGCCAGCGCATTTCCATCGCCCGGGCGCTTTTGAAGGACGCGCCGGTGATCCTGCTGGACGAGGCCACGGCCTCGCTGGATGTGGAGAGCGAGTCGGCGGTGCAGGAGGCCCTGTCCCACCTGGTGAAGGACAAGACGGTGCTCATCATCGCCCACCGGATGCGGACGGTGGAAAACGCGGACAAGATCGTGGTGCTCTCCGGCGGCGCCGTGGCCGAGCAGGGCGCGCCCGCCCGTCTGCTGGAGCAGGACGGGATCTTCGCCCACATGGCCCGCTTGCAGAGCGAGAGCCAGCAGTGGGCGCTGGGGAAAGGCGGTGCCTGACCGGCCGTAACCAGCGGGAACATCATCAGGGGATTCCGGATAAAAGCCGGAAAAAGAGGCTGATTCAAGATGAATCAGCCTCTTTTTATGGTTGCGGAGACAGGACTTGAACCTGCGACCTCCGGGTTATGAGCCCGACGAGCTACCAACTGCTCTACTCCGCGATATTTCGTTTTGTGGTGCCGGTGACCGGACTCGAACCGGTACAGTATCGCTACCGGGGGATTTTAAGTCCCCTGTGTCTACCAATTCCACCACACCGGCAGCTTGTCGGCATTGATTAGAATACCACAGATCCCCCCACTCTGTCAAGGGCAGGGGCAAAAAAAGATCGGGATTCCTTCGACAGATTTCGCGTCTTGCCCTTTTCCGTGCAATTTTTCCCGCTGTGACACATATACTGAGAGAAACCCTGATGCAAAGGAGGATACCATTGTGAGATCTCAGACGGCCAATATCGGTGACGTAGACGACCTGATCTTTCAGGACTGCTGGCTTGCCAGCGACCGATAACATAGCAGGGCGCCGCGGCAGCGGCGCCCCTTTGCGTGTTCAGCGGCAGACAGCCCCATGCCGCCCATTCCGTCAGTCAGTCCTGGCCCCGCAGGAGATACGCCTCCGGGGGCAGCGCGTCCGCCAGGGCCAGCAGCGTCCGGTTGAAGCCGCCGGCGTAGTCAAAGGGCACGTCGGACACCCCGCCGCCCACCTGCCTGTCCGGCAGGGAGACGGTGAACCGGCTGCCCTGGCCGGGGTGGGACTCCGCCATCAGCGTTCCGCCGTGCCGCTCGGCGATGCGGCGGCACAGGGGCAGCCCCAGCCCCAGGCCATGGGGCGGCGGGTCCATCTGGCCGGCGTGCAGATAGCGGTCAAACAGCGTGGGGAGCCGCTCCTCCGGGATGCCGCAGCCCGTGTCCGCGACGGAGAGAAGGATCTGCTTTCTGCCCGCCCGCAGCTCCACTGTGACGGTGCCGCCGGCGGGGGTGAATTTGAAGGCGTTGGACAGGAGGTGGTACAACAGCTGTTCCACCTCGTCGGGCGCCACCGCGCAGACGCAGCGGTCCAGCGCGCAGACGAAGCGCAACTCCAGCCCCCGCAGCGGAGCCAGCGCCGCCGCCTTTTCACACAGCTCTCCCACCAGGTCCACCAGGTCCCGGTCCTGAAAGGCCAGGGGCCTGTCGCAGACGAGCTGCTCCGCCGCGGAGAGGCTGCCCACCAGCCGCAGGACCTGGTAATAGCTCTGGTCCATCAGCGCGGCCTTGGCGTCCAGCGCCGGGTCCCGCTCTCTGGCGTCGGCGGGGGCCAGCTGGGCGGCGGCCATGTGGAGGTTGCTCAACGCGCCCCGCAGCTGGGCGGCGACACTTGGAAACAGAGCTGCCAGTTGTTTCTGTTCCGGCTCCATAAAACGCTCCTTTCGAGCGCCGAAGGCGCTGGGTATAGCATTTGCGGCAGGGCCCGGGTCCAACCGAGGAAAACCCTGCCTGTGCCACCAATAGGATATCAAAAAGCCGCAGCAAAAACAAGGATTTTGTTGCATCCTGTCGGACCCGCGCGGCAGCTTCCGCAGAGTAAAAACGCGTCCCGGAGGGACCCCCTCCGGGACGCATCGTTCCTATTCAGCCGTCTTTTCCCCGCCGGCGCTTTTGCGGCGGGAGCTCCGCCGGGGCCGAATGTCCTTGGCGGGCTTTTCCGGTTCGTTGGCGGGCTCCGTCCCCTGGAAGATGGCTTTCAGGTGGTTGTACAGCGTTCCGCCCTGGGCGGAGCCGTACTCCTTCACCAGGGCGTTCTGCAGCTCCTGGCGGGTACTGGCCCGCAGCACAAAGGGCAGGCACAGGCAGTCCTCGATGGAGGGCCGCAGCGCCACCTCCTGGAAAGCGTCGGAATACCGGGCCCGCAGGGCGTCGATGGACGCCTCGTAGCCCTTGTCCTGGCTGATGACATAGGCATAGTCCGCCTCCCGCTTGCCCACCAGCACGCCCAGCTCCGTGATGATCTGGAAGTCGATGGCGTTTTTGCCGCCCCGGACGCTCTCAATATACTGGACGTCGGCGGAGGTCCCGGCGCAGAGCTTCTTGATCTTGGAGAGGGCCAGCCCCTCCTTCTGGTAGAAGACCAGGACCGTGTCCTGCTCCGAGAGCATGTCCACGCCCTTCAGGCCCGTTCCGATGTTGTTGTCGCCGTCTACTAAAAAAATCATTTTCATGAAAATAGTTCTTTCTTTCCTCGAATTTTAGCCTGTCTTTGACAAAAGCTGGTTGTAGTATAACAAACTTTTTCAAAAAGCACAAGGGGAAGCCACAGAAAAAGCGGGAGGCCGGAACCCGGCCTCCCGCTGGTGTTGGGCTTACTCCTCTTCGTCGGTGACGATCAGGCCGTAGCCGCCGTTCTTGCGCTGGTAGACGATGCACAGGCTGTCGTCCTCGCTGCTGCGGAACACGAAGAAGTCGTGGTCCAGCAGGTTCATCTGCAAGATGGCCTCCTCCGGGCTCATGGGCTTGACAGAGAAGCGCTTGGTGCGGACGATGTGGAATTCCTTCTCCTCGGCAACCTCAAAGTCGCTGGCGGGAGCGGGAGGGGGGAAGCCCTCGCTACGCAGGCGCTTGGCCAGACGGGTCTTGTTCTTCAGGATCTGGCGCTCGATATAGCCCACCGCGGCGTCAATGGCGCCGCGCATATCGCCATCCGGGGCTTCCGTCTGGGCCCGGAGCAGCGTGCCGCCGCCGCGAATGGTGACCTCCACCGTGCACAGGTGGTCCTTTTCCACAGAAAACGTCACAAAGGCGGTGGTGTCCTCCTCCCGGAAGTACTTCTCCAGCTTGGAAATCTTCTTCTCGGCATATTCCTTGATGGAGTCGTTCAGGGAGACCTTCTTGCAGGCATAGGTATACTTCATCGAGATCGCTCCTTTCGTGTGGAAGAGGGACGGGTCCCCTCTTTTGTTTAGTATAGCACACAAATTTGGCTTTGCATAGAGAGACTTGGGCGGATTTAACAAATTGTTCAAGGGTGACAGTTTTCGTCAAAAGAAGTGCCCAGGCGACAAAAGCTCCTATTTACAAAGCCGGCGGGGAAATGCTATTATGATTCAGGAAGCTTTCCAATATCCCACCCGCTTGGGCCGCACGGCGTATCCGCCGGGCGGCTCCTTTTTATCCGCCGCCGGACGCGCGGAAAACGGGGAGACCGCCCACAGGCGATCTCCCCGTTGCCGTTATCTTCTTCTGCGGCCGCCGCCCCGCTTGCCGTCAATGCTGCGGTTCAGGTCGGCCATCTTGCCCTCGGAGGAGCTCAGGAACTGTTTGAGCTTGTCCTCAAAGGACTGGTCCCCGGAAGGGGGGATGGGCTGCTGGGGCGCCCGGACGGCGGGTCGGGCCTGTGCGGGCCGCGGCGCGCCGGCGGG
>CABSFC010000013.1 GCA_902476875.1 uncultured Oscillibacter sp. | reverse complement strand
GGGGGCTGGCGGCGGGGCCGGGGCCCTTTCGGGGGTCTTCTCCGCCGGCTTTTCGGAAATCACCTGATCCGGGGTCCGCTGTCCGTCGGACCTGTGCCGGAAGAAGCTGGTGAAGCGGCCCGCCTCCTTCCGGGCGGGCTCCGGCTCCTTGGCCGGCGGGTCGTCCAGGGGGAAGTCGATCTGGGGCCTGGGCTTGTCCTCCACGCGGCGTCTGGGCGGCTCGATGGGGGTGACACGGATGGCTGGGCGCTCCGGCTCCGGCTCCTCCTCGTACTGGGGACGCTCCCGGTGCTTCTCGATGATGGCGCCCACCGTCAGCCGCAGGGCCGCCATCAGCAGCACCACAAACAGCACCGTGAAGATAATCGCGGAGGCGAAGGTGGAAAACACCGCCTCGGAGCCCTCCGCCAGAACGCCGGAGACCGCGCCGCCGGAGGCCAGCTCCATGCCGGACTTCCACAGCCGCGGTATAATGCCGACGCCGGATTCAAATACCTCCTTGCACAGCGCCATATGGGCCAGGGACCCGAACAGCACCGGCAGCAGCATGGCGCAGGTCACCCGCAGCTGGACGGGCCGACCGTGGTGAAACAGCAAAATCAGCGCCGCCAGCAGCATGGCGGGGCCCGCCAGCCAGTAGCCGTAGCCGAACAGGCCCTTCAGCAGCACCGCCAGCCAGTCGATGAAGATGGCGCTGACATGGAAGTAGCTGACAAAGACGCACAGCGTCAGCACCAGCAGCACGACGCCCCCCACCTCCCGGCGGATGGGCCGTTTCTGGGGCTGCGCGGGCTTTTTGGAGCGGCTGGAGCCGCTTTTCCCGGAGCCGCTCTTTTTTGTGGTTGTGGTTTTCTTTTGTGTTGTGGAAGCCACGATATGTACCTCCGATTTATTTCTGGATGAACGTCAAAATCAATGTCAGAACGCCGGCGGCCCAGCAGTAGTAGGCAAAGAATCCGAACTTGCCCTTTTCCGCGATCATTTTCAGCAGGCGGATGCAGGCGTAGCCCACCACGGCGGACACCAGCACGCCCACCAGATAGACGGGCACGTCGGCCCAGATGATGCCGGTCTCCGCGGCGTCCTTCAGGCTCAGGATGTTGGCCCCCAGAATGGCGGGAATGGACATCAGGAAGGAGTATCGCACGGCGAACTTCCGCTCGAAGCCCACGAAGCACCCGGCGGTGATGGTGGTACCGGAGCGGGAGATACCGGGACAGGTGGCAATGGCCTGCCCCACGCCCACCAGCAAAGCGTCCACCAGCGTGGCCGATTTCTCGGTCTTGCGGCCCTTTTTCACCCGGTCGCTGGCAAACAGCAGACAGCCGGTGACCAGCAGAGCGGCGGCCACAAAGTACATGTTGTCCGCCAGCCCCTCCACCAAGTCCTTCACCGGCAGCACCGCGAACAGCGGCAGCGTGCCCACGATGATCAGCAGAATCAGCCGCCGGGCCGGAGGCACCGGCGAGGGCGTGGAATGATGGGCCAGATCGCTCACGCCGTGGAAAAGCTCCACGATCATGTCCCGGATGTCCGTCCAGTAAGCCGCAAACACGGCCACCAGCGTGCCCAGATGCAGCAGCACGTCGAAAAAATCCGGGATCTCCGACGCGCCGGACATACCCAGCAGATGCTCCGCGATGGCAAGATGCCCGGAGCTGGAGATGGGCAAAAACTCCGTGATCCCCTGGATCACGCCCAGCAGAATAGATGACAGCAGTGACAAAATGCTCACGCTCCTAAATCAATTCAAATCTTCATATGGAGATAGTATATCATGGACAGGCGGTAAATTCCAGTCATATTTGCAGAATTATGTCGACTTATAAAAACGGGACCGCCGATGGCGGTCCCTGCGGGAAAGCACAGTCTTATTCTCCGCCCAAAGTCTGGAGGGCGGCTTTCGCGGCGGCCTGCTCGGCCTCCTTCTTGCTGTGGCCGGTACCGGTGCCCAGAGGGGTGCCGTTCAGCAGCACCTCCGCCACAAAGGTCTTGGCGTGGTCTGGGCCCTGCTCCCCCACCATGCGGTAGGTCAGCACCTGGTCCGCCTGGCGCTGGACCAGCTCCTGGAGAGCCGTCTTGCAGTCCCGGCGGCGCTCTTCCACCACTTCCTCCTTCTCCGCGTCCAGCAGGACGCGGTGGATCAGCGCCGACGCGGCTTCGATGCCGCCGTCCAGATAGACCGCGGCGAAGACGGCCTCGGTGGCGTCCGCCAGGATGGAGGTGCGCTCCCGGCCGCCGCCGGTCTCCTCGCCCCGGCCCAGCTTCAAATATCGGCCCAGGTCCAGCTTCCGCGCCACCTCATACAGGCTCTGCTCGCACACCAGCGCCGCCCGGATGCGGGTCAGGTCGCCCTCCGGCAGGTCCGGGTGCTGGGCAAACAGAAATTCCGCCGTCACAAAGCCCAGCACGGAGTCCCCCAGGAACTCCAGCCGCTCGTTGCTGTTCAGATGGGCGGAGCGGTGCTCGTTGGCGTAAGAGCTGTGGCTCAGGGCCTCGCTGAGCAGCGCCGGGTTCCGGAAGGTGTAATTCAGTTTTTTCTCCAGTTCCTGCATCATGCGCCTCCAAAAGGAAGCCCCGCGCTGGCGCGGGGCGTTGCCTTTCTGCTCTTATTTCAGCTTGCCCGCGATGTAGTTCACCGCGTCGCTGACGGTCTTGAGAGAGCCCAGCTCCTCCTCCTGAATCTCGCCGACCTCGAACTCCTCTTCCATGGCCATGACCAGCTCCACCAGGTCCACGGAATCGGCGCCCAGGTCCTCCTCAAAGGACGTGTCCATAGACACCTCGGCGGGCTCCATGGCGAACTGCTCGGCCACCAGCTCTCTCATCGTCTGAAAAATTTCTTCAATTGACATTGCTGTTTCACTCCTCAAGGAATTATGAGTTACATATCGCTGAGGCAATCATACGGCAACTGCCGCGCCGCTGTCAAGGGGCAATCAAATTTTTTCCGCCGGCCGCTCCACTTTCATCAGCGCGATGTCCCGCTGGATATCGTCGATAAAACCGCTCTCCGCGTACTCCCTGGCCCGCAGGACGGCGTTGCAGATGGCCCGGGCGTCGGAGGACCCGTGGGCCTTGATGACGGGCCTGGAGATGCCCAAAAAGGCCGTGCCGCCGATCTCGCTGGGGTCCAGCAGCTTTTTCATGCCCGCCAGGTCGCCCTTCACCAGCCCCGCCGCCAGCTTCGTCTTCGTGCTGGAGAGGAACATCTTCTTCAGCTCCTTCAGCAGGAATTTGCCCACGCCCTCCACGCTCTTGAGCATGATGTTGCCGGTGAAGCCGTCCGCCACGATGACGTCCGCGCCGCCCAGCATGGCGTCGTTGGCCTCGATGTTGCCGATGAAGTGGATGCGGCCCGCCTCTCCCGCCTCTTTCAGCAGGGCGTAAGCCTCGTGGCGGAGGGTGTCGCCCTTCTCCTCCTCCGCGCCGATGTTCAGCAGGCCCACCCGGGGCTTCTCCATACCCATGACGCGCTTGGCGTAATAGCTGCCTAAGTACGCGAACTGGAGCAGGTACTCCGGCGTGCACTCGGCGTTGGCGCCGCAGTCGCACAACACGGCTTTTCCGCCCGCCGTGGGGATGACGGGGCCCATGGCGGCCCGGCGGATGCCCCGGATGCGCTTGACCACCAGCGTGGCCCCCGCCAGCAGGGCGCCGGTGGACCCGGCGGAGACGAAGGCGTCTCCCTCCCCCGCCTTCAGCAGGTTCAGGCCCACGGTCAGGGAGGAGTCCTTCTTCATCTTGAACGCTGTGGCTGGGTCGTCGGAGATCTCCACCACCTCGCTGGCGTCCTTGATCTCCACGCCGGCGGGCAGGGTCTTCTCGCCGCAGCTCTCCACGGCCCGCAGGACCTCCGCCGCCCGGCCCACCAGGATGATATCCACCCCGTGGAGCCTGTGGGCGTCCAACGCGCCCTGAACGACTGCCTGGGGGGCGTTGTCGCCGCCCATGGCGTCTACAATGATCTTCATGGTAACACCTCCTGCTTCAATTCCTCGATGATGGCAAGGGACCGCCGGGACAGCTCCGCGTTTTTATTCCGCTTTCCCTTCACCCGGTGGTCCAGGGGTGGGATGATGCCGAAGTTGATGTTCATGGGCTGGAACACGGTGACGGACTGGTTGGAGACGTACAGGCCCAGGGCGCCGATGGCCGTCTCCTGGGGAAAGTCGACGGGGGGCTTCCCCAGCAGCCGCCGGGCGGTCTCCACGCCCACCAGAAAGCCCGAGGCGGCGGATTCCACGTAGCCCTCCACGCCGGTCATCTGTCCGGCGAAGGAGATGCGCGGCTCCGCTTTCAGGCGGTAATAGCGGTCCAGCAGGCGGGGGGAGTTCAAAAACGTGTTGCGGTGCATGACGCCGTAGCGCAGGAACTCCGCGTCGTGGAGGGCGGGGATCATGGAGAACACCCGACGCTGCTCCGGGAAGCGCAGGTGGGTCTGGAAGCCCACCAGATTGTACACCGTGCCGTCGGCGTTGTCCCGCCGCAGCTGCGCCACGGCGTAGGGCTCCTTCCCCGTTCTGGGGTCCTTCAGGCCCCGGGGCTTCAGGGGACCGTAGCACAGGGTGTCGTGGCCCCGGCGGGCCATGACCTCCACGGGCATACAACCCTCGAACACCATCTTGTCCTCAAAGCCGTGGACCTCCGCCTCCTGGGCGCAGGTCAGCGCCTGCCAGAAAGCGTTGTACTCCTCCTCGTTCATAGGGCAGTTGACATAATCCGCTGTGCCACGGTCGTAGCGGGAGCCGAACCAGGCCCTGTCCATATTCACACTCTCAGCGGAGACCAGCGGGGCCGCCGCGTCGAAGAAGTGGAGGGCGGTGTCCTCGCCCAGCAGAGCCTGGAGCCTGTCCGCCAAAGCGTCGGAGGTCAGGGGGCCGGAGGCGATGACCACCTCGCCCTCTGGAATTTCCGTCACTTCGCCGGGGACCACGGTGATGCGGGGGTGGGACTTTACCCGCTCCGTCACCAGTGCCGCGAAGCCGTGGCGGTCCACCGCCAGGGCGCCGCCGGCCTCCACCCGGGTGGCGTCCGCGCAGGCGAGGATCAGGGAGTCCAGGCGGCGCAGCTCCTCCTTCAAAAGGCCCACGGCGTTTTCCAGCTGGTCGCTGCGCAGGGAGTTGGAGCAGCACAGCTCCGCGAAATGTTCCGTTGTGTGGGCGGGGGTCTTTTTCTCCGGCTTCATCTCCCGGAGCGTCACGTCGATACCCCGCTGGGCCAGCTGCCAGGCACATTCGCTGCCGGCCAGACCCGCGCCGATGACTGTTACTTGCATAGGCTTGTCCTTCTGTCTTTGGATGGTTTTGGGGATGGGGTTTGCGCCGTGTCGCGGGAGTTGCATCCCCCATTTTCTTTGGCAAGGCCAAAGAAAATGGGGGGTGCATTTCCCACGTACCTGTCAGGTACGACTGTCAGACCGTCCCAACAGGTAATCCGTGGTCACGCCAAAATAGTCCGCCAGCTTAATCAAATTAGGGACTTCCGGGTAATGTGTTCCCGATTCGTAATATTGATACGCCCGCAGCCTGATCCCAAGGAATTCTGCCATATTCGTTTGCGTCTGCTTCATTTCCTTCCGCAGTTCTTTTACGCGTTGTGCAAACTTTTCCATACTATCCTCTTGACATGCATTTTAATTGCATATATAATATATGCAATTCAGTTGCATACGGAGTTGATTTTAATGACCGACCTCATGGAATACCTCTACGACTACACCCTGTCCTCCCGCTTCCCGTGTTACCTGCACACCGCCGCCTACCGCGACACAGACCTCCCGCTCACCCGGCATCTGGATACCCTCCGCCGGGAGCTGCCCGCCGACCTACGGCAGACCTTCGACAAATACCGCGAAGCCGACGGCGAACGGCACGATCTGGAGCTGGAGGCCATGTTTCAGGCCACATGGGCCGTGGCCCGGGCGCTTTTTTAGACTTCCGCTTTCCCGGCGGTCTTTTTCGCCGCGGGCTTCCTGGCGACTGTGGTCTTTTCCGCCACGGTTTTCTTGGTGGTCGTGGTCTTCTTCGCCGCAGTCTTTTTGGCGGTCGTGGTCTTCTTCGCCGCCGCGGACTTCTTCGCGGGCTTCTCCGCCGCCGTGGCGGTCTCGTCCTTCTTCTCCTCCGTGGCGGCGGGCTTCTTCGGATATCCCCGCTTCTCCTCCGGCAGGAAATTGGAGCACGCCGGGTTGATGCAGAAGGGCTTCTTGAAGCCCCTGCCCGCCTTTTTGAACATGGTGTGGCCGCAGACCGGGCAGTCGTCCTTCACCGGCACGTCCCAGGTCATAAAGTCGCACTTCGCGGCCTCGTTTTTGCTGTTCAGATGCTCACAGCAGTAATAGGTGTACTGCTTGTTGGTCTTCTTGCTGGTGCCGGTGCGCTTCATCAGCCGCCCGCCGCACTTGGGGCAGCGGCCCGGCATCTCCACCACCAGGGGCATGGTGAAAGTGCAGTCCGGGTAGCCCGGGCAGGCCAGGAAGCGGCCGAAGCGGCCGGATTTCACCACCAGATTCCGCCCGCACTCGGGGCAAATCTCCTCGCTGACCTCGTCGGGGACCTTGATGCGGGTGCCGTCCAGGTCCTTCTCCGCCTGCTTGAGATTTTTGTCAAAGTCGCCGTAGAAGTCCCGCAGGACGCCCTTCCAGGGGGTGGTTCCCTCCTCCACGGAGTCCAGCCTCTGCTCCATGTGGGCGGTGAACTGGAGATCGGCAATATCGGTGAATTTGTCCTTCATCAGCTCCGTCACCACCCGGCCCAGGTTGGTGATGCGCAGGTATTTCCCCTCCTTGATGACGTACTCCCGGTCCAGGATGGTGGACACGGTGGGCGCGTAGGTGGAGGGGCGGCCGATGCCCTGCTCCTCCATGGCGCGAATGAGGGTGGCGTCGGTGTAGTGGGCGGGGGGCTGGGTGAAGTGCTGGTCCTTGGAGAAGTCCTTCAATTCCAGGGTCTCCCCCTCCTGCAGGGCAGGCAGCGGGGATTCCTTTTCCTCTTTCTCCTCGTCCTTTCCCTCCTCGTACACGGCGGTGTAGCCGGAGAATTTCAGACTGGAGGAGCTGGCGCGGAAGCTGTGGTGGTTGGCCTCCACCTCCACCGCCACGCTGTCGTAGACCGCGTTGGCCATCTGGCAGGCCACGAAGCGGCTCCAGATCAGGCGGTACAGGCGGTACTGCTCGCCGGTCAGGTCCTTTTTCACCTGCTCCGGCGTCCAGTTGACGTTGCTGGGGCGGATGGCCTCGTGGCCGTCCTGGGCGTTGGCCTTGGCCTTGTAGCGGTGGGGCTGGACGGGATAGTAGTCATGGCCGTAACGGCCCACGATGAACTCCTTGGCGGCGGAGATGGCCTCCTCGCTCAGGCGCAGGGAGTCGGTACGCATATAGGTGATAAGGCCCACGGTGCCCTCGCCCTCGATGTCCACGCCCTCATAGAGCTGCTGGGCGATGGCCATGGTCCGCCGGGGCGTCATGGAGAGCTTGCGGGACGCCTCCTGCTGCATGGTGGAGGTGGTGAAGGGCGGGGACGGGCTGCGCTGCTTGTCGGTGCGCTTCACGCTCTTGACAGTGAACGCGGCGTTCTCTGTCTCCCGGACCACAGAATCCACCTCTGCCTCGCTCTTCAGCTCCGCCTTCTTGCCGTTCTTCCCGTGGTAGCGGGCGGCAAAGGGGAGCTTTTTCACGTCGCTGCCAAAGAGGTTGGCGTCCAGCGTCCAGTACTCCTCGGGCTGAAACTCCTCGATCTCCCGGTCCCGGTCGTCCACCATGCGGGTGGCCACGGACTGGACCCGACCGGCGGAGAGCCCGCGGCGGATTTTCTTCCACAGCAGGGGGCTGAGCTCATAGCCCACCAGGCGGTCCAGGATGCGGCGGGCCTGCTGGGCGTCCACCAGGTTCTGGTCGATGTCCCGGGGCTGCCGGATACTCTCCTGCACCACCTTCTTGGTGATCTCGTTGAAGGTGACCCGGCGGGTCTTTTCATCCGGCAGGTCCAGCAGGGATTTCAAATGCCAGGAGATGGCCTCGCCCTCCCGGTCCGGGTCGGTGGCGAGGTACACCATGTCCGCCGCCTTGGCGGACTTCTTCAGGTCGCTGATGATGTCCTCTTTCCCCTTGATGGGCTTGTAGACCGGCTCAAAGTCCTTCTCCACGTCCACACCCAGGGTGCTCTTGGGCAGGTCCCGCAGGTGGCCCATGCAGGCTTTCACCTCATAGTCCTTGCCCAGGTATTTGCCAATGGTTTTGGCCTTCGCGGGGGACTCCACGATGACCAGGCTGTGTTTTGCCATAGTTACCTCCAGGCGCCCGCGTCCGGGCGCGTATTTATTCCGTCAAGGTCACAGCGCGGGTATAGCGCTTTCCGCTGTGCTGCCGGACCAAATTCTCGATTTCAAGGACCGTCAGCGCGGACAGCACCCGCCGGGTGGGGATGCCGGTCCGCTCGATCAGATCGTCCACCAGCTCCGGCTCCTCGGTGCCGAGGGCCTGGAGCAGGGCGATCTGGTCGTCGGTCAGGCTCAGATCGTTGCGGGACAGGCTGAGGGACGGCGGCACGGGCTTGGCCTCCGTCCGCTGCCGGGCCTGGTAGCCCAGCGCCTGAGGGACCTTCCGGGCCCGGTCCTGACGCAGCTTATCCGGAAACCGCTCGGTGTAGCTCTCCAGGATATCCCAAGCCTCCGTCACAAGGCCCGCGCCGTCCCGGATCAGGCGGTTGCAGCCCACGCTGGCGGGCGCGTCGATGGGGCCGGGGACGGCGAAGACCTCCCGCCCCTGCTCCATGGCCGTCTCGGCGGTGATGAGCGCGCCGCTGCGCTCTGGCGCCTCCACCACCAGCGTGGCGGCGGACAAGCCGGAGAGGATGCGGTTTCTGGCGGGAAAATGGGACTTGGCGGGTTCCGCCCCGGGCGGGTATTCGGACAGCAGCACGCCCACGGCGGCCACGTCCTCGTAGAGAAAACGGCTCTCATAGGGGTAGCGGACGTCCAGTCCGTTGCCCACCACGGCCACGGTGACGCCGCCCGCCCGGAGCGCGCCCCGGGTGGCCGCCGCGTCGATGCCCTTCGCCAGACCGCTGACCACCACGGCGCCGCCGCGGGTCAGGCCATAGCCCAGCTTTTCCGCGCAGGTGATGCCATAGGGCGTGCAGTCCCGGGTGCCCACCACGGCCACCGTCAGCTCCTCGTCAAAGGCGGGCAGGCGGCCCTTCATATACAGCAGGCTTGGCGGGTCGTAGATATTCTTCAGCCGGGCGGGGTACCCGGCGTCCTGAAGGGTCAGGATGTGGATGTTCAGCCGCTGGCAGTCCGCCAGGATCTTGTCCGCGGCGGAAAGGCTGTGGTCCTCCAGCAGGGCGGCCTGCTCCCGGGTGATGCCCTCTGTCAGCAGGATTTCCCCGGCATCGGCGTAAAATACGTCCTCCGGGGTGTCAAAATGGCGCAGCAGCGCCAGCCGGGTCTGGTTCGTGAGACCCCGCAGCTCCGTCAGCCACAGCCAGTATTTCAGCGCGGACATGGCGCCGCCTCCCTTCTTCCTTCAGTCGTTCCGCGCCGCCTCCCACAGCAGCACGGCGGCGGCGATGGCCGCGTTCAGGGACTCGCAGTGCTCCCGCATGGGGATCAGCACGGTTTTGTCGCACACCGCCAGCAGCTCCCGGGAGAGGCCCCGCCCCTCGCTGCCGATGGCGACGGCGCAGCGGCTGTAGTCCACGGTCCGGGCGTCGGCGGTGTCGGAGCGGAGGGCCGCGCCATACAGCGGCAGGCCGCTGGCCTTCAACAGCGCCGTCAGCTCCTCCACGCCGCAGGACCAGACCGGGCAGCGGAACACCGCGCCCATGGTGGCCCGGACGGTCTTGGGATTGTACAGATCGGCGCAGGCGTTGACCAGGAACAGTCCGTCGGCCCGGAAAGCGTCGGCGGTGCGGAGGATGGTGCCCACATTGCCCGGGTCCTGGACGCCGTCCAAAACAACGTAGCGCCCGCCCTCCAGACGCTTTGGCAGGGGGCGGTCCGGCATGGCGCAGACGGACAGGACGCCCTGGGGCGTCTGGGCCGGGGAGACGGACTTCATCACATCGGCGGGCACCCGGACCAGGCGGACGCCCGCCGGAATGGGCGGCAGGGCGGCGTTTTCCGTGCAGACCACTGTGCGGAGGCCCCCTTCCCGCAGAAGGGCCTCCTCCAGCAGTTTGGGGCTGTCGCAGAGGAATTCACCGCAGGTCCGGCGATAGGAAACGGAGGTCGCCAGCTTGCGGAGATGGGTACACAGCGGGTTGGTCCGGCTGGTAATGGTCTCCATGGCTGGCGCCTCCTTTCGGTTTTGATATGAATGTTCCGGCGGGAATGGGAAAGCTCCCGCCCCGGGGGCTCCGCTTCAACCCAGCGGCTTCATGGCGGGGATTAAAAAACCGAAATCGTATATTCTTCCAAAGGCTTCTAAACTCTCATTATTCCGCAGCATATGAGCGCTTTTCCTTTTATATCGTTTCATAAGCTTTGACCGCGTCCTCGTCAAACGGTGTAAAATTGGTGTAAAATCAGCAGGCTCTAATTTTGCATTCTAGATTGGAAAAACTCGCCATTTTCCTCTCTTGGGTCACTTCATTATATATGTCCATCGTGGGCGTGATATCAGCATGGCCCACGCTCTCCTGAATGGCCTTGAGAACTCGCTCATTCTCACAACAGCGCGTACAGAAAGTATGCCGCATGTTGTGAGCACTGAAGCGCGGCAGCAACAAAGGCTTTCGTTTCTCCTTTTGGGCCCGCTCCGTTTCTTCCTTGTTGTAGTCTCCAATGCCAGCTTTTGTCTTGGGCGCAGTCACCGGAAAAGCGGCCTTGCCTGTATCTTCCTGTTTACGGCAAATCAGGTTGTGATTGATGGAAATAATGCCTTTTGTAAAATCACAATCTTCCCATCGTAATCCCACCACTTCCCCGATTCGACACCCCGTTCCCAACAGCAAAGTAAAAATCGGGAGCCAATGCTTATAGGTCTTCGTGGAAGCGACATAATTAATAAAAGCAGATTGTTGCGCTTCTGTCAAGGCCCGTCTTTTCGGTTTTTCCCAGTCATGTTTCCTTTTAATCTCACTCAACACGCCATCTGTGGGATTAACGCGGATATACCCATCCCGAGCCGCAGCAGAAAAACAGGATGTAGTATGTGGTATGAATGATCTCCATGCTATTCGGCTCAAACTGTTTTTCGTGGATCAACGAGAGATCGAACTTTTTGATATTACTGTACTGGATGGACACGAGCTTTTTATCCCCAATTTTCTCTCTTTGAAGTTCTCCCTGTTTGAGAAGTCTACCTTGGCTGCCGCGTCTTTTTCAGACATCATCGGCTCCTTTTATGTAGTTATTATAGCACAGCGGCCCTCAAACTTTCAATATTAGTCTCGGCTTTCATAGCCAGCTCCGTATGGGCATTGTAAATGCACGCGGTTCAATAAGCCGCAAAACATCTAAAAATAGAACCAGCGGTGTAGGGCCTCGGCTGAGATTCCGCACCGCTGGTTCTATTTTTCCTGCCGACCGTATCCATAGCCCCCAAACATAGCTACCCTCAGTGAACAAAGATGTGCGGGAACATTCTTTGCTCATATCGTTTCCATATGTTCCACGCCGCTCTGTGGCCGCTTATGTGATCAAAACCTCTTCAGCCATGGCTCTTGTCACCATGGCTGAAAAGGTTTTCCGATTATATGCCGGGCGACTTTAGGGAACGCCGAGCCCACTTAGCGCCCCGTGCTCTGTAGTATGCCTGTCCCCCCATCTTCATTCTACCAGACTTTCAGCCGTTTGTTTGCCTTTCACCCCTTTTCATCCCATTTTGCGCCTCGCGCATTGCGTAGGTATAGCCATAACAAAGAAAAGCATATTCTCACAAGCTCACAAATCGCTGCACGTCCCGGTTGCTGCCTAAGATGAAGATCGTCTCGTCCCCACGGAAGCGGTGGGCGGGCCCGGGCAGAGGCTCCAGCCTGCCGTCGTACTTTGTCGCCAGAATATTGATGCGGTACTTCTGACGCACCGCCAGCTCCACGATGGTCTTTCCGATCCAGGCGGCGGGCACCGCCGTTTCAAAAATGGAGTGGTCGTCCGTCAGCTCGATGTAATCAAAAATGTGATCCGCGCTGTACCGCACCGCCGCCCAGGAGGCCATCTGCTTCTCCGGGTAGATCACATCATCCGCGCCGTTGCGCAGGAGGAATTTGGCGTGTACGTCGCGGCTGGCCCGGGCCAGCACAAAGGGCGCCCCATGCTCTTTCAAAAGCGCGGTGGTCTCCAGCGAGCTCTGGAAATCGTCGCCGATGGCCACGACGCACAGGTCAAAATTCCGGACGCCCAATGACTCGATAAACTGCTCGTTGGTGCTGTCCCCGATCTGGGCGTTTGTCACCAGGGGCAGGATCTCATTGACCCGCTGTTCGTTCCGGTCCACCGCCAGCACCTCATGGCGCAGCTCCCGCAGCTTTTCGGCCATGTGCCGTCCAAAGCGCCCCAAGCCAATCAAAAGAACCGATTTCATGATAACCTTCCTTTCCTATCCCACCGTCACCTGTTCCTGGGGAAATTGAGACGCGGGTGTCCCATTGCCGGCTACAACAGCGTAGATCAGCGTCAGCCCGCCGACACGTCCAAAGTACATGAGGAATATCAAAATCATTCTGGATGCCAGGGAAAAGCGGGCCGTCCCGCCCAGGGAGAGACCCACGGTGCCGATGGCGGAGGCCGCTTCAAAGAGCGCGTCCATCAGCGGCGCCCGGTCGATGGCGCAGATCAGAATGCCGCCCGCCAGAAAGAGCAGGACATACAGTATGAAGATGGCGCAGGCGTTTTGCAGGACGCCGTCCTGCACCCGCCGGCCAAAGCACTGGGCCTCCCGGCGCTTCCGAAAGACCGCGGCGGCGCTCAGGAGCAGGACCGCAAGGGTGGTGGTCTTGAAGCCTCCCGCCGTGGAGCCGGGCGAGCCGCCGGTCAGCATCAGAAGGATGGTCAGCAGTTGTCCCGGCTCCGACATTCGCGCCAGCTCCACCGTGTTGAAGCCCGCGGTCCTGGGCGTGACGGACTGGAACATGGCGGCCAGGACCTTCTCGCCCGAGGTCATCCCCGCCCACTGGGGCAGGCGGAACTCATAGAACAGGAAAAACAAAAAGCCCATCAGCAGCAGCGCGGCGGTGGCGGTCAGGATCAGCTTGCTCTGCAGACGGTATTCCCGAAAGCGAAAGCGGTGGGCAGCCATGTCCCGCCAGGTCAGGAAGCCCAGGCCGCCCACCACGATCAGCAGCATGATGGTGAGGTCGACGACGGGATCCCCGGTATAGCCGGTCAGCGAAGAGAAGGACTCCTTCCCGCCCATCAGATCAAAGCCGGCGTTGCAGAAGGCGGAGACGGCGTGGAACACCGCGTACCAGAGCCCCCTCCACAGACCAAACTCCGGGCAGAACCGAAGGGCCAGGACAGCAGCCCCCGCGCCCTCGATGGCAAAGGCCGTTTTCAGGATAAAACCGGTCATACGGACGATGCCGCCCATCTGGGGCGCGGCGATGGACTCCTGCATGACCCACCGTTGCTTCAGGCCGATCCGTTTCCCGGAGAACATAAAGATGGCCACCGCCATGGTGACGACCCCCATGCCGCCCACCTGGATCAAAAGCAGGATGACCAGCTGGCCGAACCCGGACCAGTAGCCGGCCGTGTCGTGGAGCACCAGACCGGTGACGCAGGTGGCGGAGGCGGCGGTGAACAGCGCGTCGGAAAAGGCCGCGCCGCCCCATTTCTGGGTGGAGAAGGGCAGCATCAGCAAGGCCGTCCCCAGCAGGATCAGCAGAAGAAATCCGCATAAGATCACACGGGCGGGGGATATCTGCCCGCTTTTCCACAAAGGAGTCGGCACAGGCCGTATTTTTCCCTTCAGCACGGCGAACACCTCCCCGGAGCGGATGGGCATTAGGATGGTATAAAGAGTATAGCATGATCGGTATGAGCGCGTGATTAGAGTTCCCGCCACCGTATTAAAATCGCATAAAGGCAGAGGATGCGATCCCGCATTCTCTGCCTTTGCTTATTTATCATCCACCGGGAACAGCAGCTTCAGGAAGACCTTTTCCGCCGGACCGCCCTGAATGAAGTCAAAGCGCCGCTCCCGCCCGGAACCGTCGATCAGCCTGTAGCTGCGCTCCCCGCGCTCCACATGGAAGCGCAGCTTTTCCAGAACCATGCGCATGGCCAGCTCCCACTCCAGCAGATAGCTGGCCTTTTCCGTGTAATAGATCTCCCACAGCCAGTCGAACTCCTTTGGCTGGACGCCGTCCTCCAGAAACGCTTTCCACAGCAGCAGCTTGTGCTCCGCTGTCAGCGTGTAAAGGAGCTGCCTCCAATCCGCCTCCGGCTCCCAGGAGAAGTAGGCGAAAAACGCGCCCTCCACAGGGACCAGCAGCCCGCCGGAGCGCAGGAACCGCTCGTGCTTTTTGGAAACCGCTCCGATCAGCGGCCCGTCAGGGGGCATTGCGGCGATCACATCTGTCAGATATGACCGCGGCTGCTCTCCCGGCACATTTAAGTGGACGCCCAGCCCATACATCCGCTCCACAGGTCTGCCGGAGGGGGAGCGGAGCTGGAGCAAGGCGGTCTTCCCGTCCTGGGGCTGTACCGTCATTTCCGCCGTCTCCCGTGCGTCCGTGGTCCCGATGAAGCGGATGGGCAGTTCTTGGCTCACCTGGGCGGCAAGGCGTCCCACGCTGTCGATGATGTCCCGGGGCAGATAGACCACATCCCGGTACAGCACGGTCACGCAGTTCCCTCCGGGCAGGCCCAGGAGCCGCGGCCGCTCCTCAAACAGGTCGTTGAGAATCCCCACGATCTCTAAAAAGGGGGTATATGGGGAGGGCTCCCCCGTCTCCGCCGGGATGGGGAAGCGCTCCTCCGCGACAAGCCGGCAGGAACCGAACATGTCAGCCCTCCTCCGTCAGGATGCCGTCCAGCGCCAGATTGACCTTCAGCACATGCACCCGGGGTTCTCCGAACACACCCAGCCAGCGGCCCGTGGTGTACCGGTCGATCACCGCCTGTACCTCCTCCTCGGACATGCCCCGGGCCCCGGCAATGCGGTGGAGCTGATAGGCCGCGGCCTCCGGGCTGATCTCGCCGTCCAGGCCGGAGCCGGACACTGTCACCAGGTCTACCGGGATGGGCGTTCCCTCCATGGCGGGGTCGGCCTCCAGCAGGGCGTTGATCCGCTCCTTGACCAGAGCGTCCTGCTCCTCGCCCGCGGGGGTTTTATTCGCGGCCCAGGCGTACATCACCGGGTTTCCCTCCTCGTCGGTAAAGGAGGTAACGTCCAGGTTCATGGGCCGCCCCCACAGGTGTTCCGGCTGGGTGAACTGCTGGGCCAGCAGCTCGGAGCCGTAGGTCCTGCCGTCGATCTCAATGACGCTGCCGTTGGCCTGATGGGGGAAGAGGGCCTGATTGATCCCGGTGCAGACCACCGTATAGAGAAAGCCGCACAGGACTGTCATCACAAGGGTCAGCCCCGCCGCGCGGAATATTGTTTGTTTCATTTTGAACGCCTCCTTACAAATATCGGGGAAGAAAGACTGCATAACGGATACCAATGACCGCGATCAGCAAAATGATCATGATCAGAACTCCTATTACATCACTTTTCGTGACGGGAAATTTTTTTGAACACCTCATACAAAAGTTCTCCTCCAAGTCAATCAAAACCAGCCCAGCAGCAATCCCAGAGGAATCGCCAGCAGCAGGGTGAACACGGAGACCGCCAGCAGCATCCCAGCCCCTGCCGCCACCAGGGAAAGCGCCGCCGTCACCACCGGGTGGGAGAAAAGTCCACGCTCCAGGATTCGTTCCAGCCGCCTCTCCCGCGGGCTGTGAGACGCGGTCGCGTCCCACAGCCCATCATGCCGCGTTGCTGTTTTACATGTCATAAAAATGTCTCTTTCTCACAGAGCCCCCAGCAGGGGAGCCACCACCAGGTCAATGAGCTTGATGGCGATAAAGGGGATGATGATGCCGCCCAGGCCGTAGACCAGCAGGTTGTGGCGCAGGAGCCTGCCCGCCGGGACCTCCCGGTACTTCACGCCCTTCAGGGCCAGGGGGATCAGCGCCACGATGATGAGGGCGTTGTAGATCAGGGCCGAGAGGATAGCGCTGGCGGGGCTTGCCAGCCCCATGATGTTCAGCGCGCGCAGGCCCGGATACAGGCCCATGAACAGCGCCGGGATGATGGCGAAGTACTTGGCGATGTCGTTGGCAATAGAGAAGGTGGTCAGGCTGCCCCGGGTCATTAAAAGCTGCTTGCCGATGCGGACGATCTCGATGAGCTTGGTGGGGCTGGAGTCCAGGTCCACCATGTTGCCCGCCTCCTTGGCCGCCTGGGTGCCGGAGTTCATGGCCACGGCCACGTCGGCCTGGGCCAGGGCGGGGGCGTCGTTGGTGCCGTCGCCGGTCATGGCCACCAGATGGCCCTCGGCCTGGAACTTGCGGATCATCTGGAGCTTGGCCTCCGGGGTGGCCTCGGCCAGGAAGTCGTCCACACCAGCCTCGGCGGCAATGGCGGCGGCGGTCACCGGGTTGTCGCCGGTGATCATGATGGTCCGGATGCCCATCTTCCGCAGGTCGGCGAACTTCTCCTTCACGCCGTCCTTGATGATGTCCTTCAGGTGGATGACGCCCAGGACACGGCGGTCCCTGGCAACCACCAGTGGCGTGCCGCCCTGGCGGGCCACATCGTCCACCAGCTTTTCGCATTGCGCGGTGTAGACGCCGTTTCCGCCCTCCACCCAGGCGCGGATGGCGTCGGCAGCGCCCTTGCGTATCTGGCCGCCTTTGTAGTCCACGCCGCTCATGCGGGTCTGGGCGGTGAAGGGGACGAAGGTCATGTCCCTGCCGCCCAGCTCCCGGCCCCGGATGTCAAACTTCTCTTTGGCCAGCACCACGATGGAGCGGCCCTCGGGGGTCTCGTCCGCCAGGGAGGAGAGCTGGGCCGCGTCGGCCAGCTCCTCCTCGGTGACGCCGTCCACGGGGAGGAAGGCCGCGGCCTGGCGGTTGCCCAGGGTGATGGTGCCGGTCTTGTCCAGCAGCAGGACATCAGTGTCCCCGGCGGCCTCGATGGCCCGGCCGCTCATGGCCAGCACATTGGCCTGGTTCAGCCGGCTCATGCCGGCGATACCGATGGCGGAGAGCAGCGCGCCGATGGTGGTGGGGGCCAGGCAGATCAGCAGGGCCACCAGGGAGACCACCGAGGTGGGATTTTCCATCCCCGCCTGCCCGGCGGAGAACACGGAGTAGGCGTACAGCGACGCCGTGACCAGCACAAAGATGATGGACAGGGCCACCAGCAGGATCTGAAGGGCGATCTCGTTAGGGGTCTTTTTCCGGTTGGCCCCCTCCACCATGGCGATCATCTTGTCCAGGAAGGAGCTGCCCGGCTCCTGGGTCACCCGGACCACCAGCCAGTCGGACAGGACCGTGGTGCCGCCGGTGACGGCGGAGCGGTCGCCGCCCGCCTCCCGGATGACGGGGGCGGACTCGCCGGTGATGGCGGACTCATCCACCGAGGCGGCGCCCTCGATCACCTCGCCGTCGGCGGGGACCTGCTCCCCGGCGCGGACGATATAGATGTCGTCCCGTTTCAGCGCCGCGCCGGAGATGTCGGTAAATTGCTCCTTGTGGGTGGGATCGTCCAGCTTGTGGGCGGTCACGTCCCGGCGGGAGGCCCGCAGGGTGTCCGCCTGGGCCTTGCCCCGGCCCTCGGCGATGGCCTCCGCGAAGTTGGAGAAGAGGCAGGTCAGCCACAAGATCACCGCCACCGCCAGGATGAAGCCGCTGGAGACGATGCCGTCGGAGATCCCCGCCACAGAGAGCGCAAACAGCGCCGTGGTCAGAATCGCGGAGAGATAGACCAGGAACATGACCGGGTTTTTCACCTGGTCTCTGGGGCTGAGCTTTTGGAAAGCATCCTTTACCGCCCGGCCCATGATCGCCTGATCGGCGAGAGAAGAGTTGTTTTTTGCCATGTTCAACACCTACCTTAACCTAATCCGAGCATTTGGGTAAACTCCGCGATGGGCCCCAGGGCCAGCGCGGGGAGAAAGCTCAGCGCGCCGATGATCAGCACGATGAGAATCAGCAGGAACACGAACATCCCGTTGGAGGTGGACAATGTCCCCGCGCTCTCCGCCACTTTTTTCTTAGCGGCCATGCTACCGGCGATGACGATGGCGGCGGTCATGGGGATGAACCGGACGAAGAGCATAACCAGCCCAATGCTGGTGTTGAGGAAGGGGGTGTTGGCGTTGAAGCCCGCGAAAGCGGAGCCGTTGTTGCCGCCGGCGGAGGAATAGGCGTACAGCACCTCGCTCAGGCCGTGGGCGCCGGGGTTGTTCAGCGAGTCCACCGTGGAGGGCAGCAGCGTCGCGATGCCGGAGCCGATCAGGATGGCTATGGGAGTGGCCAGACACAGCAGCACCGCCATGCGCATCTCCCGGGACTCGATCTTCTTGCCCAAATACTCCGGCGTCCGGCCCACCATCAGCCCGGCGATGAACACCGTCAGGATGACGAAGCCGATCATGCCGTACAGTCCGCAGCCAACACCGCCGAAGACCACCTCGCCCAGCATCATCAGCAGCATGGGGATCATGCCGCCGATGGGGGTGTAGGAGTCGTGCATGGAGTTCACCGATCCGTTGGAGGCGCAGGTGGTCCACACCGCCCAGGTGGAGGAGGTCGCGGTCCCGAAGCGTGTCTCCTTGCCCTCCATGTTGCCCAGGGCCGTGTCCACGACGCCGTTTTGCTCCAGCACCGGCGTGGCGTTCTGCTCCATAACGGCGACGATGCCCATGGCGGCCGCCATCATCAGGAACATGGCCAGGAAGATGGCGATACCCTGGCGCATCCCCTTTGTCATGCCGCCCATCTTTTTGAGGCTCCGGCCGAAGGAGAAGCACAGGCCCACGGGGATCACCAGCAGGAACACCATCTCGATCAGGTTGGTCAGCAGGTTGGGATTCTCAAAGGGATGGGCGGAGTTGTTGCCCTCCACGCCGCCGCCGTTGGTGCCCAGCTGCTTGGTGGATACCTGGCTGGCCTGGGGATAGAGGGGCAACACCTGCCGGGTGATGATCGAGGCGTCCTCCGCCACTTCTCCGTCCAGGGTGACGGTTTTCGTTTCCTGGTCGATATCCGCCCCAGCGAGCACATTGCCCTCCGCGTCGGCGGCGATGGGCTCCACCAGATCCACATAGGTATTGCCGCCCAGGCTCTGAGGCACGCCCTGGCTGGTGAGCACGACAGTGGAGATCAGGCAGATGGGCAGCAGGATGTACAGCGTGCAGCGGGTCAGGTCCTGCCAGAAGTTCCCGATGCCCTTTGCCTTCACCCGCACAAGGCCCCGGATCAGGGCGTAGAGCACCGCGACGCCGCTGGCGGCGGAGACGAAGTTCTGCACCGTCAGGCCCATGGCCTGGGAGAAGTTAGACAGCGTCACCTCGCCGGAGTAGGCCTGCCAGTTGGTGTTGGTGACAAAGCTGACGGCGGTGTTGAAGGCCAGGTGCCAGCTCAGGCCGCCCAAGCCCTGGGGGTTCCAGGGGAGGAACCCCTGAAACAGCAGAATAAGGAACAGCAGGAAAAACCCGAACAGGTTGAACAGGAGCGCGCTGGCCAGATACTTTTTCCAGCCCATGTCCTCCTCCGGGTCGATGCGCAGGAGCTTGTAGATCCCGCGCTCCGCCGGGCCAAGGGCCCGGGAGAGCAGCGTTTTCTCGCCCCCCATGATCTTGCTCATATAGATGCCCAGCGGAATTGCCAGCCCCACCAGGATCACCACATACAGGGCATACTGCACAATGGAATTGGAACTCATGACACCTTTACTCCTCCTTCATCAGTACATAGGTCAGATAACCCAGTACGGCGACGGTGAGAACACCGATCGCGCCAATTACGATTTGCATAGCGAAACCTCCTTTGCGGTTTCACTCTACCACGGGAGTCCTAAATGTGCCCTTTGCGTTGGAGGCCCCGCATTAAAACCAGCTAAAGTCTCCGCCGGCGTTAATGCAATCTTAATCCCCTGCCATAAACGCAAATCTCATGCAAAGGCATGGGGATTTATAATGAAAGCGGAAGGATGGATTCCATTTGATTTTGGTGCTGCGGGGAGGGAGCTGTATGGAGACCCTGGTACTGATCGGCGGTTTTCTCTATATGGCCGCCGTGGGGTACTTTGCCATGGACCGGCTGGGCCGCTTTCTGGATGAGGGCGGCGTCTCCCCCTATTGGGACGAAGAGGAGGAGCGGCTGGCCAAAATGAAAAAACAGGAGCCTGTCGACGCGGACTTTTTGGAGATATTGGACGATTCGGCGCAGCCGGAGGATTGCAATACGCCCCGGTCCGGGATAAAATAAAGCGATGCCCTGAGAAAGGAGAGATTCCCCATGACAGAGGACGACCGTCCGGATTCCGGCCTGCTGCTGCAGAGCATCCGACACGCGGAGGAGAAACCGGGAGGCCGGCTGAAGTTTTTTTTCGGCTACGCCGCCGGCGTGGGCAAGACCTACGCCATGCTGGAGGCGGCCCACCGGGCCAAGGCGGCGGGCGTGGATGTGGTGGCGGGCTATATCGAGCCGCACACCCGGCCGGAGACCATGGCCCTGCTGGAAGGGCTGGAACAGCTGCCGGTGAAAGCCATCCCCTATAAAGGGATCGAGCTGCATGAGTTCGATCTGGACGCGGCCCTGGCCCGGAAGCCCCAGCTTCTCCTGGTGGACGAGCTGGCCCACACCAACGCCGGGGGCTGCCGCCATGTGAAGCGCTACCAGGACATTCAAGAGCTGCTTCGGGCGGGCATCAATGTCTATACTACCGTCAATGTCCAGCACTTGGAGAGCCTGAACGACAAGGTAGCCTCCATCACCGGCGTTTCAGTGGCCGAGCGCGTCCCGGACAGCGTGTTCGACTCCGCCGATCAGGTGGAGCTGGTGGACCTGGAGCCCGCGGACCTGCTGGAACGGCTGCGGGAGGGGAAGATCTACCGCCAGAGGCAGGCGGCCCAGGCCCTTGGGAATTTTTTCACCGAGAAGAATCTGGCCTCCCTCCGGGAGATCGCCCTGCGGCGGACGGCGGACCGGCTGGACGCCGCCCCCTGGTTCGAGGGGGAGGAAAAGCCCAAGGCAGGGGAACACATCCTGATCTGCCTGTCCGGCTCCCCCTCCAACGCCAAGGTCATCCGCACCGCCGCCCGGATGGCGAGGGCCTTCCACGGCGCGTTTACCGCCCTGTTTGTGGAGACCCCGGAATTTGCCGCCATGCCCGAGGCGGACCGCGCCCGCATCAGCGCCAACGCCCATCTCGCCGAGGAGCTGGGGGCGAGGATCACCACCACCTACGGCGACGACCCGGCGGTGCAGATCGCGGAGTACGCCCGCATCAGCGGCATCTCCAAGATCGTCCTGGGCCGCAGTCCCAGGCAGAAGGGCCCGCGCCGCTCGAAAAGCCTGGTGGACCGGCTCAACGAACTGGCCCCGGATCTGGATGTCTACATCATCCCGGATCAGCGGGCCAGGGTACAGAAGCGGCGCACGGGCGCCCGCCGCTTTGAGCGGGAACCCTTCTCCCCCGGCGATCTGCTGAAAATGCTGGGGGTGCTGGCCCTCTGCACGCTGGGAGGCTACTGCTTTTCCGCCCTGGGCATTTCGGACACCAACATCATCATGCTGTACCTGCTGGGCGTCCTGGTGTCGGCCATGGTCACCACGGGACGCGTCTACAGTCTGGCGGCGTCCGTGCTGTCGGTGGTCTTCTTCAACTTCTTCTTCACCGCGCCCCACTTCACCCTGCGCAGCGACCCCAGCTACATCGCCACCTTCGGCATCATGTTCCTGGTGGCCCTGCTCAGCAGCTCCCTGACCAAGCGGGTCAAGACCCAGGCGAAGATGAACGCGGACAAGGCCTACCGCACCGCCATCCTGCTGGAATCCAGCCACAAGCTGCAAAACGCGGAGGGGACGGAGGCCATTTTGAGCATCGCGGCCCAGCAGCTGGGCCACCTTCTGGAGCGGGATCTGGTGATCTATCCCGCCGACGGGCGGGGCGGCCTGCTGCCGGCCATGCGCTTCCCCTTTGCCGAGGAGCGGGACCTGTCGGCGCTGCTGACTCCCGCCGAGGAGGCGGTGGCGGAGTGGGTGCTGAAAAACAACAAGCACGCCGGCGCCACCACCAGCACCCTTCCCAGCGCCAAATGCCTGTACCTCTCCATCCGGGGCACCGGCGGCGCCCTGGCGGTGGTGGGCATCTCCGTGGAGGGCGGGCGCCGCATCCAGGCCTTTGAAAAAAATCTCATGGTGGCCCTGCTGGACGAGTGCGCTCTGGCGCTGGAGAAGGAGCGGACGCTGCTGGAAAAGCAGGAGGCCCAGGCCCAGGCGGATCAGGAGGCTTTGCGGGCCAATCTGCTGCGGGCCATCTCCCATGATCTGCGCACGCCGCTGACCAGCATCTCCGGCAACGCCAGCATTTTGATGGAGAGCGCCGATCAGCTGACCGCCGAGAAACGGCGGGGGCTGTTTACCGCCATTTACGACGACGCCATGTGGCTCATCAATCTGGTGGAAAACCTGCTGTCCATCACCAGGCTGGAGGACGGCCGCGTCCACATGAACATGGAGCCGGAGCTGCTGGAGGACATCTTCACCGAGGCCCTGTCCCACCTGGACCGGAACGCCGCCCGGCACCACATCGAGGTCCATCTGGCGGACGATATGCTGATGGCGGATATGGACGCCCGATTGATGGCGCAGGTCGTTATCAACATTGTGAACAACGCCGTCAAATACACGCCGGAGGGCTCCCGCATCATCCTGTCGGCCCGAAAGTCTCATCAAATGGTGGTCGTGGAGATCGCCGACGACGGCCCGGGCATCCCGGACCAGGCGAAGGAAAAGCTGTTCGATATGTTCTATACCAACGGCAAGGAGCGGGGCGACGGGCGGCGGGGCCTGGGGCTGGGCCTCTCTCTGTGTAAGTCCATCGTGACCGCTCACGGCGGCGCCATAGAGGCCGTTGACAACCATCCCCTGGGAACCGTTTTCCGGTTTACACTGAAAGCATCGGAGGCAGCACAGGATGAATAAGCCGCAGATTTTGTTTGTGGAGGACGATACCGCCGTGGGCAATCTCATCGCCACCACGCTGGAAACCCAGAACTACCAGTTTCACCGGGCCAAGAACGGGCGGCAGGCGGTGCTGGACGCCCTCTCCTACCGGCCGGACGTCATGCTCCTGGACCTGGGGCTGCCCGACCTGGACGGCATCGACATCATCAAAAAGGTCCGCTCCTGGAGCAATATGCCCATCATCGTGGTCTCCGCCCGGTCCGACGACCGGGACAAGGTGGCCGCCCTGGACGCCGGGGCGGACGACTATTTGACCAAGCCCTTCTCCGTGGACGAGCTGCTGGCCCGCCTGCGGGTGGCCCTGCGCCGGGTGCGCTATGACAGCCAGAAGACCAGCGGGGAGGCCGCCCACTATGAAAACGGCGGCCTGGTCATCGACTACGCCGCCGGCTGTGCCTATCTGGACGGGCAGGAGCTGCATCTGACCCCCATGGAGTACAAGCTGCTGTGCCTGCTGTCCAAAAACGCCGGCAAGGTGCTGACCCACAACTATATCATTGGCGAGGTCTGGGGGCTAACCTCCTCCAACGTGTCGGCGGAGCTTCCCTCCCTGCGGGTCTTCATGGCCACCCTGCGCAAAAAGCTGGAGGCCGACCCCGCCCATCCCCGGTATATCCAGACCCACATCGGCGTGGGGTACCGCATGATCCAGCACGGGAAGGGGCTGGATCAACCGGAAAACCCGCAATGAGGGACTGGAAGCGGTTTTAGATGTGAAAGACAAAACTCTACAATAGGTTTGTAGAACGAAAGGCAGGTGAACAATATCATTATCATCCGAACAACAGATCCCGATGGCAGTATTTTTCAGCGTGTAAAGGACACACTGGAGAATCATGTCAAGGATTCGCAAGCGCAAAGCGGCATATCTTGCCGCTGTCATATCGAGCGCCAGACGCGTTGAATCGCTCCTTACTTGCTGATTATATATGCTTGCTTCCCGGCTCTGGCAAGAGCTACATAAAAGGCGCAGAAATCATCAAGCAACGATTCTGCAAACGCGTGCGGGATAGCAAGCGGGGGCGGTTTTAGTGAAAAGGAATTTTCGGAATTTTTTATAGTAAGTTGTTTGCGGGGAATAAAGTTGCATAAAAAGTAAGGTCGAAACAGGTCTTTCCTACCGGGGCAGACAGTATTATACCGCCTGCCTTGTTGTTTCTGCCAAAGCCAGGAGCGGCAGGCGTCCACGTTTTTTGTCTCCCCCTTTTTCCGTTTCCAAGTAAAGGTTCTGAAATTCAGAAAGCCTGCCAAAAGTAATGGCGCAAATCCCATGTGTTGCATACACATAGGGATTCAGATTTTAGGAATTTTCCGTTTTGTAAACCGATTTCAGGCTTTTTGTGTTTTCATGTCCTATTCCATCGCAGATATAAAAATGGCTGAAAGCCTTGACATAACAAGGCTTTCAGCCATAAAACAACCCCATCTGATCCGTCAGTCTCATAAAAACGGTTCGGATCTGGCGGGGTCATTCAATTTAAAAATAGGAAGTGTCAGCAGAATTTCTGTCCCCCGGTCAGAGCTGCGGACGACTTTGACGCTGCCGCCGTGCTGCTCCGCGATCTCCCGGACCAGCGCCAGCCCAAGCCCCGCGCCGCCCATGGCGCGGCTCCTGGACTTGTCCACCCGGACAAATGGGGCAAAAATCTCCTCCCAGCACTCCCTGGGAATGCCGATGCCGGTATCCGTGATCCGCAAAAGAGCCATATTGTCGGCTTTCCGGATCGCCACCCGCACATTTCCGCCGGGACGGTTGTACTTGACGGCGTTTTCCACCAGGTTATAGACCGCCCGGTACAGCAGGGTGTCGCTGCCGGTCAGCTCCGCGTCGCCCGTTTCCTGGATCAGCGTCACCTCTTTTTCTTCCGCCACCTGGGCCAGGTCGCAGAACACCTCCTCCGTCAGGGCGGAGAGGGAGATGTGGTCACGGCGTTCTACCGTCTCAAGCCCGGTCATCTCCAGCAGGATCTCCACCACCCTGGACAAGCGCTCCGCCTGCTCAGACACGCTTTGGATCGTTTTGGCGTATTCTTCAGCCGTTGGGGCGGCTTTCTTTTGCAGCACATCCAGTTCTGTCCGGACGACAGCCAGCGGTGTGCGCAGCTCATGGGCGGCGCTGGCGGCAAACCGCCTCTGGATGGTGAAGGCACGGTCCAAACGGACCAGCATTTTGTTGAAGGACAAGGTCAGCTGGGCGATCTCATCCTTAACAGCCGGGACCTCCAGCGGCTCCGAGAGATTCTGCGCTTGAACGGTTTCCATTTGGGCGCAGAATTTTTTGATAGGCGCCAGCCCACGGCCCGTCAGAAGCCAGGTGAGAGCGCTGCTCAGCAGGATGACCGCCAGCGTGGTAAAAATACTTTGTACCCAGAAGCTGCTGATCGTCTGTTGGAGCCGCGCCTGCAGATCCGGGTAGAAAACGCCGATATCCAGCTGAAAGGTCTCCTGCTCGGCGGGCGATATCTCGACCACATAATCCTCGATTTTTTGGATGCTCATGACTGCGGAGCAGCCGATAAACAGGTTCAGCAGCAAACAGGCCGCCGTCATCAGAGCCGCGGTTATCAGGGTCAGACGCCATCTCAGAGGCAGTTTTTTCACGCCGGGCCACCTCCCATCAAATAGCCCTGGCCCACCTTATTCTGAATTGGGTCATAGCCCAGGGCGGCACGAAGCTTTTTCCGCAGGGACGAGATATGGACCCGGATAGAGTTGCTGAAGCAGTTCACACTGCTGTCCCACAACTGCTCCATCATCTCCTCCTGGCTGATGACCCTGCCCTGGTGCAGAAGAAAGTACTCCAACAGGGCGGCCTCCTTGCGCGTCAGGGCAATTGCCTGTCTTTTTGCACAGGCCACCCTGGCTCTTGTATCAAAGGATACCTCGCCGCACAGAAGGCATACATCCTCCTGCACGAATTTCCGCCGGGTCAGACTGCGGACGCGGGCCTCCAGCTCCTCAAAGTGAAAGGGCTTTGTCAGATAATCATTCGCTCCGGCGTCCAGACCATCCACCTTATCCCGCAGCTGCCCCCTGGCGGAGAGGATCAGGACCGGGGTTTCGGCGTCTTCCATCCGCAGGCGGCGCAGCACCTCCATTCCATCCAGGCCCGGAAGGCTCAGGTCCAGCAGGATCAGGGCGAACCGCTCCACACGGCACAGCTCCAGCGCCTCCTGCCCGTCGCAGCAGGTATCCACCTCATATCCGTCCAGCCGGAGGCCCTCCGCGATAGATTGGCACAGAGTCAGCTCATCTTCTACCACCAATAGGCGCATCGCCGATCACGCTCCTTTTTCATCAGTATATCACACAATCCGTAAATTTTTTATGAACAGCCTGTATTTTGCGGATGTCTTAACAAAGATTTTAACTCCGGTATGGTATGATAGCCCCACCAACAACAAAGGAGTGTTTTCCCATGACCAATCAGAAAAAACGTTTCGGCGCGGCCCTGCTGGCCGGCGCTCTGTCCATTTCCATGCTCACCGCCTGTTCCCCCAAGGAGCCGGCCCCCTCCACATCGGATGACACCGGGCAGAATCAGGTCAGCAGTGACCAGACCTCTTCCAACACCTACGATTTCCCCATTCTGGGCCTGACCGCCGTTGTGTCAGACAGTCTGGCGCAGCGGATGAGCGCTGATGCGCTCATGATCAATAACGCGGATGTCGCGGAGGACGGCGTAACCCTTCGGTACGGCGTCGTTGGCTGGTATCGGATGCCAAGCGAGATGGGAGAAGAAGGCGTCACTCTGGACAGTATGGAGTGCGCCGGCGTTCTGGGCGTCTATCAGCCGGAACTGGCGGATCAGCTGGATGACCTGACTGGCTGCGACGAGCATCAGGAAGTGGGCCGCAGCGCCGACGGGAACTATGTGTATTACCTCAGCACCAACTCCCAGGCGGAGAAAGCCCTGACCGAAGAGATCCGCAAGACCCGGGTGACCATCACGGAGATGGCGGACATTGACACCTCCGCCGACGCGCCGGAGTCCGGCTTCTCCGGAGCCTCTGTGGGCGAGTTCAGCACACAGGATGTATACGGCGCCGCGTATACCCAGGATGTTTTCAAGGACTATGACCTGACGCTGGTGAACATCTTTACCACCTGGTGCTCCCCCTGCGTGGCGGAGATGCCTGAACTGGAGGAGTTGTACCAGCAGATGAAGGGCCAGGGCGTGGGCGTCGTCGGCGTGGTGCTGGATGTGCTCAACGAGAAAGGCGAGGCCCCACAGGAGGATCTGGAGCGGGCGCAGGCCCTGGTAGAGCGCACCGGCGTCACCTATCCCATCCTGCTGCCGGACAGCACTTATTTCAATGGCCGGCTCACGGGCATTGAGGCGTTCCCCGAGACCTTCTTCGTGGACAAGGACGGCAACATCGTGGGCGAGACCTACAGCGGAAGCGGTGATCTGGCATACTGGACGTCCATTGTGGAGAAAGAGCTGGCCAATGTGAAGGAGGGAGCCTGATGCGCCGTCTGCTGGCCTCCCGCTGGACCGGCGTGGCCGCGGCGGTCCTGGGCCTGGCCATGATGGGGTACGGCGCCTATCGGGGAGAGGTGTCCACGGTCTTTACCAAAGCCATCAATATTTGTCTGGAGTGTATTGGAATTGGCTAAGAGGAAAACAAATGAATGGCCCCGTCACGGGGTCCAGGCCCTTTGGGCGCTGCTGACCAACAGCTATCTTATCGGCTTTGTTCAGGGGAAGATCTACAAGGGGGATCTGAAAAAGCTGTGCGTGCCGGGAATGAACTGTTATTCCTGCCCCGGCGCGGTGGGCTCCTGTCCCATCGGCTCCCTCCAGGCGGTCATTGGGAGCTGGAACTTCAAGTTTGCCTTCTATGTGGCCGGGTTCCTGGTCTTTGTGGGGGCGCTGGTAGGCCGGTTCGTCTGTGGCTGGCTGTGCCCTTTCGGGCTGATTCAGGATCTTCTGCACAAAATTCCATTCCCGAAGAAGATCAAAACATTCCGGGGAGACAAGCCGCTCCGCAAGCTGAAGTATGTGATCCTGGTGGTTTTCGTTATCCTGCTGCCCATGTTCCTGGTGGACGTCATGGGCCAGGGCGCGCCGTATTTCTGCAAGCTGATCTGCCCGGTGGGGACGCTGGAGGGCGGGATTCCCCTGGTGCTGATGAACAAATCCATGCACAGCGTTTTGGGCTGGCTGTACGCCTGGAAAAATGTCCTGCTCGTTGTCACCATCCTGCTGTCCATCATCATTTACCGGCCCTTCTGCAAGTACATCTGCCCCCTGGGTGCCATCTACTCGGTGTTTAACCCCATCTCTGTGTTCAGATACCGGGTGGATGAACACAAATGCGTTCACTGCGGGGCCTGCTCCAAGTCGTGCAAAATGGGGGTGGACCCGGTGCGGAACGCCAACCATCCGGAGTGCATCCGCTGCGGCCTGTGCAAGAAGGTGTGCCCCACGGGGGCGATCACCTCGGGGTGTATGCAAAAGAAACGCTCTGAAGCTCCGGAGTCCCCCACATCCTTATCTGAGTCAACCTAATATTTTTCTCTCCAAAGACGGCATTGGCGCGGACACTCCGCAGCGATGCCGTCTTTTTCAGCCGCGCTCTGGAACTTCATGATTTTTCAAGGATCGATCCGTCAAAACGGGAGAAGGGAACGGAGCCCATAAAAACAGCCTGTCGAAACCAAACGTTTTCCCATTCTGAAAGAGAAGGAACCGCTGGCGGCGGCGCTGAATCGTGGAGCGCGGTTTCCCCAACAGTATGCCGATTCCCGGTCACTCAGATCCAGGCAGCGGGTCAGGAGCGGAAAAGCTCCGCCATCGGCATCCACCTGCAGGAGGGCTTCTCCAAGGCGTTCGTCTAACCGATGCCGGTCTTTCGGGACAGTGAAAGTTCCGAGTCTTCACCTCCCTACCCGCGAAGGCGGTTGCTTGTCCCCTTTCACTTCTTTGCCCGGTTGGGAAAGCAAAATCCGCCCACAAAAAGCAGAAAAGAGGCGCATGTCCAATCGCTCATGGACATACGCCTCTTTTTGGCTTTTTTCTGCCACCGTCAGTTCATTCTGGTGGCAAGGGACATTTACCGCGGCCGTGTATAGCCGGGAGAAATATGAAAGGAAGCCCGCTTGGTACGACGTTATACTGGAGAGCGGCTCTCTGAACGGACCGGAGTTACAGAACGCTACATTGCCGCAATCGAAAATGAGGGGCAAATACCGCGTGTTACAGTGTTGAGCGCTCTCCTTCATGGCTTAGGGACAGGATTTTCTATCCAGATGCCGAGCAGAAGGATTCTGAACTTGACCAACTGGTTCGGTTGATCCAGCTTTGCAATGCGGAAGATCGCAAAGTGGTATTCGTCGTGGTGGACGCGCTTTTAGACAGAAAATCATAGCCCGTTGGAATTTTTCTCAAAGGACGCCCGCATACCAGAAGGGTCTAATCCCATTTTAACTTTTCTGATTTGCTGAATTACAATTGGCCTTAATATTCCCGCTGACTTTTGCGGATAAACGGATATGTTGCCGTAAGCCTTCTTGCAATTTCGTCAGCCGTTCAAGATCCGCATGAACTCCTCGCCGGTGATGGTTTCCTTTTCATAGAGGAATCTGGCAAGCTCGTCTAACTTTTCCCGGTTTTCTCTTAGAATAGCAACGGCCTTTTCATACTGCTTCTTCACCAGCTCCACCACCTGCTTGTCAATCCGCGCCTGGGTCTCTGCCGAGCAGGCCAGAGAGGTGTCACCACCCAAATATTGATTTGTCACGGTTTCCATGGCCACCATGCCGAAGTCGTCGCTCATGCCGTAGCGGGTGATCATGGCCCGGGCCAGCTTGGTGGCCTGCTCGATATCGTTGGAGGCCCCGGTGGTGATAGAGCCGAAGACGATCTCCTCGGCGGCGCGGCCGCCGGTGTAGGTGGCGATCTTGTTCTCGATCTCCTCCTTGCTCATGAGATAGTGGTTTCCTTCTTCCACCTGCATGGTGTAGCCCAGAGCGCCGGAGGTTCTGGGAACGATGGTGATCTTCTGCACCGGAGCGGAGTTGGTCTGCTTGGCAGCCACCAGGGCGTGGCCGATCTCATGGTAGGAGACAATGTGCTTCTCGTGATCGGTCATGATGGCGTTCTTCTTCTGGTAGCCGGCAATGACCACCTCGATGCTCTCCTCCAGATCAGCCTGGGTGGCATAACGCCGGCCATCCCGCACCGCCCGGAGGGCAGCCTCATTGACGATGTTGGCCAGCTCCGCGCCGGAAGCGCCGGAGGCCATCCGAGCCACCTTATTGAAGTCCACATTGTCCGCGACCTTGATCTTTTTCGCGTGTACTTTCAGAATGTCCTCCCTGCCCTTCAGGTCGGGCAGCTCCACCGGCACCCGGCGGTCGAACCGGCCGGGCCGGGTCAGGGCCGGATCCAGAGACTCCGGACGATTGGTGGCCGCCAGGATGATGACGCCGGTATTCCCCTCAAAGCCGTCCATCTCAGTCAATAGCTGGTTCAATGTCTGCTCCCGTTCATCGTTGCCGCCCATCTGGCCGTCACGCTTCTTGCCGATGGCGTCAATCTCGTCGATAAACACGATGCAGGGCGCTTTCTCCTTGGCCTGCTTGAACAGATCCCGTACCTTAGAGGCGCCCATGCCCACGAACATCTCCACAAATTCGGAGCCGGACATGGAGAAAAAGGGAACGTTGGCCTCGCCGGCCACCGCTTTGGCCAGCATGGTCTTGCCAGTGCCCGGAGGGCCTACCAGCAAAATGCCCTTGGGCATGGAGGCGCCGATCTCCTGATACTTTCCGGGATTGTGCAGGTACTCCACGATCTCGGCCAGATTCTCTTTCGCCTCATCCTCACCGGCCACATCGGAAAATTTGATGCCCTCGGAGGACTGTACATAGACCTTGGCGTTGGACTTGCCCATATTGAACATCATGGAATTGCCGCCGCCCATCTTCTGCATCATCTTCCGGGACATGAACTGACCGATGGCGACGAAGATGACCAGGGGTATGATCCACCCCAACAGCTGCACAAGCAGAGAGGCCTGCTCAATTTCCACACCGGAGGTGGACACATCGGCATCCAGTAACCGCTGGAGCAGATCGGAGTCGGGCACCATAGCTGTCTTATAGACGGCGCTTCCGTCCTTAGCGGTAAACAGGATGCGGTTGTCCTGCTCCTGGATCTCAGCCTGACCGACCTGCCCTTCCTCCACCATAGAGACAAAGGTGTTGTAATCTACCTCTTTAATCCGATACTGGGCCATCCAGGGCATGGCCAGGAAGTTGAACAACATGACCAGCAGCAGCACGATGCCGTAATAGTAAAGCAGCGGCCGCTTGGGGCTTTTTACTTCTTTCATAGTATTCTGTTTTCCTCCTATTGTAATTTTGTTCCGCAGTGGCTGCAGTACCGGCTGTCAGGATCGTTGTAAGAGAGGCAGCCCGGACACTGCACCAGCTTTTGCAGTTTGGTAATTTGCCTACGGGTTTCAATGATCTGATCCACCAGTTGATTGATTTCCTTGTCTTCTTTTTCCGCCAATTCCAGGAGGCTTTTCCCAACGTCGCGGTAATGCTCGTTTAATGCCGCCTCCATCTCGCGGAGAGACTGCTCAAGCCGCTGAACTTCCTCAAGATCAGGATCATTTTTGGCAATCAATCAGACTTCCCCCCTTCCGCTGAACAGCCGCGTCCAACAAGTTCCCTATAAAAACCGCCCAGGATACCGATATAGCCATCCTTCCAGGGCTTGTTCTTTCCGCAGTAGTGAATGATGACCGTGTTCGCTCTGACCCAGTCCAGATCCGCCTTTTCATTCTTGGGGTCGGCGTTGTAGAGTGCCAGAATACGGTCGCTGAGATTGTACCGCATGGTGTCGGCCAACTTAACATTTTCGCCGTACAGGGCGGTGATGATATCCTGATCCGGCAGGATGAAGGTATGCATCCGCGCATTGGCGTACCGCCGGATATCGTCTATCCGCAGTTTTTTCCGCAGCTCCGGCAGATTGAGCATCATGACGCCGGTGTTGATATAGGGAATGTCCTTTTTCACGCCCAACCTGGCCTGATTGAGTTTTGTGAGAAATTCCCGTGTATGGGTACAGGCGATGTACCACGCCCCTTCAAAATCCATCTCATACAGGGAAACCAGGGAATTGATGACGACTGTATCCACATCCAGATATAAAATCCGATCCAAATCTTCCGGCAGCAGCAATGGAGCGGCGAGTCGATAGTATATCTGCAGAGGATACCGTTTGGATTCCGGAAATCCTTCAAACAAGGCAGAGTCAACAGGAATAAAGTGACAGACAACCTGCGGGGCCACGCCCTGCCGGATACAATCCATCGTCTGCTCATCCAGATCCGAGTGAAGAATATACGCCGAATATGAGAAATCGCCCCCATTTTTTACGATGGAACTGACACAGTTCAAGAATAATTTCGTAAAACCTTTATCAATTGCAAACAGCAGGTTCACAACGAGTCCTCCAGCAACAGCCACATATTGTTTTCTATAGAATACCGATGATCCTTTCCAAAGACAATTCACAAATACCAGCCGTTTGTCCATTTCTGCACATTTCAGCAAAAGTGTTCATTGCGGAGCAAGCGCGGAATATTGCGTTTTTGGGTTGTCGAAATTAGAAAAATCCTGTAATATGGTGTGGAATAGAAAGCGAGGGACGCGTATGGGTATCGCAGACAATTCGGCAAAGGTGCAGCAGACAAAGCGCATCCTGGCCGAAAAGCTTATGGAGCTGTTGGAACGCAAAAGTTTTAAGAGAATCACCGTCAACGATATCTGCCAGAGCGCAATGGTCAGCCGCTCCACTTTTTACCTCCACTTTGATGATAAATATCAGCTGTTTCAGTACTGTATTGAACAGGAATTGCGTTGGCTGGAGACCGCAATTGTAGAAAAGGACATTAAAACCGTAATTTGTCTGACGCTTGATATGCTGCTGGAAAAGAAGGCGTTTTATTATAATACGCTGACCGCGGACCCCGATCAGGAGTTGGGGCAGATTTTCATGGACTGCTTTTGTCAATTCTTTGCCGCGCAGATTGAGACCCGAAGGAAAACAGGGCGGGAAATACCGGGCCCGGTGCTCATTGTGAGCGCTTTCTATGCGGGGGGCATCACAGCGGCAAATATCCAGTGGATCAAAAGTAAGTTCTCCATTTCAAAAGAAGATGTGGCGGACTGTCAGCAAAGGCTGCTGTCTGGCCTGCTGGATTGACTGAAACGCCGGATCAGGAAGGTATTTGTGAGGTAATGGTCATGTGAGAGAATGAAGCCAAGACCTTCTTGCGGGGTGTCTACATAGCGCTTCAGGAGAAAGGCCACAATCCCATTGTCCAAATCGTTGGATATATTTTGACTGAAGATCCCACCTACATTACCAACCACAACGGCGCGCGTCAGATGATCCTGAAGATTGCCAGAGACGGATTGCTGCTTGATCTCGCAGCGTCCTATTTCTCTTCCGGAAATCAATAAAGATTTCACTTTAGAGGAATTGCAGGAAGTCAAAAAAGCGTTATAGGGATTGCATCCCAACGGAAGCCGTAGTATCATAAAGAGGGCAAAGAAGTCCAGTCGGATTTCTTTGCCCTCTTTTTTGCGGGAGGCTATAGACATGAAAAAACCGTTGATTGGCGTGGTTCCGCTGGTAGATGCGGGAAGGAAAAGTTACTGGATGCTTCCGGGATATATGAAGGGGCTCGAAGAGGCGGGCGGGATTCCGGTCATGCTGCCGCTGACCTCCGACCAGGAAACATTAGCGCAGCTGACCGACATGTTGGATGGCATTTTGTTCACCGGCGGGCAGGATGTTTCTCCGTCGATTTATCTTGCGCCGCGGTCGGAGCGGTGCGGCGAACGCTGTTTGGAGCGGGATGAAATGGAGTTAGGGCTGCTTCGCCTTGCCTTGAAACAGGACAAGCCGGTACTGGGAATCTGCCGTGGGATTCAATTGATCAATGCAGCCCTGGGCGGAGACTTATATCAGGATCTTCCAACAGAGCACCCGTCTGAAATAGAGCATCATCAGGCCCCACCCTACGACTGCCCGATCCATACCGTTACCCTGGTATCTGATACCCCGCTCCAGAAGCTTTTAAATAAAGACATTTTATCTGTCAACAGCTATCATCACCAGGCTGTTAAAACGCTGGCGCCGGTGCTGTGCCCAATGGCTTTCGCCAAAGACGGCATTGTAGAGGCGGCTTGGCTTCCAACCGCCCGCTTTGTCTGGGCAGTACAGTGGCATCCGGAATTCCTTTACCGGGTTGACCCGGACAGTATGAAACTGTTCTCGTTCTTTGTGAATCAAGGTTAATGGGACATGTTTCCGGGGATGGATGAAACATATTAAAAAGATAACAAAGAGCGGGAACGCGGCCTCGGATTACCAAGAAGCCGCGCTCCCGCTTGTTTGCCATAAAACAACCATAAATTTGGTGAGAGAGCAGTTATCATTTCATCTCTATGGGTGTTAGGCACGAAAACAACAAGATGCGGCCCTTCACTTAAAATCAGTGAAAGAGAGAAATCGCGCAGTAAATAAGCAGAAGGGCCATAACGGAGTTGACCACCTTCGTATGCCGTGAGAAAAATTTGCAGAACGCAGACCCGAACAGCGCCCACACAAAAGTTCCCGACGCGCCGATCACGGTCAAAACAAGCGTAAACACAATCAGGGCCGGAACAGACTGATAGACCGGCAGAACATAGAGGCTCATAGCGGTGATGGCATAGATATAGATTTTAGGATTCATAAACTGCAGGACCATACCGGAAACAAAGCTGGCCTCATTTCCGCTCTCCGTATTTAAGTCCGTCGGGCTTTTCCAAACCTTCCACGCGAGATAAAGCATGTAGGCCGCCCCCAAAAGCTGCATGGCCAGCTTTACTTTCGGCAGGAAGGTATAGAGTGTGGAGCTGAAGATCGTACAGACCGTCATGACCACGAGAAAGCCAAGGGCGATCCCCCAGTTGAACCGCACACTGCGGCGAAACCCAAGCCGGGCCGCGTTGCTCATGGACAGCAGGTTATTTGCCCCAGGCGTATAAGCTGTCACAAAACAATATATGAGAAAATCATACAGCGCAAACAAAGTGATATCCCCTTTCCCTTTACAACTCAAGAGCGTGGTAGTATAATAGCACAAATAAATTATTATATCGTTCCTTTGTGCGATATAATAATACGACACGTTCGATATATTGTCAATGGGGAGGACGAATTTTTTGGACAATGTAAATTTGACGGTTTCAAAAAACATCCGGCGGCTGCGGGAGGAGCGCAAACTGAGCATGGATGAGCTGGCAAAGCTGAGCGGGGTCAGCAAAAGCATGTTGGCTCAGATCGAGCGCGGCGACGGCAACCCGACCCTTTCGACGCTGTGGAAAATCTCCAACGGTATGAAGGTACCTTTTGACGCCCTGACGGTTCGCCCCAAGACCCCCTATGAAATCGTGAAACTCTCCGAGGTACAGCCCTTGCTGGAGGATGGGGGAAAAGTAAAAAACTATTCCCTTTTTCCCGATGATGAAAACCGCCGGTTTGCGGTCTATTATTTGGAATTGGAGCAGGGCAGTTACTGGCAGTCTGAGCCGCATTTAAAGGGGACTGTCGAGTTCATCACCATATTCGTCGGATGTATTGAGATACAGGCAGGCGGTAAGCAATTTGTGATCGGCGCGGGGGAAAGCATACGGTTTAAGGCTGATACAACTCATTCCTACAAAAATATTGGCAGCGACGCGGCGATCCTTCATATGATCCTGTTGAACCCATAACCTTCCTTGCGGTTTTGCGCCATTCTCGTGAGAATTGGCAAACCGGGTGGAAACGGAGATATCCGCCGTTCCTACTCCGGCATGTCCGAAATTTATGATTTAAATGCTGCCGCATATATGTGCGGTCAGCTCTGGAGCTAATTTTATGGAAAGAACATCTGAATTGGTGATAGGTCTCCCCCGCGCGCTTTTGTACCATCGGTACGCCAAGCTGTGGCATGGATTCTTTTCCGGCCTGGGCATTCGCACGGTGGACAGCGGCCCCACCAGCCGCAAGGTTCTGGAAGACGGCTCTTCTCTGGCGGTGGACGAGGCTTGCCTGTCCCTCAAGGTATTCCTCGGCCATGTCAGCGAGCTGGTGGGCAGCTGCGATTACATCCTGGTTCCCCGGATCAGCAACTTTGGCCGCCACCGCAATATGTGCGTCCGCTTTGAAGCGCTGTATGACCTGACGCGGAATGTGTTCCGGGACTCCGGGCAAAAGTTCCTGGCCTACAATATCGACGCCCTGGAGGGGCAGGAAGAAGAAGCCGCGTTTCTGGAGCTCGGCTGTGAACTGGGATATTCTAAAAAAGAGTCCAAAAAGGCATATGCCTCGGCCAAAAAAGAGGAGCAGGAGCTGTGGAAAGCGGCGGTGCGGAAAAATGACGCGCTGTACCGGACTGACGGTCTGAAAATTTTAATCGCGGCCCACAGCTATGTTATAAAAGATTCCTACATTGGAAAGCCCGTGACGGACGGCTTGAAAAAGCTGGGCGTCACACCCATCCGCGCCGATGTGGTGAACCGGGAGGCCGCCATCAAGCGGAGCACGGAGCTCTCGCCCACCTGCAAATGGGAACTGAACCGGGAGATCATAGGCAGCATCGCGGCGCACGCGGATGAGGTGGACGGCATCATCCTCCTGAGCGCCTTTCCCTGCGGGCCGGACGCCATGGTCAATGACCTGCTGGCCCGCAAAATCAAGGGGGTTCCCCTGTTGAACCTGGTGCTGGACAGCCAGACCGGCACCGCGGGCATTGAGACCAGGCTGGAGAGCTTTGTGGATATCATCCGGCTGAAGAAAGGTATGCTGACATGATCAACACGAGAAAGATCGCCTTTCCGCGCTATGCGGAGTATAACTGCGCCATGAAATATCTGGCGGAGCAGGGATTGAACGTCTCCTATATCCTCCAGCCCGCACTGACGCGCCGGACGGAGGAGTTGGGGGCAAAGTACAGCCCGGATTTCGTCTGCACACCGTTCAAGACCTGCCTGGGCAGTATGATCGAGGCGCTGGAGGCTGGCGCGGACACCCTGATCATGAGCCATGGCCTCTGCCGCCTGGGCTATTATGGGGAGCTGCAGGAGCAGATCCTGCGCGATCTGGGCTATGACTTTGATTTTATCAATCTGGCGGAGTACAGCGGCAGCAAAAAGGGGTGGATCAAAGCGCTCAAGCGAGTAGCGCCCAAAGCAAATCCGGCAAAGCTGGCGGTGACCTTCAGCGAAACGGTAAAGATGGTGGAGCATCTGGACGAAGTGACCGCGGAGTATTATGAGAACTGCGGTTTTGACGAGACACCCGGCGCGCATAAGCGGGCCTATCGGAAATTTCTCTCCGCCCTCTATACCGCAGGGTCCAGAGGGGATGTGGAGACAGCCTACCGGCAGGTAAAGGCGGAGTTTCAGCAGATCCCTTCCACGAAACCCCGGCGGCCGCTGCGTGTTGGGATCGTCGGCGAGTTCTACACCGCCATGGACGCCTTTTCCAACCTGGAGGTCGAGCAAAAACTGGCGGATATGGGCGTCGAGGTGCACCGTTGGATGAATGTCACCCACCAATTCTTCCAGCACAATGCGTTCAAGAACCTCCAGGTAAAGGTAAAAGACCTCTGTACCTATGAGATGGGGCCGACCTCCACCGCCAACATCTGGTACGCCCGGGAGTGCGCCGAACGTGGCTTCGACGGACTGATCCACATCAAATCCGCCAACTGCACGCCGGAGATCGACATCATGCCGGTTTTACAGCGGATCAGCGCGGAGTATAAGCTTCCCACCCTCTACCTGACCTATGATTCCCAGACCAGCGATGTGGGACTGATGACCCGGTTAGAGGCGTTCTATGACATGATTCAACGGAAAAGGAGAACAGTATCGTGAAACAGGCATACCTTGGCGTAGATGTCGGCTCCATCTCCACAAAGGGCGTTATCCTGGACGACGCCAATGAAATTCTGAGCAGCGCCTATATCTGGACGGAGGGCGATCCCATCGGGGCGGTCAAAAAGCTGGTTCGGCTCCTGGAGGAGAAGTTTGACCGCGAGGCCTATCAAATTGTCGCCACCGGCACCACCGGCAGCGCGCGGAAGTTGGTGGGGGCCATTCTGGGCGCCACCATGGTAAAAAACGAGATCACCGCCCACGCGGTGGGGACGACCACCTTTCATCCGGAGGTCCGCACCATCCTGGAGATCGGCGGGCAGGACTCCAAAATCATTCTGGTGGAAAACGGCGTGGCGGTGGATTACGCCATGAATACCCTCTGTGCCGCCGGCACCGGGGCGTTCCTCTCCAGCCAGGCCAAACGGCTGGGCATGGAGGTGGAGGAGATCGGGGCCTGCGCCCTGCGCTCACAGCACCCCACGCAAATCGCGGCCCGGTGCACCGTGTTCGCGGAATCCGACCTGGTACATAAGATCCAGATGGGGCATCCCAGGGAGGACATCATCGCCGGGGTCTGCAACGCGGTGGTGGCCAACTATCTGAACAATGTGGGCAAGGGCAAGAAGATCGTCTCCCCGGTGGTGTTTCAGGGCGGCGTCAGCAAAAATGAAGGCGTGGTGGCCGCTTTTGAGCGGGCGCTGGGCTGCAAGGTGACCGTGGATGAAAACGGCCATCTGATGGGCGCCATCGGCGCCGCCATCCTTGCCCGGAGCGGCAAGCAGCGGAAGACCTTTGACTTCTCCATTGAAAACATGGAGTTCCACACCCGGGAGGCGGAGTGCGGACGCTGCCCCAACAACTGCGAAATCATCTGCGTCTATCAGGGCGACACCTTGATCGATGCCTGGGGCAACCGCTGTGAGCGCGGCGCGGTGATCCCTTCATAACAGACGAAGGACGCATCAACCGCGAGAAGTTCCCATTATGAAAAGCTCCACAAGCCTCTCCCTGCCGATGGAGCACCGGGCGATGTCGCCCATGGTGTAGAGGCCGTTGGCCTCCAGCTTCCGGGCATAGCCCGGACCCACCCGCCAGAAGTCCGTCAGGGGGCGGTGGTCCCACAGCAGGCGGCGATAGGTCATCTCGTCCAGCTTGGCGATCCGCACACCGT
>CABSFC010000012.1 GCA_902476875.1 uncultured Oscillibacter sp. | reverse complement strand
GCCGGCTGCGGGAGATCTACCGCCGGGAGCGCATCCTGCCGCCCCTTCCGGAGCCGCTGCCCCAGCGGCACGCCAAAGCCTGAATGGGAAAAGGGTGTACAGCTGAAGAGCTGTACACCCTTTTTGTCATCAAACCGCCGCCTTATCCGCGGCTTTCGCCGTCTTCTTTTTCCGCAGGCGCTTCCCAACCAGCAGGACCGCCAGCAGGACCAGCGCCGCCGCTGCCGCCAGCAGCGCCAGCAGGGGGCCGCCCTGGTTGGAGCGGACGCAGAAGGTCCCGGCGGTGCCGGTCATGGTCAGCAGCAGATAGTGGCCGTTGGCGGTGGCCTCCACGGTCTGCCACTGGCCGTTCACCAGCTGCCAGACGGTGGCGCTGCCGCCGCCCCGGTTCAGAAGCCGCAGGGGCACGGCGTCGTCCTCCCCCAGGTCCGTGCCGGAGAGGGTGACGTCCCAGACGTCCGTCTCCCGGTCTTGGTTCTCCGCGGCGGGAGGCGTGTGGACGCTGTCCGCCACCTCCAGGACCGCGTCCCCGGTGAACTGGCCCTCCGCCAGGGCGAGGGCCAGCTTGCCCTCCTGCCGGGAGCTGGCCACCAGCGTGACCCAGGGGGTGTAGACGGCCTCCAGCGTGATGTCGGAGTGCAGGCCGGAGGTGTCGAACGCCGGCCACGCGCCGTAGCAGCCCGTCTGCTCCGGCACCTCCGGCAGCTCCACCAGGCTCAGGTCGTCGCCGTAGTAGAAGGGAATCCGGGCCACGGTCTCGCCGTCGGCGGTGAGGGTCAGGGTGAAGGAAACGAACTCCGTTGGGACGCCGGGCAGCTCCCGCAGGGCCTCGAACGCCACCGGCTCGGCGATCCCGGCGTAGCTGATGCCGTCGATGCCCGCGGTGCCGGTGTCCACGAAGCGGTTGTTCCGCAGGACGCCGTCCTCCAGATCGGCACTGCCCGCGATGGCGCCGACGCACTCCGTGCCCTCGGCGATGTTGACGATGGCATAGCAGCCCGTCAGCCGGTCGGCCCAGCCCGCGATGCCGCCGACGTAGTCGGCGCCGGAGAGGACGCACTTGGCATAGCTGTCCCGGACCGTGGCGTCGGCCCAGCCCGCCACGCCGCCCACGTAGCTGCCGCTGGTGCTGGTGATGTCGCCGTAGTTCTGGCAGTTCAGGGTGGTGCCCAGGCCCATGTGGCCCACCAGACCGCCGGCGCAGTCCTTCTTGGCGGTGACGGCGCCCCGGTTGACGCTGTCCTCCAGAACGGCCTTGGTCTCGTAGGTGCTGCCCAGGGAGAAGCGCTGGATGTCGTCCTCGGGGTCCAGGTCGTACTCGATGGACATGGAGCCCACGACGCCGCCCACGTTGCGGTCGCCGTCCACCGCGCCGGTGTTGCGGCAGCCGGTGATCTTGCCCTGGCGGGTGGCGGCGATGTCCTGGTCGGAGGTGTCCTCGATGATGCTCTCCGAGTCGGCGTCCGTGCCGTCCCGCACCTCCGCCAGCGCGTCCGCCACCACGTCAAACACGGTGTTCAGCTGGCGACTGACGGCCCGCAGGTCGGCGGACAGGGCGTCCCCGGCGCCGCTGACGGCGCTTTGCAGGCCGCTCATCTCACCGGCCAGGTCCGACAGGGAGCTGAACAGGCCGTCGCTGGCGTCCCGGATCTCCTGGCCCAGAGGGGTGAATTCGATGGGGCCGTCCGCCGCCAGATCGGCCGCCACGCTGTGGAGAGTGTCAAAGGCGCTCTCCAGCTTGCGGCTCAGGCCGGCGGCCAGGGAGGCGGTGTCGCCCAGCTTTTTCAGGGCGTCCCCCAGCCTGCTGGAGAGGCCGCCCGCGTCCTTCAGCGCCGCCTGCAGGTCCGCCATGGCGTCCATCAGGTGTCCGGCGGCGGTCTTCGCGTTTTCCAGGGCGGTCCGAAGGGGCGGCAGCGCCTCCTGGAGCTTTGTCCAGTCCAGCTCAGTGTTGCCGGAGAGGGCGGCCAGGGCTCTGCCCGCGTCCGCCAGCGCGCCGCCCATGCCGGACAGGGAGGCTGACAGGGCGCTGACTGCCGCCTGGATGTCGCCGTCGCCGGGGACGCTCCCGTTCAGGGCCTCCCGCAGGGCGTCCAGCGCGGCCCCCGCCTGCTCCAGAGAGCCGCCCAGGGCCTCCGCCGCGGCGGACAGGTCCGCCAGGGCGCCGTTTACCGCTGTCTCGTCCTTGACGACGACGGCCTGCCGCAGGGCGTCCAGCGCGTCGTCCAGAGCCTGGACGGCCGCCTGCATGGAATTGCCCGCCAGCCGCAGGTCCGCCAGGGCGCCGCTGGCGTCCGCCATGGCGCCGCCCGCGTCCGCCGCGCCGCCCAGGGCGTCCAGCGCGTCCTCCAGACGGTCGGACAGCGTCTCCATCCGTCCCGCCGCGGCGGACAGATCGTCCAGAGCTGGCTCCAGACCGTCCAGGGCGTCGGTGACGGAGGCGCTGAGGGTGTTCAGGGAGTCGATGTTGCCGTCGATGAAATCCGAGGTGCCGTTCAGCAGGACCTGGGAGTGGTCCCGGGCGGCGTCGGTGCAGCCGCCGATGGCGGTCAGGCGGGCGGAGATGTCGTCTCCGCTGGCCGCCGCGTCGTCCAGGGCGCGGTTCAGCAGGCTGTCCAGGGTGTCCAGCTCCCGCCGCAGCCGCGCCAGGGTGTCGCCGGAGGCGTCCAGGGCCACGTAGGGCTCCGCCTGGCCCACGATACCGCCCACGTCCTTGCGGCCGTAGACGGTGCCGGCGTTGGAGCACCCGGCCAGATACCCGGTCTGCCGCCCGGCCACGCCGCCAACGTTGTAGCCCACATGGGGGTAGCCCACGGTGCCGGTGTTGGAGCAGCTCTGCACCACGCCGCTGGAGTAGCCCACCACGCCGCCGGTGTCGGTGTGGCTGTCCAGGAAGGTGTCCAGGCTGCTGTCGTCGGAGTTGGCGGTCAGGACCTCCAGCGGGCTGCCGGACGCCAGGTCCTCCAGGCTGGAGGAGGTATCCGGGTCGTTGGTGTTGACGCTGGCGGAGCTCTCGCATTTCAGCAGGATGCCCAGATTCCGTCCGGCCACGCCGCCGGTGGCGCTCTCGCCCGTGACGGTGCCGGAGACGGAGCAGGCGGCGACCTCGCCGGCCTCCTCGTTCCTTCCGACGATGCCGCCCACGGCGGCGTCGCCCTTCACGGTGCCCTGGAAGGCGCAGTTCCGGATGGCTCCGGCGTTGACGCCCGCGATGCCGCCCACCGAGGAGCGGCTGCCGCCGGGGGCCACGCTGCCGGAGACCTGGAGATCCTGCACCACCGCCCCGGCCTGGAGGTAGCGGAACAGGCCTATACTGGACCCGCTGGCCGTGATACGGAGGCCGGAGATGGCGTGCCCATCGCCCAGGAACGTGCCGCCGAAAGTGGGAATGGGGGCGAAGGTCCGGCCGGAGAGGTCGATGTCGGCGGTGAGGCGCACCGTCCTGCCCTGGGACCAGGTGTCCAGAGAGCAGTTTTTGGCGAAGTCCAGCAGGTCCTCCGCGGAGGAGATGGCGACCTCCCCGGCGGGGGCGGCCCAGGCGGCGGGCAGGGTCAGTCCCGCCAGCAGCCAAACCGCCAGCAGCAGGCAGGCGGCCTTATTTGCGATTCGTCTCATCCTCAGACGCCTCCTTTCCATTGGACTTCTGCCCCTGGGGCAGTCTGGGCGCCTCCTGGGCCTGAACGGCCCCGGCCTCCACAGCGGCGTTGATGGTGCCCACCACGGTGCCGCTGAAGTCCGCGTCCACCATGCCGGAGATGTAGCCCCGGACGTGGCCGTCCACCCGCATGGTGCCCGCGTGGGCCTGGATGGGCAGGTGGGATTTCAGGGTGAAGGCGGTCTTTTCGATGATGATGTCGCCCAGCAGCAGAATCTGGGGCAGGATGCCCATGACGAGGAAGATGGAGATCAGCGTGCCCCGGCCCAGGCACACGCCGATGGAGGAGATGGCCGGATTGGAGGACAGGATGCCGATCAGCACGCCGGCGGAGGCCAGGATGGAGCCGGAGGTGATGATGGTGGGGAAGGCCTCGTTCAGGGACTCGATGATGGCCTCCTTCAACGGCATGGTCTGCTTCAGCTCCACGTAGCGGTTGGCGATGACGATGGCGTAGTCGATGTTGGCGCCCATCTGGATGGAGCTGACCACCAGATAGCTGAGGAAAAACAGGTTTGTGTGCATGAGATAGGGGAAGGAGAAGTTGATCCACACGCTGCCCTGGATGACCAGAATCAGCAGCACGGGAAGCCCCGCGGACTTGAAGGTGAACACCAGCACCAGGATCACGAACACGATGGTCAGGATGCTGATCAGCAGGTTGTCGTTGCTGAAGGACGTGGACAGGTCGTAGTCGCTGGTGGAGTTGCCCACCACCAGATAGTCGTCGTAGTACCGCGCCGCCGCGGTGTGGAGGGTATCCAGAAAGTCAAAGGTCTCCTGGCTCTCCTCCGGCAGGTTCAGCTGCAGGACCAGGCGGCTGTACCGCTGGCCCTTCAGCTGCAGCTGCGCGTCCACCAGCTGGTCGTGCAGGTCCTCGATGTCCGCCGCCATATCGTCGTCCAGGGAGACATAGCCCTCCTCCATCTGGTCATAGAGGAAGAGGAACATATCCAGCAGCGGCACGCCGTAGCTGTCCACGCCGGACACCAGCTGACCGTAGGTCTCCTGATTCACGGCGTAGGCGGAGTACAGCAGCCGGGCCACCTCGATGTCCAGGTCCGTCAGCTCCGCGAACTGCCGGGGCGTCAGCCGGTCGGTCAGGACATAGCCGTCCATGGCCTCCACGTTGGCAAGGCCCAGGACTGTGTCGACCTCCGGCATCGCCTCCAGATCCCGCAGCAGGCGGCCCTCCCGCTCGTAGTCCCCGGCGGGCACCATCATGGCGATGGTGTTGACGCCGCCGAAGGTGCCGTCCACCTTTTGCTGGGCGATCTGGCTTTCGTTCTGGGTGAAGGTGGAGAGGGTGGTCTGGCCGAATACGTAAGGGCACTTGTTGGAGAAGATGAAGCCGCCCACCAGCAGCACCGCGAACAGCGGCGGCATGAAGTACCGGGACTTCACCACCAGGCGGCCCCAGCCGGAGATCTTGGGCACGAAGTTGCGGTGGTGGGTCCGGTCGATCAGGCTGCTGAAGCTCATCAGCAGCCCCGGCATCAGGGTGAACACGCTCAAAAGGCTCAGCACGATGGCCTTCATCAGCACCAACCCCAGGTCATAGCCGATGCCAAACTGCATGAAGCACATGGCCCCCAGGCCGGACAGGGTGGTCAGAGAGCTGCCGGAGATCTCCGGGATGGCCTTGCTCAGGGCGGTGACCACCGCCTCCCGGGCCTCCATCCGCTCCCGCTCCTCGGTGTAGCGGTGGCAGAGGATGATGGCGTAGTCGATGGCCAGGGCCAGCTGCAGCACCACGGCCACGGAGTTGGAGACGAAGGAGATCTCACCGAAGATAAAGTTGGTGCCCTTGTTCATCAGCGCCGCCATGCCAAAGGTCAGCAGCAGCACGGGGATCTCCATATAGGTCTGGGAGGTGAACAGCAGCACCAGCAGGATGATGACCACGGCGATGACCATGACCACCTGCATCTCCGCGTCCAGACTGGCGGAGTCGTCGGCGCCGGTGTCGCCGGTGACGTAGACGTCATACCCGTCCAGCGCCTCCTTCACCTGGACCAGGGCGTCCAGGCTGACGGGGTCGTCCGCCGTGCCGTCGTAGGTGACGGAGAACAGCGCCGCGCCGCCCACATAGTGGTCCGCGCTGTCGTCGAACTCCACGGACTTCACCCCCGGCACCCGCTCCAGCGTCTCCGCCAGGGCCTCGGCCTGGGCGTAGGCGATGTTGTCCACCATGACCCGGTTGGTGCCGAAGGTGATAAACTCCTCCTCCATCAGCGTCAGGCCCCGACGGGTCTCCGTCTCCTCCGGCAGATAGCTGGTCAGATCGTCGTTCACGTCCACCCAGCCGCTGGAAAACACGCAGAAAATGGCCACGCCGATGTACAGCAGATAAAACGCCTTGCGCTTATCCACGATAAAGGTTGCGATCCCCTCCACGGGGCTGCGCTTCTCCTCTCTGTCCTGCTGCTTGCTGCTCAAAGCAAACGCTCCTCTCTTGCGGGCGCGGCGCGCCACAGATATCATACTTATCCAATATCATACGCCGGTTTCCCCGCCGGCACAACCGACAAATTCCCCCGGGTGTCAGCAAAAGCGCCGGCCGCCGGGGGGTGATTTTTTATGAAAAATGCCCGCTGAAAACCCGGGGACAATTGCCGCCGTCCCCGGGTCGTCTCGCTCAGTGCACCTCGGTGGGGTCGTCCTCGTCCTCCGGCATCTCGGAGTAGAGGCCCCCGGTCTCCTCCCTGCGCTCGTTGGCCTTTTCGCGGGTGCGCCAGGAGGAGGTGTCGATGGGCTCGCTCTCCTCAAACAGGTCGTAGTAGTCCTCGTCCCGCAGCTTGGGCCGGCGGTGCCGGGCGATGGCGGTGATGGTGGGGTAGAGGACGATGGCGATCAGGCCGCCGGAAAAGCCGTTGTTGTAAAGGTTCAGCCCCGCCACCGGGCCGCCGGTCTGGAGGACCAGGGCGGAGTGGATGAAGCCCGCCAGGATGCCGTAGGGCCAGCCGAAGTGCCCCGCGATGGGGGCCAGGGTGGTGCCGAACAGCCCCGCCAGCTGGAGGGAGGGGTAGTCCGGGGTGTAGTGCATACCGTAGGCCCCCAGGGCGATACCCGCCATGACGGGGACGATGTTGAAGGCGTGCTTGCCGAAGGCGGAGAAGCCCATGATGGTGAAGATGCCGCCCAGGGTGGGGCCGTTCAGGTCGCCGCCCACGAGGTAGACGTACAGCATCCCCAAAAGGCCGTTGACGCCCATGTTCACCAGCACCGGCCCGGCGCCGAACATGCGGAGATAGTCGCTGGGGGCCCGGCCGGTGGTGGACAGCAGGCGGCGGTAGCCGGCCCACACCGCCCAGGCCGGGGTGCCGGTGGCGAACAGGCCCGTCAGAATGGAGGCGGCGCACAGCACACACAGCACGATGGTGAAGGTACCGTTGTAGCCCTCCGCCCAGTAGAGGACGGAGTCCGGGTGATCGCCGAAAGCCGTCAGGATGGGCACGATCATCATGGCGAACAGCCCGCAGGCGAACCCCATGTTGTAGAGGTTCATGCCGTTTTGGACCTTGTATGTATAGGCGGACAGGGAGGGGAGCACGAAACCGATGACCACGCCGGTGACGACGCCCAACGGGATGCTGGCGTGGATGCTGCCCAGGGCCATGTAGCTGACCAGCGGGGCCAGGGAGGTGGCCAGCAGGGCCACGGAGGCGTACTTGGCGAAGGGCTCCTTCTGATATCTGGCGTACAGCCAGGTGCCCAGGATGATGGGCCAGATGTTGAGGATGTTCTTGCCGAACAGGGCAAAGCCCGCCATCAGGCCCATCTCCACAATGGTGAAGCCGTTGAAGGGGTCCCCCGACAGCTTGATGATGAGGATGGAGAGGATCATCACCAGCCCGGAGTTGATCAGCGTGGCGCCCACCCCGGCGATGTAGACATAGTCGGTGATCAGCAGGTCCTGCATGGTGACGATGTGGTACAGCCCCGGCAGGATGTTGGAGGGCTCATCCAGCAGAAGGCCCAGCAGCATCATGAGCACGGCCACCACAATGGTGCCCGGGAATATTTTTTCATATCGGTTATGCAACGCGCGTCCCCCTTTGTCGGCTTATGTTCTCATTATAGGGGGAAAGGGGAGAGAGGGCAAGAAAAAGTTTACGGAAAATTTGCGGTAAACAAGGGAAACATTTACGGCGGAAACAAATCCGCCCTCCGTTCCGCGCTACACCAGCCGCACGCCGTACGCCCGCAGCCAGTGATCCAGCTGCAAAAAGTAGGCGATGGTCTGGGGCGCGGTCATCAGCTGGCCGTACCAGGGCTGCGGGTCGGCATGAGACAGCAGCCCCTCCAGCGCCTCCCGCCGCACCAGCTGGAACAGAGGGGAGGTCCCCTCCTCCAGAATACGCTCCAGCCGCATGGACACCAGACGCAGGTAGGCGGGGTGCACGGTCTTGGGATAGGGACTTTTCTTCCGGTGCAGCACATGGTCCGGCAGTAGATCCGCCGCGGCGGAGCGCAGCAATCCCTTTTCCTGGCCGCCCAGCTCCCGCAGTTCCGGCGGCACGTTGTAGAGATACTCCGCGATGCGCCAGTCGCAGAAGGGCACCCGGACCTCCAGGGCGTTCCACATGCTCATGCGGTCCTTCCGGTCCAGCAGGGTCTGCATGAACCAGTCCATGTTCAGCCGCATCAGCCGCCGGACCCGCTTCTGCTCCGCCGAGTCGCCGTCCAGGCAGTCCGCCTGCCGCAACGTCGCCCGGTACCGCTGGCGGACGATGTCCTCCGCATCCAGCCGCCGGGCGTACTCCTCTTGCAGGAAGGAGGCCCGCCAAGCGGTGGACTGGGCCCAGGGGAAGCCGTTCTCCGGCTTCACGGCGGGGTCCCGGAACCAGGGGTAGCCGCCGAAGATCTCGTCGGCGCACTCGCCGGACACCGCCACGGTCACGTCCTTCCGCACCGCCCCGCAGAACAGCAGCAACGAGGAGTCCACGTCCGCCATCCCCGGCAGGTCCCGGGCCTCCGCCGCGGCGTACAGCGCCTCCGCCACCTGGGGCGGCTCCAGCACCACGTTGGTGTGGACGGTGCCAAGGTAGTCCGCCATCTCCCGGATGTACGGCCCGTCGGCGGAGGGCTGGAACTTGCCCGCCGTGAAATAACGGTCGTTGTCCCGGTAGTCCACGGAGAAGGTACGGAGCCGCTCGCCCCGCTCCGCCAGGGCCTTTGCCGCTACGCTGGAGATGACGCTGGAGTCCAGTCCGCCAGAGAGGAAGGCGCCGATGGGCACGTCGCTGACCAGCTGCCGCCGGATGGCGTCCTCCACCAGATACCGGACGTGGGCCACGGTGTCCGCCTCGCTCTCCGTGTGGGGGCGGGCGGTCAGGGTCCAGTATTTCCGCAGCCGCAGACCGTCCCGGCCGAACGTCCCGCACTGCCCCGGCAGCAGCTCCCGGACATTCCGGAACACCCCCTGCCCCGGCGTCCGTCCCGGCCCGATCAGCACCAGCTCGGCAACGCCGTCCTCGTCCACCTCCGCCGGCACCGCCGGGTGGCGCAGCAGGGCCTTGAGTTCCGACGCGAACACCAGCCCGCCCCCCGGCGTCAGGGCGAAGAACAGGGGCTTTACCCCCATCCGGTCCCGGGCCAGAAACAGCGTCTCCGTTTCCGCCTCCCAGACGGCGAAGGCGAAGATGCCATTGAACTTCTCCACGCAGTCCCCGCCCCACTCTAAGTACGCCTTCAGCAGCACCTCGGTGTCCGAGTGGCCGGAAAAGCCCCAGCCAGCCGCCGCCAGCTCCCGGCGGAGGTCCTCGGTGTTATAGAGCTCGCCGTTGTACACCAGGGCGCAGGTCCGGCCCTCCCGGCGGGCGGTCATGGGCTGGCGCCCGTTTTCCGGGTCGATGACGCACAGACGGGTGTGGGCCAGCCCCGCATGGGGCGATACGTACAGCCCCTCCTGATCCGGCCCCCGCCGCCGCAGGACCGCCTGCATCTCCTTCAGGGTCTCCGCCTGCCCCCGCAGATCCTGGTCATATCCGATCATCCCGGCAATGCCGCACATGGGGAACACCTCCTTCAAGGTACAGGGGAGCCCACGCCGTCCGCGCGCTCCTCTGCTCTCTCGCAGTGTATGCGGAAGGAGAGGCAGAGGTTCCCGGTCACCCCCTTGACGGGAGCCGCCAATCGTTGTATGGTATGAAAAACGGGAAAAATCCCGGATTTTGACAGGAGGATATGTACCCATGGGCTGTTTTTACTGTGACGAGCATCACGAGGGCCGGGAGGCCATTATGTTCAAGGTCGGCGAGATGAAGGCCGGTGTTCTCTATCTCTTCAAGGACCAGGCTCACAAGGGCCGCTGCGTTCTGGCACTGAAGGACCACAAGAAGGAGCTGTGCGAGTGCGCGCCCCGGCAGATCGCGGACTTTGCCGAGGACCTTGCCCGGGCCTCCGGCGCGGTGAAGGAGCTGTGGGGCTGCACCAAGCTGAACCTGGCCTCCTTCGGCGACGCCAACCCCCACCTGCACTTCCACATCGTCCCCAAGTACGAGGGCGGCTTTGAGTTCGGCGGAAACTTCCAGATCACCAACCCCGAGCCGGTGCACCTGACCGATGGCGAGTATCAGGAGATGATCGCCGCCCTGCGGGCCAAGCTGGGCATCTGAGCATACCTTCAAGCCGGAGACGGTTGCCGTCTCCGGCTTTTTTGCTGCGCCGCCGGTTTGTCTATGCATCGATCAAATATTCTTTAAGATTTTCTAATACAATTTCATATCCCGCTGGAAACATATGTGCTCCGTCAAATGTTAACTCCTTTCGCAGGTTTCCCGCCTCGTCAGTTAGGCCGCGATTGACGTTGATGAATTGATAACCATATTTTTCTGCCAGTTTTTTAACTTTTTTGCTGGCGGATTCAAAAATATCATTATTTCTGGTTTGGAAGAGGGAATCGTGATCCTCCTTGCTTTCCCCAAAGTCATCCACCGTGTTTACTGGATAATAAGCCATGACATACACTGCCGTGTCAGGCAGCTTTTCACTGATCTTCCGCAATATTTCATCATAATTTCCCAAGAATACCTGCTCCGGCACACAAAAACCGATATCATTGCTTCCTATGTTGATGAAAATTTTGCTTGGCTGCAAATCGAAAATCAGAGTATCTATATGGTCCAATACATCCTGTGTGGTCGTTGCGCGGACACCTCGGTTATAGATCCATTTGTCCAGGGAAAGGCCCTTTTGCAGCGTTTCGATCGGAAAGATCTCCATCAGAGAGGAGCCGACAAAAACGATTTGTCCTTTTTTGGCGGTTTTATTTTGCTCGGAATAAGTCTTTCTGATCTGATCCTGGAGCTCTAAAATACCAGGATATAAATTGGTCAGTCTCTCAGTTCCTTCCAACATAACGGGATCTCCTCTTTGATTTATTTACTAATATAAAAGCTAATTTTATTAGCTTTTTACCTGAAATATAAGTCCACAGCATAATTTGTGGACTTATTTCCAAATGTTTTCTAAATTTATGAGTTTTTCTTGGATCCGGACATAGGCCTTTGCGTCATCTTCCCCCAACGCCTCCAATATTTTAGCGGTGGATCGAAGTAATGCCGCCCTGCGTTCTTCAACAGAAGCGATGCCCTTCTTGGTCAATTTTATGATCGTCTGGCGGTTATCAAAGGGATCTTTCGTTTTGGTGATCAACTCTTGCGCTTCGAGCGATTTAAGAATAGCGGCGATCCTTGCGGTCGTCAGTTTGAGTGCTTTGCTTATGTCTTTGGGATAGGCGTGATCTCCATTTGCCGATAAATAATTTAAAACGAAGATCTCTCCCTGACCTATTTGAGAAATTGAACGATCTATTTTGGTTCGCGGCGCTTTCGCACGCAAATCAATAAGCTGGTTGGCCAATTCATAATAATCCACGCTGTCACCTCCTAATAAGATTCCTAACTTTATTAGTAATATATATGATGAGAGTTTGAATGTCAAGTGCTTTCCGACAGATTTTAAAGCGCTTTGCAAACTTTTTACTTTACATCTCTCAAAGCTATGGTACAATATTGCTGCGAAAAAACGATTACTTCGGCCAAACACAGGCAAAGTTCAACGGTCTGCCAGCTGTGCGCGCCGCCGCTTCTGCGGATGGAGCCCTTTGTCTGCCAAGGCGGGAAAGGTGGAAACAATTATGAGAAAAACCAAGATCGTCTGCACCCTGGGTCCGGCCACGGACCGGGAGGGCGTTTTGCGGGAGATGATGCTCGCGGGCATGAACGTGGCCCGCTTCAACTTCTCCCACGGCAGCCACGATGAGCACAAGGCCCGGCTGGACCAGCTGAAGGCCCTGCGGGAGGAGCTGCATCTGCCGGTAGCCGCGATGCTGGACACCAAGGGCCCGGAGGTCCGGCTGAAGCGTTTTGAAAACGGCTCCGTGGAGCTGAAAACCGGCCAGGAGTTCACCCTGACCACGGAGGACATCGTGGGGGACGAGACCCGCTGCGCCATCACCTACGCGGAGCTGCCCGCCGACGTGAAGGCCGGCGACACCATCCTGCTGGACGACGGCCTGGTCCGCCTGACCGTGCTGGAGACCACGGCTTCCTCCATCCGCTGCCGGGTGGAGAACGACGGCGTCATGAAGAACAACAAGGGCGTCAACGTCCCCGACGTCCGCCTGTCCATGCCCTACATGAGCCAGCGGGACCGGGACGACGTGATCTTCGGCGCGGAGCAGGGCTTTGACTATATCGCCGCCAGCTTCGTCCGCACCGCCGCCGACGTGCGGGAGCTGCGCAACCTGCTGGATCAGCAGAATTCCAATATCCGCATCATCGCCAAGATCGAAAACCAGGAGGGCATCAGCAACCTGGCGGACATCCTGGCTGTGGCGGACGGCGTCATGGTGGCCCGCGGCGACCTGGGCGTGGAGATCGACTTCACGGAGATCCCCGTCATCCAGAAGAACATGATCGCCCAGTGCGTGGCCTGCGGCAAGCCGGTCATCACCGCCACCCAGATGCTGGACTCCATGATCGAAAATCCCCGCCCCACCCGGGCGGAGATCACGGACGTGGCCAACGCCATCTACGACGGGACCAGCGCCATCATGCTCTCCGGCGAGACGGCGGCGGGCAAGTACCCGGTGGAGGCCGTCCGCACCATGGACGCCATCGCCCTGCGGACCGAGGCCAACATCGAGAGCGGCGCGCCTGTGCGGCGGGCGAAGCAGGCCAAGATGTCCATCACCGCCGCCACGGCCCACGCCGCCTGCACCACGGCCCTGGACGTGGGGGCCGACGCCATCCTGACCGTCAGCCAGCGGGGCGTCACCGCCCAGATGGTCAGCCGCTTCCGCCCCCAGACCACGGTGGTGGCATTGCTGCTGGACCCCCAGGTGCAGCGGCAGATGGCCCTGTACTGGGGCGTGGAGCCCATCACCATGCCCTACGCCAGCAACACCGACGAGCTGGTGGAGTTCGCCATCCGGGCGGCGGAGGAGGCGGGCCTTGTGAAGCAGGGCGACCTGGTGGTGGTCACCGCCGGCGTGCCCGTGGGCGTGGCCGGAACCACCAACATGATCCGCGTCCAGCAGGTAGGCGGGTCGCTGCTGAACGCCATCGGCGTGGGCGACAAGAAGACCACCGGGCCGCTGTGCGTCTGCCGTACCCTGGACGACGTGGCGGAGAAATTCCACCCCGGCGACGTGCTGGTGGTGCCCTACACCACCAACGACCTGCTGCCCTATATCCGCCAGGCCGCCGCGGTCATCAGCGAGGAGGCCAGCGCCGAGAGCCACACCGCCACCGTGGGATTGACCCTGGATAAGCCGGTCATCGTGGGCGCCGCCGGGGCCACCCGCCGCCTGACGGACGGCACGATGGTGTCCGTGGACTGCGCTCGGGGCGTGGTCCAGACGCTGCCGCAGTGAGTGTGAAGCGTCTGGCTACAACCGGCGCCATATTCAAACCGCGGGGGAAAAGGCTGGATGAAAGTGGGGAAATCCAGACTTTTCCCTTTGCTTTACAGACCTCCGCCCAGCAGACGGGAGATATTCGAAGCTGTCAGCTTGACTTCTCGGATCATGGTGTCGAGTTCCGCGCGCATCCGGAAGGAGGGCCCCGCAATGCTGACCGCGGCGGAGGCCGTGTGATCCATTCCGAAAATGGGCGCGCCCACACAGATCAGCCCGGATTCAATTTCTTCATTATCGACAGCATATCCTGATATCCGGGCGCGAATGAGTTCATCCCGCAGCTGATCGGGAGAAGAAATGGTTTTCTCCGTCAGGCGCGGCATACCGGGGAGCGCCTGACAATAGGCGTTGAGAAAGGTCTCGTCTTTGTAGGCCATCATAATTTTGCCGCAGCTGGTGGCGTGCGCGGGAACGCGGTTGCCGATTCTTGTGTTGCAGACGATGGAACGCAGCGTTTCGACCTTGTCCAGATAAAAAATCTCCCGATCCAGCAAAAGGCTGAGATTGATGGTCTCTTTCACGTTCTCAGACAGCTTTTCCAGCTCCGGCCTGGCAATCGCGCGCAGATCTGAATGACTGAGAATCGTGCTGGCAAGCACCAAAAGTCGCGGACCCACCCGGTAGCTTTTTCGAATGGGGTCCTGGATCAGATATTCCCGCTCTGTCAAGGTGGAAAGCTGCCGGTAAACAGTCGTTGTTGGCATATGTAGTCTGTCCACCAAGTTTTTTAAGGTCCATTCTGTGGTAGTGTCCATGAAGCATTCCAAGATTTCCATGGCCCGAAGGATGCTGGATACCTGCTCTTTTGCCATAATGCACAAACTCCTCTGCCAATAAAATGAGTTTTATGAAAGGACTTGACAAACAATTGAGGAAATAGTATGATCATATCATATCATAAGTGTAAAGAAAAGATAAAGAAAGAATTTTGGATGCCGTCGGCGCGGCATTTTAAAATTTCCATATTGCGGAATCCTATTTCGACATACGGAAAATGAAGAAAAGCGCAAATCCGGCTTGTGCTTTTATTTTTAACAAAATATGGAATGCTATTCCGCATAATGGAAAATGGGGAGCGGACGGCAGCACAGAAAAACGGACGCCGGCGGAGCTTCTCCGCGTTTGCCGGACGGCCAGGGAAAGCCTGTGAGATTTTCCACGAACCGTGGTTGATCTAAATACAAACAAAATCGAGGAAAGGAAAAGAAAGATGAAAATGAAGAAAGTAGCAGCTCTGGTTTTGACCCTTGCAATGGTTCTGACTTTGGCCGCCTGCGGCGGCGGCACCACCAGCCCTGACACGTCCGGCGACAGCACGAACACATCGAATGGCGGCACGGCAGAGGATACGGTTTACAACATCACGATTGGCCATGGCGCCGCGGAGGACACCGCGCAGCATCAGTGCGCCCTGGCAATCAAGGAGTACCTGGAGACCAACGGCAACGGCCGCTTTAAGGTTACGATTTTCCCCAACAACCAGCTGGGCGCCAACCGTGAGATGACGGAGGCGGTTTTGAACGGCGAGTTGACCCTGATGCTGACCACCTCGGGCACGCAGACCAGCTTTGTGCCCGACTGCGCCGTTCTGGATATCCCCTATTCCTGGTCGGACACAGCGGATATGGAGAACACCATCGAAGACGAGGGCTTCCTCGCCGCTCTGGACGCCTCCAACCAGGCCGCCGGCTTTAAGCTGATGATGCTGACCCACAGAAGCTTCCGCCAGCTGTCCGCCAACAAGGCCATCCATACCCCCGACGACTGCAAGGGCCTGGTCATCCGCACGCAGGAGAACGCTTTCCAGATGAAGACCTGGGAGCTGTGCGGCGCCAACGTGACGCCGCTGGCGTTCAACGAACTCTACACCGCGCTGCAGCAGGGCACCGTCGAGGCGCAGGAGAACTCTCTGGAGCTGTTTGTCTCTCAGGCGTTTTACGAGCAGCAGGATTATTTCATGAAGACAAACTATCTGGGCGATGTGGGCCTGTGGATCTGCAATCTGGACTTCTACAACAGTTTGCCTGATGATCTGCGCGAAATGTTCGACTATGCCTGCAAGGAGGTCGGCCTTGAGCGCAACAAGGAGTACTGCGAAACCTCTACGCAGGAAAAAGAGGAGTTCTTGACCGAGTATGGCTGCACCATTATCGATTTGACAGATGAGGAGCGGGAGGCTTTCCGTGAAGCGGTCAGCCCCGTGTGGGACGATATTCAGAATGCCGTTTCCTCCGAGGTTTGGGATGCGTACATGGCCACGCTTGCGTGATTGATGCTGAGGCGGAGAGGGAACGGACGGAATGTGCGGAAAGCCCTCTCCGCCTCATTTCTGCCTCTGTTCAGAGGAGCTGCCGTCTCCTGAATTTTACCTGTATGGATCGGATATCAACTCCATGAGAAATGAAGGTTTATATGAAAAAAATTCTACTATGGCTCGACGAGCATATCGAAGAACTCATCGGCGCGATCCTGTTGGGCATCGTTACGATTTTGATCTCCGTGGGCGTCTTTTTCAGATATGTCCTGAACAACTCCCTCTCCTGGTCGGATGAGCTGGCCCGCTACTGCTTTATATGGGCGGTGTTTGTCGGCATGGGCCTTGCCGTCAAGAATGACGGAAACATGAAGATCAATATTTTGGAAATGGCATTCCCGAAGATCGCGCCGGCGCTGTGTGTGATCCAGGATCTGATCTATTTTGTGTTTCTGGTGTATTTGATCCGGCCGACGATTGAGGTGCTGGCGAAATTTACGACAAATCCGCAGCCCAGCCCGGCTATGCAGATCCCGATGCAGTTTGTGTACGCCTCGTTTATGGCCGGCATTGGATTCGCGATCTTCCGGCTGGCAGAAAAATATTTCAGAAAGATCAGGGCTTACCTGCTGCATAGAAAAGAGCTGAAGGAGGGGATGGAATGAATCCTGTAGCAATCATGTTTCTCCTGTTTTTTGGGCTGCTGATCATCGGCGTTCCCATCGGCGTCAGCATCGCGATCACCTGCGTGGCCAGCACGATCATCGATCCGTCCATGACGACGACGGCGGTATACTGCGTGCGGAATTTTATTTGCGGCATCGATGTGCAGTCCATGCTGGCGATCCCTCTGTTTATCATCTCCGGCGTGATCATGGCCCGGGGCGGAATTTCCAAGCGGCTGTTTGACTTCTTTACGTTCTTCCTTGGCAGGTTGCCCGCCGGCCTGCCCATCGCGGTCATCATCACCTGCCTGTTTTACGGGGCGATCTCCGGCTCCGCGCCGGCCACCGTGGCCGCCGTGGGCGCGATGTGCATTCCCATCCTGACCAACCTGGGATACAGCCTGGAATTTACCACGGCACTGGTGACGACGGCCGGCAGCCTGGGCATCATCATCCCGCCCAGTATCCCCTTTATCATGTATGGACTGGCGACGGGAGAGTCCGTCAGCAGCCTGTTCATTGCCGGCATCATCCCCGGCTTCCTGATTGCGTTCAGCCTGATCGCCTATGCGGTTTTCTACTGCAAGACCCGCGGCGAGGACAAGGAAAAGCTGCAGGAGAACATGGCGCGCCTGCGGGCCCAAGGCTTTCTCGGCATTCTGAAGGACAGCGTGTTCGCCCTCCTGTCCCCGGTGATCATTCTGGGCGGTATTTACAGCGGCATTATGACCCCCACGGAGGCCGCCGGTATTTCCGTGATCTATGCGGTCATTGTCAGCATGTTTATCTATAAGACCGTCTCGTTCAAGGACCTGTACAACATTTACGCGGAGGCTCTGGGGACCATTGCCCCCATCATGGCGGTTGTGGCCTTTGCGACGGTTTTCGGCCGGGTCCTGACCTTCTCGGGTGTTCCGCAGGCAATCGCGTCGTTTATCGCCTCGTCCTTCACCTCCAAGGTCGTTCTGCTGATCGTGCTGAATATCTTCCTGCTGATCGTGGGCGCGTTGATGGACAGTACGCCGGCGATTTTGATCCTGGCGCCCATTTTTGCCAGTGCCGTCACGCAGTTTGGAATTGACGGCGTGCATTTCGGCGTCATCATGGTGGTGAACCTGGCCATCGGATTTGTGACGCCGCCCATTGGCCTGAATCTGTATGTCGCAAGCTCCATGACAAAATTGCCGGTTACAACAATTGCCAAACATGCGCTCCCGTTCCTGTTATGCTTCCTTGCGGCGCTGCTTCTCATCACCTATATTCCGGCAATCAGCCTGGCGCTGGTGTAACGCCGACGTGATAAACATGCAAGGCTTTGCTTCACGGCAAGCCAATCCCACTGTGTAGGAGATAAGGTACATGAAGAATAATTTATTTGACATATCCCATCGCACCGCGCTGATCACCGGCGGCCAAAGGGGCCTGGGACGGGGGATCACAGAGGCGTTTGCCGCCGCGGGAGCCAATATCGCGGTGGTCTCCAGAAGCGTCTCCGACGAGTTTCTCGAGGAAATGAAGAAATACGATGTGGTCTGCAGGAAATACAACTATAACATCGCCGATTTGGAAGAGCAGAAGGCGTTGGTGGATGAGGTCGTCCGCGATTTTGGGACGATTGATATTCTGGTGAACAACGCGGGACTGCAGTACCGCTGCCCCGCGGAGGAGTTCCCGGTGGACAAGTATGATCAGATCATGAGCGTCAACTGCCGCGCCGCCTATTTCCTGTGCCAGCGCGTGGGCGCGCTGATGCTGGAAAAGGGATACGGCAAGATCATCAACATCGCGTCGCTCAATACGTTCCAGGGCCGCAAGCTGATCTCCCCCTATGCCGCCACCAAGGGCGCCATAGCCCAGTTTTCCAAATCCATGGCCAACGAGTGGGCCTCCAGAGGCGTCAATGTGAACTGCATTGCCCCCGGTTTTTTTGAGACGGAGCTGACCGGCGACCTGCTGCGCGACCCCAAAAACCGGGACGAGATCCTCTCCCGTATCCCGGTGGGCAGGCTGGGGGACCCCTCTGAGCTGGGAGGCGCCGCCATCTTCCTGGCTTCCCACGCCTCTGACTATGTGACCGGACACGTCCTGTGCGTGGACGGCGGCTGGATGGGAGCCTGACTTCCAGCGCGAAAGGAGAACAAAAAAATGAGTAAGTTTCGAGTTTGTGTGACAGATCAGCGGCAGCCCAGTTTTGAGATCGAGCGGGAGATTCTGCGGGCATGTGACGCGGAGCTGGTGCTCTGCAATTGCGGAACCGCGGAGGAAATCGTGCGGAACTGCGCGGACGCGGACGCGATTTTACTGGATCTGGCGCCGATGACAGCGGAGGCGATCCGCGGGCTTAAGCGGTGCAAGGTCATCAGCCGTTATGGCGTCGGCGTTGACAATGTGGACTTAAAGGCCGCGGCGGAATGTGGTATCCAGGTGACGAATGTCCCGGATTACTGCATGGAGGATGTTTCCGATCACGCCCTGGCACTGCTCTTCGCCTGCCTGCGGAGCGTGGCTCTGCGGGACCGGAGGATCCGGGAGGGAGCATGGAATATCCAGTCCCCCGGGTATCGGCTGCAGGGAAAGACGCTGGGCCTGATCGGCGCGGGGCGGATCGCCCGCGCGGTGGTGCGAAAGGTCGGCGGCTTCGGCCTCCGGGAGGTCGTGGCGTATGATCCGTTTTTGACAGAAGAACAGCTGCGGGAGATCGGCGTCCGAAAAGTGGAGTTTTCCGAACTGCTGGCGGTTTCGGATTTTGTCTCGCTGCATCTGAACCTGACGGAAAATACCCGGGGGATCATCGACGCGGCGGCCCTTTCCCAGATGAAGAAAAGCGCCATTTTGATCAATGTGAGCCGGGGGGGCCTGGTGGATGGAGATGCGCTGCTTGACGCATTGAAAAACCATGCGATTCTGTGCGCGGGACTGGACACCCACTGCGTAGAGCCGGTTCCCATGGACTCCGAATTTATGAGGCTGGACAATGTGGTCATGACGGACCATGCCGCTTATAACACTGTAGAGGGTGTTGAGGAGCTGAAGACAAAGGCCGCGAAAAATGTGGCTGAGGTTTTGCGGGGCGGAGCGCCCCTCTATCCCGTTGTATCCGTGTGCTGACCGGCTGCGTGGTGAGTTCAGATTCTTTCAGCAATACATCAAAATAGAAGGATGATACTATGAAAAAATTTGTTGTAATGGATGGCAACACCGCGGCAGCATACGCATCCTACGCATTTACCGAGGTGGCCGCGATCTTTCCCATCACGCCCTCCTCCACGATGGCGGAGAAGGTGGACGAATGGGCTGCCAAGGGGAAGAAAAATATCTTTGGAAACACTGTGGAAGTCATTGAGATGCAGTCCGAGGCCGGCGCGGCGGGAACCTGCCACGGCTCCTTGCAGGCTGGCGCGCTGACGACCACGTATACGGCGTCTCAGGGTCTGCTGCTGATGATCCCGCCCATGTACAAGATCGGCGGCGAGTTCCTTCCCGGCGTGTTCCATGTCTCCTGCCGGACGGTCAGCGCCCATGCGCTGTCCATCTTCGGCGACCACTCCGACGCCATGACCTGCCGCATGACCGGCTTTGGCATGCTGATGTCCTCCTCCCCGCAGGAGGCTATGGATCTGGGCGCTGTGGCCCACCTGTCCGCCATCGGCGGCCGCTACGCGTTCATGCACTGTTTTGACGGCTTCCGCACCTCCCACGAGATGCAGCGGATCGAGGCCCTGGACTATGACGACCTGGCGGCCCTGGTGGACCAGAAGCAGCTGCAGGCGTTCCGCAAAAACGGCCTGAACCCGGAGCACCCCTCCACCCGCGGAACCACGGTCAACCCGGATGTGTTCTTCCAGTGCAAGGAGGGCGCCAACGAGAGGATCGCTTCCATCCCCGGCGTGGTCCAGCATTACATGGATGAGATCAACAGGCTGACGGGCCGGGATTACAAGCTCTTCAATTACTATGGCGCGCCTGACGCCGAGGAAGTCGTTGTCATCATGTGCTCCGGCGCGGAGACGGTCAAGGATACCGTGGACTATCTGAACGCCCATGGCCGCAAGGTGGGCATGGTGCAGGTCCATCTGTACCGGCCCTTCTCCGTCCGGCATTTCGCGGATGCCATCCCGGCCACCTGCAAAAAGGTGGCGGTCCTGGACCGCACCAAGGAATCCGGCTCCGTCGGCGAGCCGCTGTATCTGGATGTCCAGAGCGCCCTGCAGCAGGCGGGACGCGCGGATATCCAGGTGGTCGGCGGCCGGTACGGCCTTGCCTCCAAGGACACCACGCCCGGCCAGATCGTGGCGGTGTATGACAACCTGAAGCAGGACAAGCCCAAGAACGGCTTCACCATCGGCATTGAGGACGACGTGACCTTCACCTCGCTGCCCTATGAGGAGATCGCGCTGGATTACCCCGGCCAGACCGCCTGCAAGATCTGGGGCCTGGGCGGCGACGGCACCGTGGGCGCCAACAAGAACGCCATCACCACCATCGGCCTCAGCGCCGACAAGTATGCCCAGGCATATTTCTCCTACGACTCCATGAAGTCCGGCGGCCTGACCCAGTCCCACCTGCGGTTTGGCGACCAGCCGATCCGTGCCACCTATCTGGTGTCCTCCGCTGATTTTGTGGCCGTCCATGCGCCGACGTACGTGGACAAATACGACACCACCGCGGACCTGAAGGACGGCGGCGTGTATCTTCTAAACTGTCCCTGGACCGCGGAGGAGCTGGACCGGCGCCTGCCCGCCAGGATGAAGCGGGATCTGGCCAACAAGCACGCCCAATTCTACATCATGGACGCCACCCGGATTGCCCGTGAGCTGGGCCTGGGCGGCCGCATCAACACCATCCTCCAATCCGCCTTCTTCCAGCTGACCAAGGTCATCCCCATCGAGATGGCCGTGGAGGAGATGAAGAAGGGCAACTATAACAGCTACTTCAAGAAGGGCGGCCAGGAGATCGTGGACTTGAACAACCGGGCTGTGGACGCCGGTCTCAGCGGCATGGTGAAGGTGGACATCCCCGAGACCTGGGCCAACGCCGCCGACGGTGAGACGGAGGAGCTGAAGGGCACGCCCTTCGTCAAGGAGATCGTGGTCCCCATGGACCGCCAGCACGGCGACAAGCTGCCTGTCTCCCTGTTCAAAAAGCACAACTGTCTGGACGGCACCTGGGAGAACGGCACCACCGCTTACAGCAAGCGCGGCGTGGCTGTCACGGTCCCCCAGTGGAATTCCGACGCCTGCATCCAGTGCAACCGCTGCTCCATGGCGTGCCCCCATGCCGCCATCCGTCCCGTTCTGGTGACCGAGGAGGAGAAGCGGGGCGCGCCCGCCTCCTTCGTCACGGTTCCCGCCAAGGGCCTGGGCAAGGACGCCCCCGCCTATTCTTTCCGTATGCAGGTGTCTCCCTATGACTGCCTGGGCTGCGGCGTGTGCCTGACCGCCTGCCCCGCCAAGGGCGCTTTGGAGATGGTCCCCTTCGAGAGCCAGAAGGAGCAGCAGCCCAACTTCGACAACTACGCCATGAACGAGGCCCTGCTGAAGAAGGACATCATCAGCGACAGGACTGTGAAGAACAGCCAGTTCGCCAAGCCTTATTTCCAGTTCTCCGCCGCCTGCGCCGGCTGCGCGGAGACGACCTACATCAAGCTGGTGACCCAGCTGTTTGGCAGCCGCATGTACGTGGCAAACGCCTCCGGCTGCTCCTCCGCCTACGGCGGCGCCATGCCCATGACGCCCTACTCCTGCGACAGCCGCGGCTTCGGCCCCTGCTGGGAGCAGTCCCTGTTTGAGGACAACGCGGAGTTCGCTTACGGCTTCCTGCGGGCCCACGGCGCGATTCACGGCGAGCTGATGATCCGCCTGAAAGAGCTGCAGGAACGCGGCGTGGCCGCTGAAGCGGTTTCCGCCTATCTGGAGAAGTGGGACGATCCCGCCGTGACCCGGGAGGTCACCGACGCCCTGGTGGCCGCGCTGGAAAGTGTGGAGCCCTGCGAAGAGACGGAATTTATTCTGAAGAACAGGGAGTTCCTGACCAAGAAGTCCGTGTGGGCCTTCGGCGGCGACGGCTGGGCCTACGACATCGGCTTTGGCGGCATCGACCATGTCCTCGCGCAAAACCGGGATATCAATGTCCTGGTGATGGACACGGAGGTTTACTCCAACACTGGCGGTCAGTCCTCCAAGTCCACGCCCACGGCGGCCATCGCCAAGTTCGCGGCGGCCGGCAAGGAGGTCAAGAAGAAGGACCTGGGCGCCATCGCCATGAGCTACGGCTATATCTATGTGGCGCAGGTTGCCATGGGCTATGACCAGGCGCAGACGCTGAAGGCGATCCGCGAGGCGGAAGCCTATCCCGGTCCCGCCATCGTCATCGCATACTGCCCCTGCCTGGAGCATGGCATCAAGGCCGGCATGAGCTGCACGCAGGAAGAGATGAAACGCGCGGTGGAGTGCGGCTATTGGCACCTGTACCGCTATGATCCCCGCCGCATCGCAGAGGGCAAGAACCCCTTCCAGCTGGATTCTCCCGAGCCGGACAGCGGCAAGATGATGGATTATCTGAAGGGAGAAAACCGCTATGCCTCCCTGCAGATCAATTTCCCCGGACGTGCGAAGCGGCTTTACGAAAAGACCATCCGCGAGGCCAAGGAGCGTTACGCCAAATACCGCAAGCTGGCGGACGGTTGAAGCTGATCGAGCAAATTGCCAAAACAGGTCTCTCTCCTGTCAATGCCGCACGCCAACCGGTGTGCGGCATTGACAAAATCTAACGGAAAGGATGTGCGCGCTATGAAAATGAATCAAGAGGAGATCAAACAGGTGATCCCGCACCGGGACCCGATGCTTCTGGTCACGACCGTTGAGGAAATGGTACCGGGCAAGGAGATTGTGACAACGTTCTACGTGGACCCGAACCGTGAGATCTTTAAGGGCCATTTCCCGGAGGAGCCCGTTCTGCCTGGTGTCTACTCCGTGGAATGTATGGCGCAGACGGCGGATATCCTGCTGCTGTCCGCGGAGCGGTATGCCGGAAAAATTCCGCTGTTTCTGGGAATCAACAATGTGCGCTTCCTGAAAAAAATTCTGCCCGGCGATACCATTGAGGTACGGGCAAAAATGGCGTCCGAACGGGTGGAAAAGGCCATTGCCACCTGTTCCGCGGAGATCTATAACCACGGGGAACTGTCCGCCACCGGAGACGTGACGCTGGCGATGCGCTGAAATGCGCGTTGAACGCACAAAATAAAACCCCCCGCCCACATTGTTGAAAGATGTGGGCGGGGGTTTTATTTTGGTGATTGCGGGCGTTGGTTTTATCACTGCATCCGGCAGACTGATCGCGGGAAGACCCATCCGATCAGGCGTGCGCTGCCTGTGAAGCGATCCTTGCTGATCAGACGTTTTCAGAACAATCCAGTGATCTTCCCGTTCTCGTCCACGTCGATCTTCTCCGCCGCGGGCACCTTCGGCAGGCCCGGCATGGTCATGATATCTCCCGTCAGGGCCACCAGGAAGCCCGCGCCGGCGGAGACCTTCAGGTTCCGTACCGTGATGGTGAAATCCCTGGGCGCGCCCAGTTTGGCGGCGTCGTCGGAGAAGGAGTACTGGGTCTTCGCCATGCAGATGGGCAGCTTGCCAAAGCCCAGGGCCTCCAGCTCCGCCATCTGCTTCCGGGCGCCGGCGGTCAGCTCCACGCCGTCGGCGTGGTAGATCTTCCGGGCGATGTCGTTCAGCTTCCGCTCGATGCTGTCCTCCGTGTCATAGGCGAAGCGGAAGCTGTTGGGCTGGCCGCACAGGCGGACGACCTCCTCCGCCAGGGCCAGGCCGCCTTCGCCGCCCCTGGCCCACACCTCGCTGAGGGCCACATTGACGCCCAGCTCCTTACACCGGTCCTCCACCAGCTTCAGCTCCGCGGCGGTGTCGGTGGGGAAGGCGTTGACGGCCACCACGCAGGGCAGGCCGTAGACCTTCGTGATGTTCTCCACATGCTGGAGCAGGTTGGGCAGGCCCTTTTCCAGGGCGGGCAGGTTTTCGGTGTTCAGGTCGGCTTTGGCAACGCCGCCGTGGTTTTTCAGCGCCCGGACGGTGGCGACCACCACCACGGCGCTGGGGGTCAGGCCCGCCAGACGGCACTTGATGTCCAAAAACTTCTCCGCGCCAAGGTCCGCGCCGAAGCCCGCCTCGGTGATGGTGTAATCCGCCAGCCGCATGGCCATCTTCGTCGCCATGACGGAGTTGCAGCCATGGGCGATGTTGGCGAAGGGCCCGCCGTGGATGAAAGCGGGGGTGCCCTCCAGAGTCTGGACCAGATTGGGCTTCAGGGCGTCCTTCAAAAGCGCCGCCATGGCGCCCTCGGCCTTCAGATCGTGGGCGGTGACGGGCTTGCCGTCATAGGTATAGGCCACCACCATCCGGCCCAGGCGGGCTTTCAGATCGGGGATATCGGCGGACAGGCACAGCACCGCCATGATCTCGCTGGCCACCGTGATGTCGAAGCCGTCCTCCCGGGGCACGCCCTGCATCCGGCCGCCCAGGCCGTCCACGATATTCCGCAGCTGGCGGTCGTTCATGTCCACGCAGCGCTTCCAGGTGATGCGCTTGACGTCGATGCCGAGGGTATTGCCCTGCTGGATGTGGTTGTCCAGCATGGCGGCACACAGATTGTTGGCGGCGCCGATGGCGTGGAAGTCGCCGGTGAAGTGGAGATTGATGTCCTCCATGGGCACCACTTGGGCATAGCCGCCGCCGGCGGCGCCGCCCTTGACGCCGAACACGGGGCCGAGGGACGGCTCCCGCAGGGCGACCAGAGTGTTTTTGCCCAGCTTCCGCATGGCGTCGGCCAGACCGACCGTGGTGGTGGTTTTGCCCTCGCCGGCGGGGGTGGGGTTGATGGCGGTGACCAGGACCAGCTTGCCGTCGGGGCGCTGGCTCTCCCGCAGCAGGCGGTAGTCCACCTTGGCCTTATAATTGCCGTACAGCTCCAGGTACTTCTCCTCCACGCCGGCCACGGCGGCGATCTCCCGGATGTCCTTCATTTCACAGCTCTGGGCGATTTCAATGTCGGTTTTGATTTCCATAACACACTTCCTCCTTCAAATTGCCGGCGGCCCGGGAAAAGAAAAAGGGCGCACCGAACACTCAGTGCGCCCAGACGGTCGGCATTCAAGGCGCTTCCGCGCCCGCGATACTTCATGTGGTCTCGATCCACTTCCGTCAGTCATATCGCTTCCGTTCAAACAGGGAGCTGTTTGAACGGCTACTGTAAGCATAACACACCGTTTTTTTGCCGTCAAGCCTCTTCTGGGCGCTGTTTTTTGCCAATTTTCACGATTTGGGGGACCGCTTGCCGCCGCTCCCGCCCGCCGGGGAAACCAAAAGGGGGCCGGTCCAACAGGACCGGCCCCCTTGCCGTATCGCTTAAAACTCCGCGTTGCCCACGGTGCGGGGATGGGGCAGCACGTCCCGGATGTTGGCCACGCCGGTGAGATACATCACCAGCCGCTCGAAGCCCAGGCCGAAGCCCGCGTGCTTGCAGCTGCCGTAGCGCCGCAGGTCGCAGTACCACCAGTAGTCCTCGGGCTTCATGCCCAGCTCCTTGATGCGGCCCTCCAGCAGCTCCAGCCGCTCCTCGCGCTGGCTGCCGCCGATGATCTCGCCGATGCCGGGGACCAGACAGTCCGCGGCGGCCACGGTCTTGCCGTCGTCGTTCATGCGCATGTAGAAAGCCTTGATCTCCTTGGGATAGTCGGTGACGAACACCGGGCGCTTGTACACCTGCTCGGTGAGATACCGCTCGTGCTCGGTCTGGAGGTCGCAGCCCCAGAAGACCTTGTAGTCGAACTTGTCGTTGTTCTTCTCCAGAATCTCCACGGCCTCGGTGTAGGTCACCCGGCCGAAGTCGGAGGAGGCCACGTGCTCCAGCCGCTCCAGAAGGCCCTTGTCCACGAAGCTGTTGAAGAAAGCCAGCTCGTCGGGGCAGCGCTCCATGACCCGGCGGATGACGAACTTGATCATGGCCTCCGCCACGTCCATGTCGCCCTTCAGGTCGGTGAAAGCCATCTCCGGCTCGATCATCCAGAACTCGGCGGCGTGGCGCTGGGTGTTGGAGTTCTCCGCCCGGAAGGTGGGGCCGAAGGTGTACACGTCGCCAAAGGCCATGGCGAAGTTCTCCGCGTTCAGCTGGCCGGAGACCGTCAGGTTGGCGGGCTTGCCGAAAAAGTCCTGGGTGTAGTCGATGGTGCCGTCCTCGTTGCGGGGCGGATTCTCGGGATCCAGGGTGGTGACCCGGAACATCTCGCCGGCGCCCTCGCAGTCGCTGGCGGTGATGATGGGGGTGTGGACGTAGACAAAGCCACGCTCCTGGAAGAACTCGTGGATGGCGTAGGCCGCCACGCTCCGCACCCGGAATGCGGCGGAGAACAGGTTGGTCCGGGGACGCAGGTGCTGGATGGTCCGCAGGAACTCCACGCTGTGGCGCTTCTTCTGCAGGGGGTAATCGGGGGTGGAGGTGCCCTCCACCTCGATCTTCGTGGCTTTCAGTTCCAGGGGCTGCTTGGCCTCCGGGGTCAGCGCCACGGTGCCGGTGACGATCAGGGCCGCGCCCACGTTCTGGGCGGCGATGTCCTTATAATTTTCCAGCGTGCCGGCCTCCATGACCACCTGCAGGTTTTTGAAGCAGGAGCCGTCGTTCAGTTCGATGAAGCCGAAGTTCTTCATATCCCGAATGGTGCGGGCCCAGCCGCCCACGGTGACGGTCTGCCCGGACAGGGTCTCGCTGTCGGCGTAAATGGCCGCGATTTTCGTATAGCTCATTGAAATTCACCCGTTTTCTTGTTTTTGTGGTGGGGATCTTCGCACAATAATGGAGTATTGTACTCCATTTCAACGGGTTTTACAAGGGGGAGCGGGACTTTTTCCCGGTCAGCCGCCGCAATTGCGGTCCAGAATGTCCCGGATGGTCTCCGTTTGGTCCGCCGTCAGGGACGCCTGCCCCGCGTCGCAGCGGGCGAAGCTCTCCGTCAGGTTTACGCCGTACCCTGTGCCGAACTCCGTGTCCACGGTGAACTCCGTCATGCAGCGGCAGACCTGGTCCGGGTCATAGGACAGGTTGATCAGGACATCTGTCAGGGCGATGGCGTCGTTGCCCCAAAGGGTGTATTCCTGACCGTCCGCATATACCGTGGCGGAGGTGTTGCCGCACCAGCCGGAGACGGGGTCCTCCACCGTCTGGGGCTGGTTGGCGGGCTGGTGATCGTGGCTGCCGAAGTCCCAGCCCATGTCCTCCAACGCCGTCAGGGTGTCCGCCGGGATATCGTCCATCGTGCCCTCCTCCAGCAGCTTGCATGAGTAAGCCCCAGTCTGGCCGGGCCAGGTCTCGCTGATGCCGTCATGGGTGATCTGGATGCGGTCGCCGCCGGTCAAGCCGTCAAACAGGTCGCCGCCCTCGCTCTGGTCGGAGATGGCAATGGGCTCGCCGCCGTCGGTGACGATCAGGGACACGCCGCTCTCCGACCGGAGATACCAGCCGGTCGTGACGGACTTTCCGCCGCAGCCCGCCAGCAGCAGGCAGACGCACCACAGTCCGCAGAGCCATACAACTTTCTTTTTCATATGAACTTCGCCTCCTTATTTCAAGATATCATCTCACTGCCCACGGTGTGATCGCCCCATTGCCCGTCGGCATTGCGGACGGCGGTGCAGTCAGAAAAGACATAGGCCCCCAGGCTGGACCGCCACTTTTTCGCGTCAAAGTGAACGGCGTCATAGGATGGAACTTCCTCTCCCGGCCCGATACTGGGCAGGTTGAAGGTCACAGGCTCGTCCCGCTCCGTGATGGAGAACAGACAGCCGTCCTTCCACTGCCAGAATTTCGCGTCCGTTCCTTCCAAAGGCTCACTGGTGATATAGCCCTGTTCCACCAGTTCGTCATAGGTCCCCTGGACCAGCTCCCCGCCGTGCTTTTGGGCAAAGCCCCAGGCCACAGCGGCCCGCTCGCTCTCAGATAGGCTGGTCTGGGACAGGTCCACGCCGATATAGGTCATGCCGTTGCTGTTCAAGCCGGGGTCCACCTCCCACAGGTCCTCCAAGACCCGGAGATACAGGGTGCAGCGGTCGTCGAAGTCGTATTCGTCAGACCCTTCGCCTTTGGTGGCGGGGCACAGGGCCTTCACGCTGGAAAACTGAATGGGCCAGGTATCCAGGACCATGCCGTCGTGGACCACGTTCACCAACATTCCGTTCCCCATCTCCGCCGCGGAACCGGAGCCGCCGCCGACTGTGATCTGATAGACATCCTCTTCGTTCAGAAAATAAATTCCGCCGCCGTCCCGCTCCGCCAGCAAAAGCTCCCCGCTCTCCGCGCCGTCCACGATGCGGCAGACGGTAGTGACGGGCCAGTCGGGGCTGTCCACCCTGGAGATCTGGGCCTCGCCGTCCCGCTCCCCGGCCGTGTCCCCGCTGCTGACCGACGGCGCGGCAGCTCCGGAGGCCCCGCAGGCCGCCAGCAGGCAGACGCAGAAGTATACGCTCAAAAACAGGCACCACTTTTTCATGAAACCGCCTCCTCTGCCTGTTTGGTCGGCAGAGGAGGCGGTTTTGTTCCACATTTTGCAAATTTATTTCATGACAGGCGACTGTGCCGTACCGTCAATAGACCGGGATGAAGAATGTCCAGGGGGCGGTGAACACCGCCATGGCCAGGGCAATGGTGTGCCGCTCCTTTTCCGGCAGGTCCCAGGCGCTCATCAGGATGAAGCGGTCCAGAAAATAGACGCACAGGCCGGAGAGCGCCACGGCGGCCAGCGTCCATAGAAAGGCCGGAAGGCTGAGGAAGGGGTCGTGGGAAAGGGCGCCTAGGACGCTGCCCCAGGGCGCGGGGAGGGCAGTGGAGAAAAATCCCGCCAGCAGCCACAGGACTCCGGCGAAGTCGGCGGCGAAACCGGCTGGCCACAGCTTCCAGAGGAACTGTTTCATCAAAGGGCCGCGGCCTGTCCGCCGCGGTTCGGTGAGGGCGAGGAACAACACCGCCCCGTCGATCAGCAAATTCCCCGGCAGGATCGCCAGCTAGGCGTATGGCACCAGCCAAAAGGCCCAGACAGGAAGAATCAGATTGTACAGCCGGACCTCACGCCTCATGGCCGCGCTCCTTTCTCCACCGCGACAAGGCTCCAAGCAGGTTCCCGGCCAGGGCGAAGAGCGCCGCCGTCCAGGCTTGGGACAGAGCGCTGGAATTGTACAGCAGGAATACCCAGGGAACGGGCAGCAGGCCGCAGGCGGCGGGATACAGCAGGGACACGCCGAACCGCCGTCCCACGCTCCAGCCGGTGATGAGACAGAAGAAGGGCAGCATCAGGAAGGGGTAGAAAATGCCTGTCAGCACCGGCACATCCGGCGCGTCCACCAGATACAGAAGCGGCGGCACCGCCAGCTCCACGGCGGCGGCCAGCAGCAGGTGCGCCCGCAGAGGTCGCACCTGGAACGGTCCTCCGGCGGCGGGCTTCGGCGCAAGGCCCAGGCCCTCCCGGATGCGTTGCAGCTCCGAGCGCCAGGAGAGATAGCGCAGCAGCCACACCACGGCGTAGGCGAACCAGTACAGCCCCAGCAACACCAGCCGCCCGTACCAGACGGCGGGCCACCCGCACACGGCGCACACCCCCGCCCACAGGACGGAGGAGACCAGCAGGTGCGCCGTCGTCCGCACGGCCACCGCCCGTCCGGCGCCCTCCATGGGCGGCACCGCCAGCCCCACGGACGCGCCGAAGGCAAAGGCCAGGGCCAGCTCCGCCGCCAGCAATGCCTGCCAGGGCCAGCCGGTGGCGGTCAGGACGGACTGGCGGACGACCACAGGCGCCGCCCCGCCCATCCCGGTGGCCCAGTTGAGCAAAAGCACCGCCAGGGGCACCAGCACCGCGGCCAGCAGCCCGCAGATCACGGCCCACAGCAGCTGCTGGCGCAGCAGGGCGGGTTCATACAGCTTTTTCACAGTCCAAGCGCCTCCTTGATCTTTTTCACATATCGGCGGGAGACGTAGCAGGCCGCGCCGCCGGTCAGGGTCATGCGGATGGTGCCGGTCAGGCTCAGGTCCAGAGCCGTCACCTGCCGCAGGTTCACGATCTCCGAGTGGGAGATGCGGACGAAGCGGCGCCGGTCCAGCCGCGCCTCCAGCTCGTAGAGCCGCAGGCGCACCGTGTAGGCGCCCTCCAGCGTCTCCGCCCGGACCTCCTTGTCCTCGCCGTAGAAGCGGAGAATATCGTTCAGGTCCAGGAGGGCGGCGGTGCCGTCGGGGCGGAAGCCCGGCAGCGGACCGTCCTCCGCCGCCAGACGGGCCAGCAGGGCGTCCAGCTCCTCCGTCCGGGCGGGAGCGCGGACCGTCACCGTGATATCCTGTAAAGACGGGTCGATGCGCAGTTCGACTTTCATGGGCTCCCTCCTCTCCTGCGTCCAGTATAGGGGATTTTCGCGCCGCCGTCCAGCGCTTGGGGACCGTCGGCGAAATAGGCGGGACGGACGGTATTTTTCCAGGGTGGTTGACGTTTGGCGAAAATGCGGTAAACTGATGGGGAAGAGAGGTGTTCCACATGTACACGCCGGAGGCGCGCAACGCTGTCGTCTGGGCCGTGATCGGCTCCCCCTGGGGGCTGCTGGCGGTCTGGCTGGTTCTGATCAACCTGGTGACGTTCCTGGTGTTCGGCCTGGACAAGCTTAAGGCCAAACGGAAGGCGAGCCATGCCGCCACCCGCCGGGTGCCGGAGAGGACGCTGTTCCTGCTGGCGGCGCTGGGCGGCAGCGTGGGGGCGCTGCTGGGGATGCGGGTGTGGCGGCACAAGACGCTGCACCGCTCCTTCCGCGTCGGCATCCCGCTGATCCTGCTTTTGCAGATCGTGATTCCGGCGGGGCTGTACCTGTATTGGAACGTCATCCGATAAGACAGGAGGAGACGATATGCTGCAGCGGGAGCTGTTTTACGCCGCCCTGGGCACGGGCTTCACGTGCCTTGCCACGGTCCTGGGCGCGGCGATGGTGTTTTTCTTTAAAAAGGATATGTCCCACACCATGCAGAAGGTGTTTCTGGGCTTCGCGGCGGGGGTGATGATCGCCGCGTCGGTGTGGTCGCTGCTCATCCCCGCCATGGACATGGTGGAGGAGCGGGGGCGGAGCGTGCTGCTGCCGGTGGGCGGCGGCTTCATCCTGGGCGGGCTGTTTCTGATGGCGCTGGACGGATTGCTGCCCCACCTCCACATCGGCAGCGACCAGGCGGAGGGCTTGCCCGCCCACTGGAAGCGGACGACGATGATCGTGCTGGCCGTGACCCTCCACAACATCCCGGAGGGCATGGCGGTGGGCCTGAGCTTCTCCGTGGCGGCCCAGGACACGTCCCGCGGCGCCCTGGCGGCGGCCGTGGCCCTGGCCATCGGCATGGGCCTCCAGAACTTCCCGGAGGGGGCCGCCGTGTCCCTGCCCATGAAGACCCAGGGAGTTCCCAACGGCAAAGCATTCCTCTGCGGCGCCATCTCCGGCGTGGTGGAGCCGGTGTTCGGCCTTTTGACGGTGCTGGTGGCGGGCAGCGTCGCCGGCATCATGCCCTGGGTGCTGGCCTTTGCCGCCGGGGCCATGATCTACGTGGTGGTGGAGGAGCTGATCCCCGAGGCGCAGCTGGGCGAGCACTCCCACGCGGGTACCGCCAGCGTCATGGCGGGCTTTCTCGTCATGATGCTGCTGGACGTGCTGCTGGGATGAGAGGCGGCTGAGAGGCTTCCGTAAAATCCCTGATTCCCACCGGAGAATTCTTTTCGCGCACTTGTTTCCCACCGTCGTTTTCGCTATAATAAGAAATATCAAAGAAGGGGGGACATGCTATGGAGCGTACACCGCATTATGAGAGCTATGTCAAGATTCTGGAGGAGGAACTGATCCCCGCCATGGGCTGCACGGAGCCCATCGCCATCGCGCTGGCCGCCGCCAAGGCCCGGGAGGCCCTGGGCGCCACGCCGGAGCGCTGCCGGGTGGAGGTCAGCGGCAACATCATCAAAAACGTGAAGGCCGTCACGGTGCCCAACACCGGCGGGCTGAAGGGCATCGAGGCCGCTGCCGCCGCCGGCATCGTGGCGGGCCGGGCCGATCTGGAGCTGGAGGTCCTCTCCCAGGTGACCCGGGAGGAGATCGAGGCCATGGGGGCTTTTCTGAAGACCTGCGAGATCAAGGTGGTGCCCGCGGAGGGGGACCGCATCTTCTTCATCAACATCACCGTGGCCGCGGGCGAGCACTCCGCCTGCTGCGAGATCGTGGACTTCCACACCAACATCGTCCGCATCCAGCGGGACGGGGAGGTCCTCTTCCAGGCGGACGAGACGGCGGGCGGCGGCGAGGAGCAGACGGACCGTTCCGTGCTGAGCGTGGAGGAGATCGTGAGCTTTGCCGACTGCCTGGACACCGCCGACGTGGCGGAGATTTTGGGCCGCCAGGTGGCCTATAACAGCGCCATTTCCGCCGAGGGCATGAAGGGCGGCTGGGGCGCCGAGGTGGGCAAGACCCTGCGGGGCCTGTACGGCGACGATGTGGCCGTCCGGGCCAAGGCGGCTGCGGCGGCGGGGTCCGACGCCCGCATGAGCGGCTGCGAGATGCCGGTGGTCATCGTCTCCGGCAGCGGCAACCAGGGTATGACCACCTCCCTGCCGGTCATTGAATACGCCCGGGACATGGGCGTGGACGACGACGCGCTGTACCGGGCCCTGGCGGTGGCGAACCTGGTGACCATCCACCAGAAGACCGGCATCGGACGGCTGTCCGCTTTCTGCGGCGCGGTCAGCGCCGGCTGCGGCGCGGCGGCGGGCATCGCCTATCTCCGGGGCGGGCGGTATGACGTCATCGCCCACACCATTGCCAACACCCTGGCCATCTGCTCCGGCATGATCTGCGACGGGGCCAAGCCCTCCTGCGCGGCGAAGATCGCCTCCGCCGTGGACGCGGGACTGATGGGCTACCACATGTATGTCAACGGCGGCCACCAGTTCGTGGGCGGCGAGGGCATCATCCAGAAGGGCGTGGAGAACACCATCGGCAACGTGGGCCGTCTGGCCCGGCTGGGCATGCGCCGCACCGACGAGGAGATTCTGGACATCATGGTGGGGCGGTAACGGCCGCATACGATCCGGAGAAAAGCCCCGGCGCGTTGAACGCGCCGGGGCTCCTTTTCCGCTCGGATAACCGAAAATATGGAAAAACGCTAACGCTTGCGCTGCGAAGAAACCGGCCGAAAACGGAAAATTATCGGGGAAACGCATAAATCAGATGCGGAAGATTTGGAAAAAACGACGGCAAAACCTGAAAATTTCTCTGATGGGCGAACAAATCGGAAGAAAATTGTTTGAGCCGGAGGACGGACGCCCCGGGTGGGAAAAGCGCGGAAAAAAGTGCTGGAGCTGAGAACAAAATGCCGAAGATACGATAATTTCTTTGTAAAAACAGACAAAAATTTGCGGTTTTGCCAAGAAAACATTGACAAGTTGGTTTGGTTGATGTTTTATAATATATACCACGCAAAACCGGACGCCGGCAGGCGGTGTGCGGGAACGCAAACGCTTTCGTGACGGCGGTAAACATGCGCCCGGCGCCGTGCCGGGAACATAGCGGACAGGGGAAGAAGTGGCGCTGCCAGTTCTTCCTTTCCATATATCTGTGCGTATCAAAGGAGGGAAAGCCCATGCTGGCAGGGCTGGATTTTTTACGGGATCTGAGCTTCGGGTCGGTGCTGCTGCGGCTGCTGCTGGCCGTGTTCTTTGGCGGCCTGATCGGCATGGAGCGCGGCAGAAAGCGCCGCGCGGCGGGCCTGCGGACGTATATGCTGGTGTGTCTGGGCGCCACGCTGACCGTGCTGCTGAGCCTGTATGAGTATCACATGATCACCACCGTCTGGGCGGACATCGCGGGGGAGATCGGCATCCGGACCGACGTGTCCCGCTTCGGCGCCCAGGTCATCAACGGCATCGGCTTCCTGGCCACCGGCACCATCATCGTGACGGGGCGGCAGGAGGTCAAGGGCATGACCACCGCGGCGGGCCTGTGGGCCTCCGCCTGCACGGGCCTGGCCATCGGCGCGGGCTTTTATGAGTGCGTGATCCTGGCCTTTGTGCTGATCTCCCTGGTCATCCAGCTGCTGCGCCCGGTGGAGAATTTTATCATGGAAAACGCCCGGAACATGAACATTTTCGTGGAGTTCGAGTCCCTGGACGACGTGGGCGACATCATCAACCGGGTCAAGGCCCTGGATGTGCAGATCTACGATGTGGAGATCGACCACGGGCGGCTGGAGAAGGCCCGCTATCCCAGCGCGGTGTTCTACATCCGGATGCACAACCGGCAGATGCACACCCAGGTGCTGGCGGCCATTTACGAGCTGGAGACGGTGCGCACCGTCGACGAGATCTGAGGGAGGGAAGAATATGCTGACGATTTTTGACGGCCTGCGGGATGTGTCCTTCCTGTCCGTGGCGGTGCGGATGTGTCTCGCCGTGGTCTGCGGCGGTCTCATCGGCCTGGAGCGGGAGTACAAGCGGCGTCCGGCCGGCTTCCGGACCCATATCCTGATCTGCCTGGGCGCGGCTATGACCACCATGACCAGCCAGTTCCTCTATCTCTACATGAACTATTACACCGACATGGGCCGCCTCGGCGCCCAGGTGGTGGCCGGCATGGGCTTCATCGGCGCGGGCACCATCATCGTCACCCGCCGCCAGCGGGTCAAGGGCCTGACCACCGCGGCGGGCCTGTGGACGGCGGCCATCGTGGGTCTGGCCGTGGGCGGCGGCTTTTACGAGGGCGCGCTGCTCACCACGCTGCTGATTCTGGCGGCGGAGATGCTGTTCGCCAAGCTGGAGTACCGGATGCTGGAGAACGCCCCGGAGATCAATTTGTACATGGAGTACACCAACAAGAGCTGCCTGGAACGGGTGCTGAAGCTGTACCGGGATCTGGATCTGAAGATCCTGAACATGGAGATCACCCGCGCCACCGTCAGCGAAAACCACAACGCCTGCGCCATCTTCTCCCTGCGGCTGAACAAGCGCTGCTCCGCCCAGCAGCTGGTGGGGAAGGTCAACGCGACGGAGGGCGTGGTGCTGGTGGAAGAACTGTAACGCCGCCTTTTGTCCATATAGGAAAGATACGCGTCGCTGGATAGCGGACATTTTGTAAAAAAACACCATTGACAGCCAAAAAGGCGTCATGGTAAGGTAATACCATAACTGAAGAACGGCAAACGAAGTTCTTAGGGAAACGGCGAAAGCCTGCCGAAGGAGTGAAACTCTCAGGCGCCCGGCGACCGGGTGGGGACTAGGAATGGATGTGGCTCTGGAGAAGCCCGGAAACGGGGACCGAAGGTGCAAGGCGGCGCGGGCCGCTGAATCTCTCAGGTAAAAGGACAGAGATGTGTGTTCCGCTGGCGGCTGTCCGCCAGGGGAAGCTGCTCATTTATTCCGGGAGCCGCGCCATTTCGCGCGGCTCCCGTTTTGCCGTTTGTGAGGGAACAAGAAGAGAGGGAATTGCAATGGGAATTTTCAACAGCATCGTATCGTTCATCTCCGGACCGCTGAATGACTTCGCGTGGATGTACACCTTCCTGCCCTTCGCTATCCTGGGCGGCACGTTTTTGACGGTCCGCAACGGCGGCATCCAGTTCACCCGGTTCGGCCACGCCATGCGCAACACCGTGGGCAAGATCTTTCAGAAGCAGGAGGCCGGCGCCGGCGCGGTGACGCCCCGCCAGGCCGTGACCACCGCCCTGTCCGCCACCGTGGGCACCGGCAACATCGTGGGCACGTCCCAGGCCATCGCCCTGGGCGGCTACGGCGCCGTGTTCTGGCTGTGGCTGGCGGCTCTGGTGGGCATGATCACCAAATACTCCGAGATCGTGCTGGCCATCAAGTACCGGGAGCGGGACTCCAGGGGCGACTGGGTCGGCGGCCCCATGTACTACATCTCCAAGGGCCTGGGCAAGAACTGGAAGTGGCTGGCGGTGCTGTTCGCCGTGTTCGCCACTCTGGCCTCTTTCGGCATCGGCAACATGTCCCAGGTCAACAGCATTACCGGCTCCGTCATCGGCGCCGTCGCCGCTTTCACCACCGTCTCCGCCCAGACGGAGCTGATTCTCAAGTGGGTGCTGGGCATCGGCCTTGCGCTGCTGGTGGCCGTGATCCTGCTGGGCGGCATCAAGCGCATCGGCTCCGTTACGGAGATGCTGATTCCCTTTATGAGCGTGTTCTACATCCTCTTCACCCTGATCGTGGTGGGCGCCCATATCGGCAACCTGGGCGGCGCTTTCGTGAAGATCTTCTCCACCGCTTTCACCCCCCAAGCCATGTTCGGTGCCTCCACCGGCATCGTGCTGAAGCAGACCATCATCTGGGGCCTGCGGCGCAGCGCTTTCTCCAACGAGGCGGGCCTGGGCTCCGCGGCCATCGCCCACGCGGCGGCGGACACCAAGGGCCCCGTCCAGCAGGGCCTGTACGGCATCTTCGAGGTCTTTGCGGATACCATCGTCATTTGCACCCTGACGGCCCTGACCATCATCGTCAGCGGCATCGACATCGGCTTCGGCACCAAGCCCGGCAGCGAGCTGATCACCGCCGCCCTGGCCACCGTGTTCGGCGAGAAGTTCGCCGCTCTGTTCGTGGCCATCGCCCTGATGCTCTTCGCCTTCTCCACGGTGCTGGGCTGGTCCCTGTACGGCACCCGCTGCGTGCAGTACCTCTTCGGCAACAAGGGCATCCGGGTGTTTCAGGTGATCTTCATCGTCGTGGTGGTGGTTGGCTGCGTGTCTCCCCTCAGCTTTGTGTGGGATGTGGCCGACACCTTCAACGGCCTGATGGCCATCCCCAACTTCATCGGCCTGTTCGCCCTGTCCGGCGTGGTGGCCGCCGAGACGAAGAAGTACTTCGGCGATAAAAACAACCTGAAATAAGCAGTCCGCCAAAAGCGCCCGTCCCCAGACGGGCGCTTTTTAACGGCCCTCCGGCGGGAGCCGCGCCCCTTCCTCGCCGTAGGGCAGCAGAAAGGCAGGCACGCCCTCCGTCCCCGGGGCGATGGCGTACATGGGGAAGAAGAAAACCAGACCTTCGCCGCTGAGATAGAAGTTCTGGGGGTTGAAATGGCGGCGCAGCTCCCTGCGCCAGCCCTCGTGGTACCGGGCGATTCCCGCCCGCTCCCGCCGCTCGATCTCCGCCGCCGCCAGGGCCAGAAGCCGCCGCCTCCAGGGGCTGCGGGACGGGAAAAAATCCCCCAGAGGGACGGGATAGCCCGCCGCCAGGTCCCACGTGTCTCCCCGTCGGGTGACCAGGGTCTGCCCCGGCAGCGTGACCTCCCGGGACTGGGTGTACAGGCTCCACAGGCCGTCCTGGTTGTAGGTCACCCGGTAGCCCAGCTCCGCCCGGAAGCAGGGCAGGGGCGCGCTGGCGGCCAGGGCGGCCCGGTACTCCGCCTCCGCCTGGGGCAGCAGCCACCGCTCGCAGTAGCGCAGGTAGGCGCGGCATTGCAGCTGGTAGTAGCGGTGGATGCGGCGGGACACGCCGTCCGCCGCCGGCTCCGGTCTGGGGACCGACACCGACGCGGTCAGCACCGGGATGCCCTCCACCGTCCACTCCCGCTCCGCCGCAAACGGCTCCGTGTGCAGCGACCTCAGACACTCTCTCATGAACCGCGCTCCTCTCCCTGTCATGCCCCAGCCTATGCCGGGGGACAGGGCGGGGTGCGCTCCGGGGATACTTTAAAGTGTGAAAATTTTGTGGGGGAATCCCTTTACTTTCACGCGGTACAATGCTAAAATATGAAATCGAACGGCAGGTGTGCCGCTAATTTGCTGGAGTGATCAGAGAAAGGGAGTTCAATATGGTCAAGATCGGCAAGAAGGAGAAGAGCGACCAGCTCTACAGGGCGATCCTGCGGTTGAAGGATGAGCAGGAGTGCTATGACTTTTTCCAGGATCTCTGCACGGTGTCCGAGCTGCGGGCGATGGAGCAGCGCTTCGAGGTGGCCTCACTGCTGCACGACGGCATGATCTACAACGACATTCTGGAGCGCACCGGCGCGTCCAGCGCCACCATCAGCCGGGTCAACCGCTCCCTGAGCTACGGCACCGGCGCCTACGCCAAGCTGTTTGAGCGCATGAGGGCGGAGAAGGATGAGCAGCTATAACGCGCTGGCCGCCAGCTACGACGGACTGATGGCCGACGGCAGCTACCAAAAGCGGGCGGACTGGCTGGAGCGGCAGTTCGGCAAAAGCGCCATCCCCGTCCGCACGGTGCTGGACCTGGCCTGCGGCACCGGCACCATCGCCTGCCTGCTGGCGGCGCGGGGCTATCAGGTGACGGCCACCGACGCCTCCGAGGAGATGCTGACCCAGGCCATGGGAAAGGCGGCGGCTCTGGACGCTCCGCCGCTGTTCCTGCGCCAGTCCATGCCCCGCCTGCGGCTGATCGAGCCGGTGGACGCGGCTATCTCCACCCTGGACTCCCTGAACTATCTGACCCGCGAGCGGGATATCCGGGAGACCTTTCGCAGGGTGTACCGCTGGCTGAAGCCCGGCGGACAATTTATTTTTGACGTGAATTCGCCCTACAAGCTGCGCCGCATGGACGGGCAGATGTATATGGATGAGACGGAGGACAGCTTCTGCGTCTGGCGGACGTTTTTCTCCGAAAAGACCCAGGTCTGTACCTATCAGGTGGATCTGTTCCGCCAGCGGCGGGACGGCGCCTGGGAGCGGGACTTCGAGGAGCACCGGGAACGGGCCTGGAGCGAGGAGCGGCTGCGGCGGTATCTGGCCGACGCGGGCTTTGCGCGCGTCACGGTTACAGGCGATTTGAGCCGCCGCCCGCCGAAGATGGACGCGGACCGCTGGATCGTCACGGCGGTCCGGCCCTCGGAGGGCTGACGGCGGCAGCGCGGGAACGATAAAAGGAGCAATTTGCATATGAGCGATCAGTTGGTACGCGCCATCTCCAGAGATGGCTATGTGAAAGCCGTGGCGGTGTTCACCCGGGAGCTGACGGAGCGGGCGCGGCAGATCCACAAGACGCTGCCTGTGGCCACGGCGGCGCTGGGCCGCACGCTGGCGGCGGCGTCCATGATGGGCAACGCCCTGAAGGGGGACGGCAGCAGCGTGACGCTGCAGATCAAGGGCGGTGGCCCGCTGGGCACCGTTCTTGCGGTCAGCGACAACGAGGGCAACGTCCGGGGCACTGTGGACAACCCGTCAGTGGAGGTGCCGCTGCGGAGCGACGGCAAGCTGGACGTGGGCGCCGCCGTGGGCTGTGACGGCACGCTGACGGTCATCCGGGATCTGAACATGAAGGAGCCCTATGTGGGCAGCGTGGGCCTGCTCGGCGGCGAGATCGCCGAGGACCTGGCGGCCTACTTCGTGGAATCCGAGCAGATTCCCACGGCCTGCGGCCTGGGGGTGCTGGTGGACCGGGACCAGAGCGTCCTGACGGCGGGGGGCTATCTCATCCAGCTGCTGCCCGGCGCCGGGGAGGACGTCATCACGAAGGTGGAGGGCGGCGTCATGGCCGCCGGCCAGGTGACGGGGCTGCTGCGCGAGACCGGCGGCGACCCGGAGGCCATGCTGCGGCGGGTGCTGTCGGACTTTGACCTGGAAATTCTGGAGAAGAGCCCCATCGAGTACCGCTGCTATTGCAGCCGGGACCGGATGGAGCGGGCGCTGATCAGCCTTGGGCCGGAGGAGCTGGAGGCGCTGATCCGGGAGCAGGGCAGCGCGGAGCTGACCTGCCGCTTCTGCGACAACGTGCAGCTGTTCACCAGGGAGCAGCTGGAAACGCTGCTGGCGAATATGAAAAAAAGAAAAAAGTGAAAGAAAAGTGTTGACAAACGCGGACGGTTCGTGTATTCTATACCTGTTCCGCTTCGGACGATTAGCTCAGCTGGCTAGAGCACCTGCTTGACGTGCAGGGGGTCACAGGTTCGAGTCCTGTATCGTCCACCAAACAAATCCC